>JAXIOW010000076.1:0-9307 GCA_045403215.1 Nitrospirales bacterium | reverse complement strand
GGCGAGCTTCGGCGTCTTAACCAGATGGCCGGAGGTTCGGCGTGAACATTCGCGACATCGTCGCCAGAGCTCTAGCCGAAGACCTGGGATCAGGTGACGTGACGACCCAGGCCTTGTTTGCCAAAGAAGCCCCCGCCATCGGGACGATCGTCGCCGAGGAACCCGATGGGCTTGTGTTAGCCGGTCTCGCCGTCGCGGTCGAGGTCTTCGCGCAGGTGGACCCGTCGCTGACCTGCTCTCCCTCCTTCGCCGACGGCGACCGGATCCCTGCCGGCGCCACAGTGCTCACCGTCACCGGAGACGGACGGTCCATGCTGCAAGGCGAGCGCGTAGCCTTGAACTTCCTGCAGCATCTGTCCGGCATCGCCACGCTGACGGCAAAATTCTGCGACGCGGTCAAGGGGTTCAAGACCAGCATCGTCGATACCCGGAAGACGACGCCGGGCCTGCGGGACTTGGAAAAATGGGCTGTGACGCTCGGAGGAGGTAGGAATCATCGGCATAGCCTGGCGGACGGCATTCTGATCAAGGACAACCATCTCGCGCTGGCAGGAGGCGACGTTGCGAAGGCTTGCCGACTGGCCCGGGAACGGGCTCCGCACGGGTTGAAAATTGAGGTGGAAGCCAAGACCCTCGAAGAGGTGCGAGCTGCCTTGGATGGAGGAGCCGACATCATTCTGCTCGACAATATGGATGTACCCGCTATACGCAAGGCCGTCGAGTTGATCAAGGGACGCGCCATGATCGAAGTCTCCGGAGGGGTCACCTTGAGCAACGTGCGCGAAATCGCCGCGGCAGGACCGGACCTCATCTCGGTCGGCGCGCTGACGCACTCGGCCCCGGCCGTCAACCTCAGCATGGATATCGTCCCCAAGTGACCGCGGCGTCTTCTCCTCCCCTCTCGCTCGACACAATCCGCTCACATCTGTCAACCCGCGTGATCGGGACGACTCTCCTCCTGCACGACGAAGTGGACTCGACGAATCGCGTCCTGGCGGACCTCGCGCATCAGGGCGTGCCTGATGGCACCGTGGTGGTCGCCGAGTCCCAAACGGCGGGCCGTGGCCGATTGGGGCGGACCTGGCTCTCCCCACACGGGCTCAACCTGTACGTGTCCATTCTCCTGGCCCGGACGCTTCCCCCGGAAACGGTTACCTGGATGCCCATGTTGGCTGCGGTGGCGGTGCTCCGCGCCATCCTAGCGCTGACCACTCTCGACGTCAGACTGAAGTGGCCCAACGACGTGCTCGTCGTCCGGGACGGGCTTGGACGCAAGGTGGCCGGCATCCTGGTTGATGCGATCGGAACCGGTCCGACGAGCGGACGCGCGATGGTGGTTGGCATCGGCATCAACGTGAATATGCCGATCGAAGCCTTCCCGGAAGAACTTCGCTCGACCGTGACCTCGCTCTTGATCGCGACGGGATCACCTGTCGACAGGGGCCGACTCCTGGCCACGCTGCTGGGAGAATTGGAGCGCCTGTACGATCACGTGTGCGCCCACGGACCCGGCAGCGTCGCTGCCGCGTATCAAGCGGCCTGCGACACCATCGGCAAACCAGTCCGGGTCGAGTTGATCGGCAGCGAGCAGATTGAAGGGACAGCCGAAGGACTCGCCTCCGACGGCGCGCTGCGTCTTCGCGCCAAGAATGGAAAGGTTCTCGAAATCCGCGCCGGAAATGTCGTACACTTGCGCTAAGACGTAAATCGTGAAACGTTAAACGTGAATCGTGAAGCTTCCAATGGTCCGAATCCAACGATTAACGGTTAACGCATAACGTATAACGGTTTCACAATGTTGCTCGCGATCGACATCGGCAACACGAACATCGTCTGGGGCGTCTTCGACGGCGACAAGCTCCTGGCCGATTGGCGAGTGGGCACGGACCACTCCAAGACCACCGACGAGTACGCCATCCTGCTCCTGGATCTCCTGAGGGTTAAAGGGATCAGCCCGGATCGCGTGGGCGGCGTCATCCTGTCGAGCGTCGTGCCCCCGCTGACCCCGCTCTTCGAGGAACTGTCCGAGACCTACCTCCACTGCCTCCCGCTACTCGTGTCCCACGAGTTGGAATCCGGCCTGACCATCGAATACACCAACCCTCGCGAAGTCGGCAGCGACCGGATCGTCAATGCGGCAGCGGCCTACCGCCGATATGGCGGGCCCATCATCATCGTGGATTTCGGGACCGCCACGACTTTCTGCGCAGTCACAGCCGCGGGAGAGTACCTGGGCGGCGCCATCGCCCCGGGACTGCGGATCTCCGCCGAGGCCCTGTTCAACCGGGCCGCGAAGCTTCCAGAGATCGAGCTGATCCGGCCCAAAACCGCCATCGGCCCGGACACTGTGACCAGCATGCAGTCTGGTTTGATGCTCGGGCACGCCGGACTGGTCGATGAGCTCGTGCGCCGGATCCAGCAAGAGCTAGGTCAGGACTGCTTCGTGGTGGCGACCGGCGGGCTCGCGGGCCTGATTGCGCCGGAATCCCGGACGATCCGTGAGGTACGGCCCCACCTGACCCTCGAAGGGCTCGCCCTCATCTACACCCTGAACAGGCCGTCCTAACTCCCTCTGCTCCGGAAGAATTTTCTAGGGAAACCGGCCGCTTGGCTTGATTACCGGCATGCGATGGCTACTTTAAAACAACACTGGGTATCCGTCATGAGAAAAAAGAGCGATTCTGTAGAAAAAACAAGCGGGTCGGATACGTTCGACAAGACGGAGCCTAGCGCCGAGGAGGCGGTGCCGGATACCGATGCCACGGCCGCCGAGACGGCGGAGTCTGATTCAAGCGCCAGCGCACGGCAGCCTCAGTCCCTCGAAGAAGATATCAAGGCCGTCCGTGACCGGTATCTCCGGTTGGCCGCGGAATTCGAGAACTACAAGAAACGGGCGCAGAAGGACCAGGCGGAGTACACGAAGTACATCCATGAGCGCCTCCTGAGAGAGTTGCTACCCGTGTTGGACAACCTGCAACGAGCGCTCCAGCACGCTCGGCAATCGGGCGGCACAAACGGCCTGATCGAAGGCGTGGAGCTGACGTCCAAGCAGTACTTGGAGGTCTTGTCCCGTTTCGGTGTCAGGCCGATCCCCAGCGTGGGACTGCCCTTCGATCCGGCCGTGCACCAGGCAGTGGCAACGGTGGACCCCCAAGGACAGGCGCCGAATACGATCGTGGAAGAATTCGAAAAGGGTTACTACCTGCATGACCGCGTGCTGAGGCCAGCGATAGTGACGGTCGCCGCGAGCGGCCCGGGCGAATGCCGGGACGCACCAGTGAAGTCGACGCCCTAATAGCTGAAGGAGAAGGACCATGGGTAAAGTAATCGGAATCGATCTTGGGACAACGAACTCCTGCGTGGCCATCATGTCGGGAGGTGACCCGGTCGTCATCGCCAATGCGGAGGGGAACCGGACCACCCCGTCGGTGGTGGGGTTCACCGAGAAGGGCGAACGCCTGGTGGGCCAGATCGCCAAGCGCCAGGCCATCACGAATCCGGAGAACACCGTCTACTCGATCAAACGCCTGATCGGGCGGAAGTATGACTCCAAGGAAGTGCGCGAAGCGTTGAAACGCCTTCCCTATAAGGTCGTGTCCGCCCCGAACGGCGACGCGCACGTCGAGATCCGCGGGAAGCGTTACAGCCCGGCCGAAATCTCGGCCATGATCCTCCAGAAGATGAAGCAGACCGCGGAAGACTTCCTGGGCGAGCCGGTGACGGAAGCCGTCATCACGGTGCCCGCCTACTTCGACGACAGCCAGCGGCAGGCCACCAAGGACGCCGGCCAGATCGCGGGCCTCAACGTGCTCCGCATCATCAACGAGCCGACGGCCGCCTCGCTGGCCTACGGTCTGGACAAGAAGAAGGACGAGCGGATCGCAGTCTACGACCTCGGGGGCGGCACGTTCGACATCTCCATCCTGGAAATCGGCGACGGGGTGTTCGAGGTCAAATCCACCAACGGTGATACCTTCCTGGGCGGCGACGACTTCGACCTGCGGGTCATGGATTGGCTGGTCGAGGAGTTCAAAAAGGACCAGGGCATCGACCTGAAAAAGGACCGGATGGCCCTGCAGCGCCTCAAGGAAGCGGCCGAGCGCGCGAAGATCGAGCTCTCGTCCTCCCAGGAGACCGAGATCAACCTGCCGTTCATCACGGCGGACGCCAGTGGGCCGAAGCACCTGGTGATGAAACTGACGCGGGCCAAGCTCGAGCAGTTGGTGGACGATCTCATCCAACGCACCATCGAGCCGTGCAAGAAGGCGCTGGCCGACGCCGGCGTCACGGCTAAAGACGTGGATGAGGTCGTGCTGGTCGGCGGCATGACCCGCATGCCCAAGGTCATCCAGCTCGTGCGGGAGTTCTTCGGCAAGGAGCCGCACAAGGGCGTGAACCCGGACGAGGTCGTGGCGGTCGGCGCGGCGATCCAGGGCGGCGTGTTGAAAGGCGAGGTGAAGGACGTGCTGCTGCTGGACGTCACACCGCTGACCCTCGGCATCGAGACGCTGGGCGGCGTGTACACGCGCCTCATCGAGCGCAACACGACCATCCCGACGAAGAAGAGCCAGATCTTCTCCACGGCCGCGGACGGCCAGACGGCGGTGACGATCAACGTCCTGCAGGGCGAGCGGGAGATGGCGGCCGACAACAAGTCGCTGGGCCATTTCGATCTTGTCGGCATCCCGCCCGCGCCGCGTGGCGTGCCCCAGATCGAAGTCGCCTTCGACATCGACGCGAACGGCATCGTCCATGTGTCGGCCAAAGATCTGGCGACGCAGAAGGAGCAGTCGATCCGGATCACTGCTTCCAGCGGCCTGTCCAAGGACGAGATCGAGAAGATGGTCAAGGACGCCCAGGCTCACGCGGCGGACGATAAAAAGAAGCGGGAGTTCGTGGAAGTCCGCAACGAGGCCGACAACCGCATTTACGGCATCGAGAAGCTCCTCTCCGAGCACGGCGACAAGATCGGCGAAGAGGACCGCAAGAAGATCAGGGAGGAGATCGAGGCGACCCGCAAGGCGATGGAGGGCAACGACCTGGACGCCATCCGCTCGGCCACGCAGAACCTGGTCAAAGCCTCGCAGAAGATCGGCGAGGAAATGTACAAAAAGACCGCATCGAGCGGCGCGGGCGCGTCGGAAGCCGGCGGGTCCGGCAG
Source organism: Nitrospirales bacterium (assembly GCA_045403215.1). Classification (GTDB taxonomy): domain Bacteria; phylum Nitrospirota; class Nitrospiria; order Nitrospirales; family NS-4; genus NS-12. The sequence continues at coordinate 4,146 of JAXIOW010000076.1, read as the reverse complement.
CGACGGCCGCACCGGCAGCGCGGGCGGCGGTCAGAGTGAGGAAAAGGTGGTGGACGCCGAATACACGGAAGTGAACAAGGACAAGTCATGATCGTGTTTCGCCATGACGAACCATGGCCTCGACGGTGAAACGAGACTACTACGAGACCCTCGGCGTCGACCGGAACGCCAGCGAGGAGGAGATGAAGAAGGCTTACCGCCGACTCGCACGGCAGCACCATCCCGACACCCAGACCAGCGAGCAGGAGAAGAAGGCAGCCGAGGAGAAATTCAAAGAGATCAACGAAGCCTACGCCACGCTGAGCGACCAGGACAAGCGCCGCCGCTACGATACATTCGGCCATGCCGAGGGTCCGCAGGGCTTTGAAGGGTTCGGGCAAGGCTTCGGCGATATCTTCAACGACATCTTCGAGGACTTCTTCGGCGGGCGGCAAGGGGGTCGCCGAGTCACACGCGGCTCCGACATCGAGTACCGCCTGAACCTCGTCTTTGAAGACGCCATCAACGGCAAGGAAGTCAGCCTCAAGATCCCCCGATGGGAGATCTGCACGGAGTGCCGCGGCAGCGGGGCCAAGAGTTCCGAACACATCAAGATCTGCCCGAGCTGCAAGGGCGCCGGCCAGCTCCGGTTCCAACAGGGCTTCTTCACCATCAATAAGACGTGCGGACGCTGCCGGGGTGTCGGCCATACGATCACCGCGCCCTGCCCGACGTGCCGCGGGCAGCAGCGGGTGCAGACGGAACGCGTGCTCAACGTGCACATTCCGGCCGGCGTCGAGACGGGTACCAGGCTGCGCCTGGCGAACGAGGGCGAGCCGGGGGAGAACAGCGGCCCGCCCGGCGACCTCTATGTGCTGATCCATGTCGCGTCGCATCCGACCTTCACCCGCAAGGGCAACGACATCGTCTGCGAAGTCCCCATCAGTTTCGCCGCCGCCTCGCTCGGTGCGAAGATCAACGTGCCGACGCTGAAGGGCGATGGCGCGGTCATCAAGATCCTGCCCGGGACCCAGCATGACAAGATCTTTCGGCTCAAGGGTCTCGGCGCGCCCAGCCTGCGGGGCAATGGCACGGGCGATCAGCTCATCCGCGTGAAAGTCGAAATCCCCACGAGGCTGACTCCGAAGCAGAAGGAACTGCTGGAGGAATACGCCAGGAGCAGCGGCGAGTCGCTCGACCATGAGGGCGGCATCCTCAGCAAGATGAAAAACATGTTCGAATAACCCGGGTTAACATGCCCGTCTTTTTCATCGAGCGGGACGCCATCCGAAACGGGACGGTTTCGATCACCGGCCCGTTGGCCCGCCATCTGAAGGGCAGCCTCCGCGTCCGCCCCGGCGAGACGGTCTGGCTAGGGGAATCGGGCGGGCCCCGTTACCAGGTCCGCATCATGGCCACAAACCGCGATCGACTCACGGGCGACATCCTCTCAGCATCCGCTCCTCCTCCACGCAACGAACCGCGCCTCACCGTCGGGCTTGCCCTCATCAACCGGGACCACATGGAATGGACGATCCAGAAAGCGACCGAGTTCGGCGTAGCCCGACTGGTCCCCCTGCTCACTGCCCGGACGGTCGTCCGCCCCAAAGCCGGACGAGCGAGTCCCCTGATCACCCGCTGGCAGCGCATTGCGCTCGAGGCCGCGCAACAGAGCATGCGGTGGAACATTCCGACTGTGATGGCGCCGGTCTCCTTTGACACCTGGTGTGCGGACCCCGGTCATGACGCCTGTCAGTGGCTGTTGTGGGAAGGGCCCGGTCGCACGCTTCTGCGCGACCGACTACGCGGGCAGCCCCGCCCCGACAAGGTGACACTGGCGATCGGGCCGGAAGGTGGGTTTGACGCCAGCGAAGTCGAACTGGCGGAGCGCCACGGCTTTGAGGTCGTCTCGCTGGGTGATCGTATTTTGCGGACGGAGAGCGCCGTCCTAGCGGCGCTGGCTATCGTGCAGTACGAATGGGGAAATCTCGGCTAGGGGACCGCGATCTGGACAATGATCCCCTTATCGCCTACGGCTACGCCCGTCTTTCCATCGCGAAAGGCGGTCCCGTAGAGCGTGGTGTGAGGGGCGCGGCCATAAGGTGACCAGGTGAACCCGCCGTCCGTCGTCCGGAAGATCGCGCCACGGTCCCCGACAATCCAGCCGGTCTTGATGTCCGTGAAGGCCAGGCCGGTCAAGTCGATCGACTGAGATAGGGATCGGTCCTCCCATTTCTCTCCGCCGTCCAGGGTCTGCAGGAGGACCCCGCTGCTGCCTGCGATCCATCCGATCGTAGGATCGGGAAACGCGATGTCAAAGAACGTGCTGGGCGTGCCGCTCTCGCGGACCGTCCACGTCCGCCCCCCGTCTTTGGTCACCAGGAGGGTGCCCAGCGCGCCGACCGCCCACCCGACTTTCTCGTCGAGAAACAGGACGGCGTAGAGATGGGCTTTGCTGCCGGTGGGCCGGTCCTGCCACGAGGCGCCGCCGTCGTCCGTCGAGAGGATCGTCCCGTCCGCGCCGGCGATCCAGCCACGTTTCTCATCGAGAAAGGTGACGTCATAGAGGTTGATGATGGTCCCGCTCTTTTGCGCCGTCCACTTGGCCCCGCCATCGGCGGTCTTGAGAATCGTGCCATGCGCCCCGACCGCCCACCCGACCTTCGGCGTGGGGAACGCCGCATCGTACAGGTGCTCCTGGCTGCCGCCCTTTTGGGGCTTCCAGGAGGCACCCCCGTTCGTCGTCGCGAGGATCGTACCTCCGCTGCCGACCACCCAGCCGGCGGTTGGGGAGGCAAAGGCGGCCCCATAGAGCGTGAAGGTCGTGCCGCTTTTGACCACCTGCACCGGCTCGCGCGCGGGCGCGGCAGCCCGCACCGGCGTGACCGAGAAAAGCCCCGCGAGGACAGCCACCACGGGGAGGAGGCCGACCAGGTCTGGCCGTCTCATCACTGCCCTGATCCGAGATCGGGGGTGTTCTTGAGATACTCCGAGGTGATTTTATCGAGACCCGTCGGCGTAAAGTTGCCGACCTTGATCTGAATCCATTCCTTGTCTTTGCAGCAGGTTCCATCAGGCAGCATATCCCATGATCCGCGAGTGAGCAGGACTGTCCCCGGAACCGCCACCTGGGGCACGCGCACCTTGATCTCGGTGTCGCTCCAGCTCTCGACGTAGCCGGCCACGTGGCTGGCCTTGACGAACTCTTTATTCGCCGGAAAGAGCACGGCCGAACGCGCGATGTTGACCGTGAATTGGGTGAGCTGATGCATGTGCCCTTGGCGGGAGAGATTATCCTGCGTCCGCTCATCGGACTTGATGAATTCGCCGAACCCGCTCCCCGTGATGGTGATCAGGCTGCCGATTTCCGCCGTCTCCGGCGAGATCGACGCGACCTTCGGCACCGCCAGGGCGAACACGCCGGCCTCGACCGAAGCGAACCCGCGTTCCGCGCAACACGATCCGTCCGGTTTCGCCGTGCCCGCGCCCCTCCGGACCACCAGCGGGCCGGTTTTCGCGCTGATCGGCACCCACACATCAATGACCCGGTCCGCCCATTGGAAGATCCGACCGGGGACGCCCCCAAAGAGGACCTGGTTGGGACCGCCCTCGTAAAACACACCGAAATTCTCCCCGTTGATCGTGATGAGCCCGCCCACCGGCGCCGTGTCCGGGTTAAATCCGATGACTCTGTGGGGTGTCAACCGAAACTCGCCCACCACCCGAGATTCGTTCCCTCGCTTCAACGTCACCGGTCCCGACGCACCATGGAGCGGAAACATCACGCGGACCTGGGTATTGGTCCACTGGAGGACCGGGGCCGGCACGCCGTTGAAGAGCACCGCATCCTCTCCCGGCTTCCTCTGGCCAAGTCCAATCCCAGAAATCACGACGGGGCTTCCCAACGGCCCCTCTGTAGGCTCCAGGGTGATGGCGGTCCTGACCGTAAATGTCAGCGGCGCGCTGGTACTGTAATCCACGGGTGCGCAGCAGGACCCGTCCAGCAAGGGGTCCATGGAGGCGACTCGTACCACCAGCGGCCCGGTTGTCGCGTTCGACGGCACCTTCACTTCAATTCGCGTGTCACGCCACTGCACCACCTCAGCCGCGACGCCGTTGAACTGCACCTCGCTCACCCCGAAAGGCATCAACGTATCTTTCATGCCC
>JAXIOW010000166.1:0-12271 GCA_045403215.1 Nitrospirales bacterium | reverse complement strand
ACCCCGCCTGCCAGAAACTCTCCGACCGGATGTCCACGCCGAAATCCTTCAGCAGGGCTTCCGGGGATCGCGACCCGCCCGCCGCCAGGAGCGCGAGATACCGAGGGACGAACGACTCGCCGTGAGTCCGATAGAGCGCGTAGAGGGCCAGCACCAGGAGGTTGCCGAAGCTGTACGCGTAGCAGTAGAACGGACTCGCGAAGAGGTGGGGGATCGACAACCACTCCCGCCGGAATTCATCCGGTACCGCGACCGCTTGCCCGAACTGCTGGCGAAGCTCGGTCAGGTACACCTGGCAGAGATCGTCCATCGTGCCCCCCTCGCCGATGATCCGGTGCGCCTCGCGCTCGAACCGCACGAAGTAGGCCTGCCGCATGATGGTGGCGTACGCGTCATCGAGCTGCCGGATGAGCAGGCCCTGTTTCACGAGCTTGTCCCGCTCTTCGGCCATCAAGGCGTCGGAAAGGAGACGCTCGCCGAACACCGAGGCCGTTTCGGCCAGGGGAAGCATGGCGTGGAAGGTGAAGATCGAATGGTCGGCCGCCAGCAGGCCGTGCACAGCGTGCCCCAGCTCGTGGGCCAGGGTGGCGATGTCCCGGACGTCGCCCTTGAAGTTCAGGAGCACGAACGGCGTCAGGCCGGGGATCACGCTGTAGCAGTAAGCCCCGCCGAGCTTGCCCGGACGGACTGCCACGTCCACGTGGCGCTCCTCCAGCACCCGGCCGGCCAGATCTGCCAGGAGCGGCGAAAAACTGCGGTACGCGTCGAGCACCCTCGCCGAGGCGGCCGCGAACGAGTACCGCCGGCGGGCCTCGCGGAAGGGCGCGTAGATGTGGTACCGGCTCATCTTGCGGATGCGGCAGAGCCGGGCCTTGATCGCGAAATAGTCCTGAAAGACGCCAGCGTTCCGGGCGCAGACGGCCAGCAGGGCCTCGACCGCCTCCTCGGGCACGTCATTCATGAGGTTGCGCACCGCGAGCGGCGAGCGGTGCTTGCGCAGTCCCAGGTGCTCCTGCTTCCAGTCCGTCACGAGGGTCTTGTAGATCTCGCCGACCACGTCAGCATGCTGCGCGAACTCCCTGTACAGCTCGCGGTAGGCCGCCTCGCGCACGCGGGCGTCAGGGTCGCGCACGTACACCAGCAGGTCCTCGCGGGTGAGCGCGCGGGCCTTGCCGTTGATCGTCAGCGTGTACGTCAAGCCGCTGGTCAGGATGTCGTAGAGCCCCACCAGCGCCCGGCGGCCGGTGACGCTCTTGACGTTGATGATCTTCTCTTCAGACTCGCTGAGGGCGTGGTCCTTGAAGCGGCGCAGGGACTCCAGGTGGTACGCGTAGTCGCCCGCAGCGACCAGCAGCCGGGCGGCGCTCACGTCATCGAGCTTCTGCCACCAGAGGTCGAAGAACAGCATGCGGTTCGCGAAACCCGCCTGCATCTCCTCGACGGCCGCCTTGAAGGCTCGGGCGTACTGGTTCTTGGTGTTTTCAGAAAACCAGAGGTAGGCGTATGCGCCGAGCCTGCTCGTCGTCCGGGTGATCGCCTCGGCCAGTTTCAGCGCGTCCAGAAACGTCTCAGCGGGAATCTCCGGTGCCAGCCTGTCCCGAAATCCTTCGAAGCGCCGGACCTGCTCCTCGAGCTCCTGTCGCAGAACGTCCAGGTCGTGGGCTGGATCGCGCAGCAGGTCTTGCAGGTTCCAGATTTCTGCGGGGCGGGTGGCGTGCCCGCCTGCGATCGCGTGCGATCGTGCCATGCTCCCTAGCCGGACTCCTCACCGCAATGCGCGCAGGCCAGCCACCCCGAGAGGAGCGGCCGCCCGCAACCGTCACAGACACGACGCAGCACCGCCTGACAATACGGACAGAACCGGTACTCCGAATTGAGGTGCCGGCCGCACCCCGGACAATTGGCGGCTGTGTACTCGCTGATTTCGAGGATGCGACCCAGTTCCTCGATCGTCGTGAGTCCCGCCTTGGCCTTTTCAAGCCCGTCTTCCACCAAGGTGCGCATCCCGGATTCCTGCGCGGCGATTCGGATGTCCTCTTCCGTCGCTCCGCGGAGGATCAGCTCCCTGATTCTGGCATCCAGGACCAACGTTTCGAACACGCCCGTCCGCCCCTTATAGCCGGTCCCCTGGCATCTCGCACAGCCTTTGCCGGCCATGTATTCGCCGCCGTCCAGGCTGCCCGCCGACAGGCCCAACGCGGTCGCCACGGCGGCGTCGGGCTGGGCGGGCGCCTTACAGTCGCGGCAGACGACCCGCACCAGTCGCTGGGCGATGATCCCGATCACCACCGACGCCACCAGGTAGTGGGGCACCCCGATGTCCCGCAGTCGCGTGATGGTGGAAGGCGCGTCGTTGGTATGCAGCGTGGTGAAGACCAGGTGGCCGGTCAGCGCTGCCTGGCAGGCGATTTCAGCGGTTTCGGCGTCCCGGATCTCCCCGACCAGAACCATGTCGGGGTCCTGGCGGAGAATTGATCGGAGCCCCTTGGCGAAGGTCAGGCCGGTGTCCGTGTTAACCTGCATTTGATTGAGCCCCGGATAGTGATACTCGACCGGATCCTCCACCGTGACGATGTTCGTCGTGGGGGACTTGATCCGATTGAGGATGCCGTAAAGCGTGGTGGTCTTGCCACTGCCGGTAGGGCCCGTGATCACGACCATACCCTTATGGCGCGTGATCAGCCCATGGACCTTCTTCAAATCGCTGGGGTTCAGGCCGATGTCCCCGAGCTCCAGGCTCTTGCTCGACGCGTCCAGGACGCGGAGTACCGCCTTTTCGCCGTGCTGCAGCGGGATGGTAGAGATGCGCAGGTCCACCTCCCCTCCTTCCACTTTCACGCGCACCGATCCATCCTGCGGGAGCCGCCGCTCGGCAATGTCGAGACGGCCGAGGATTTTCATGCGCGACACCAGCGCCGGGTGCAGCGCAACCGGCACCTTGAGTTGATCAGACAGCAATCCGTCCAGCCTGAACCGAACGGTGCCTTCCGGCACGCCGGGCTCGATGTGGATGTCGCTGGCGCCGAGCTGGATTGCCTTGCGCATGATGAGGTTCATCAATTGGACGACGGGGGCGTCCTCGGCATCGGCGTCGAGCGCGCTGGCTTCTTGGGAGCGGGGTGTGAGGAGCGGGGGGGTCGCCTGCCCGACGCCCCTCGCCATCAGACGGCCCGCCCCCTCCAGATGCCTGGAGTAGAAGCGCTCGATGGCGTCCTTGATCTGGGCCCGGCTGCCGAGAGTCGGCGACACCTGGCACCCCGTGATGAAGGAGAGGTCCTGGATCGCCTCATGGTCCATGGGATCGGCCATCACCACGTCCAGCCGTCTCCCCTCCAGGCGGACCGGTAGGACGGTGTACTTGCGGGCCAGCGTTTCGGGGATCAGGTTGAGCTGGTCCGAGCCCAGGACCAGGGCGGAGACGTCGGTGTAGGGGAGCTTGAGCTGACTGGTCAGAAAGGGGATGAGCTGCGCTTCCGTGACATGGCCACGGTCGAGCAGAATCTCGCCGATGCGTTTCCCGGACTCACGCTGCTCGTGGAGCACGTCTTCGAGGACCTGGGGGGTGATGAGCTCCCGTTGGACCAGGAACTCACCGAGCCGAACACGGCTCGGCAGGTCGGCCTTCTTGGCTTGCTTCGCTGGGACGATGGGGGCATCCTCGGCGGCGGCGTCCAGCGCGCTGGCTTCCTCGGAGCGGGGCGGGAGGAGCGGGGGGGGCGCCGGCCTGGAGTAGAAGCGCTCGATGGCGTCCTTGATCTGGGCCCGGCTGCCGAGAGTCGGCGACACCTGGCACCCCGTGACGAAGGAGAGGTCCTGGATCGCCTCATGGTCCATGGGATCGGCCATCACCACGTCCAGCCGTTTCCCCTCCAGGCGGACCGGCAGGACCGTGTACTTGCGGGCCAGCGTCTCGGGGATTAGGTTGAGCTGGTCCGAGCCCAGGACCAGGGCGGAGACGTCGGTGTAGGGGAGCTTGAGCAGACTGGTCAGAAAGGGGATGAGCTGCGCTTCCGTGACATGGCCACGGTCGAGCAGAATCTCGCCGATGCGTTTCCCGGACTCATGCTGCTCGTGGAGCGCCTCTTCGAGGACCTGCGGGGTGATGAGCTCCCGTTGGACCAGGAACTCACCGAGCCGAACACGGCTCGGCAGGTCAGCCTTCTTGGCCTGCTTCGACGGTTTCTTCGCGCCAGGCTCCATCCGTGCAGTTACTTCGTCACGATCAACGGTACGAAATCTTCCTCCTGGACGGTCTTCTGTCCTTCCTTGTCCAGCATGAAGTCTAGGAACGCCTTGACGACGGGTGAAGGCGGCGTCTTCGTCACCACCACCATCGGCCGGCGGAGCGGATAGGCCCCGGAGGACACGTTCGCCAGCTCCGGATCGACTTTACTGATCGTGAGCAGGCGGATCGGCACGCCCACGCTGACGTTGCCTAGCCCGGTGCTCAGGTTGATGTAGGACACCGCGTTCAGATTGCCGGAGACGAACCGGATGGCCTCCTTGTCGGGTTCCACCACGCCTTTCCCGTTCACGAACTTCCCGCCCAGGTTCAAAAGCTGCTCCAGGTAGGGCCGCACCCCCTTGCCCTCTTCCCGGTTGACGACCAGGATCCTGGATTCAAGCCCCCCGAGCTCATCCCAAGTCTTGGCTGACCCGCTGAAGAGATCGGTGACCTGTTTGAGGGTAACCTCCTGCACGCGGTTGGAAGCGTTGACCATAACAGCGATCCCCTCCCACCCGACGGTTGTGCCCGTCCAGTCCTTCTCCTCGGGCTTGAGGATCCTGCCCAAGACGGCGATGTCGGTCCCCCCTCCGGCCAGGGCCGCCAGCGGGTCCCCGCCGTCCGTCGCCGCAAACCGCACCCGCACGCGAGGATGCAGCTTCTCGAACTTCACACTGGCCTTCTCGAAGAGGGCCTGCTCGCGGCCGGTCACGGAGATGGTGAGCTTGCCCGCGAGGCTCATGTCGGCAGCGACTGCGGGCGGGGGACCAAGCCCCCAGCTGAGGATCAATCCGATGATGACGAAAAGCCCTGTCTGCATACCGCCCTCCTTCGCCATGAGTCAGTACAAGCCTTCCGATCTTACCACAGGCCTTCCCAGAGGGCTACCGCTGGAAGACCTTGATCAGCGCAAGCCCGGCTACAAACCCGCCGATGTGGGCGAACCACGCGACCCCGCCGCCGAGGCCTCCCCAACTGAAGGCTCCGTTGATGATCTGCATCACGATCCAGAACCCCAACACGAACACCGCCGGCACGGGCATGATGCGGGTAAAGAAGCCAAGCGGGATCAGCACCAGCACACGCGCCCTGGGAAATAGCAGGAGATAGGCGCCCAGGACCCCGGAGATCGCCCCGCTGGCCCCGATCATGGGGACCGTCGAAACCGGGTCCGTGAAGGCGTGCCCGAAGACGGCCACGACCCCGCACAGCAGATAGAACAGGATGAAGCGCCCGTGGCCCATGACGTCCTCGATGTTGTTGCCGAAGATCCAGAGGTAGAGCATGTTGCCGCCGAGATGCATGATGCCCGCGTGCAGGAACATCGAGGTCAGGACGGTCAACGCGGAAGGCACCGCCGGATCGCCCACCACCGTGCCCGGGCGAAACCACTCGGCCGGCACCGCTGCGTAGGACAGGATGAAGCGCTCCTCAGCAGGGCCCAGCGAGAGCTGATACAGAAAGACCAGGCAGTTCAGGACGATCAGTGAGACCGTCACGACCGGCGTCAGCGTCGTGGGATTCTCGTCCCGCAGCGGAATCATCGGGGATCGCAAAAGGTCGCATATCCGTCCCCGTCTGTCAATCGGACTCCTTCGCCGTCTTCCCGCGATTCCTTCGCGGCGGACTTCCTGTTAAGATGTCGTCTATGCGGATCGATCCCGCCCGCTCGCTCACCCTCTTCGCGGGCCTGCTCGTCAGCCTCCTCCCGCTCGCACACCAACACACGGCCCTTGCCGTGACCGACGACTTCCGCGCCGCCCAGGCTGCCTTCGAGCGGAAGGACTACGACACGGCGGTCCGGCTACTGAACACCCTGCTGGCGGCCCGGCCGGACCATGCGGCGGCATACGAGCTGCGCGCCCTGGCCCATGGATATCAAGGTCGCCCGGAAGAGGCGCTGGCCGACCACGACCACCTCGTCCGAGCGGGGAAGGAAACGGGCGACCTACTGCGGCGTATCTGCATCGGACTGCTCACGCACCTGCTCGCGCAGGACCAGGAAATCGTGCGCGGCGCGGCGGCGACTGCCCTGGCCGAGCTCGGGCCGGCCGACACGCTGGCCGCCCTGAATCTGGCCCTGCACGACTCCTCGCCGCGGGTGCGCACCTTCGCCATCCAGACCGCCGGCCGCCTAGGCCTGGCTGCCAAGCTGCCCGCCGTCCGCGACGCCGTGATCGACCCGGACGTCACCGTCCGCATCGCGGCGCTCTCTTCGCTTGGCCTTTCCAAGGACCCGTCGGTCGTCAGGCTGGTGCGACGCGGCTTGAAAGACCAGGACCCCATCGTCCAGTTGGTAGCGCGCGAGGCCCTGGTCCGTCTCAACCAGCCCGAGCCGGTGCAGCCGTTCCTGACGGCCGCCCGCGACTTCAGCCCCGCCGTCCGGGGCGCGGCCATGGGCATCCTCGGCCGGCTGAAAGTGAAAGCCCCCACGGCCCTCTCGGTGCTGACGCTGGGCCTCAGCGACCCCGATGCGTCGGTCCGGTCGTTCGCCGCCGGAGCCCTGGGCGACCTCGGCGCGACGTCCGCCACCGCGGCGCTGGTGGACGCGCTGAGCGACAGGGACCCGTACGTCCGCAACTTTGCCGCAGTCAGCCTCGGCCGGCTCAACGCCAAGGCGGCGATCGGCGCGCTGTGGGGCGCCGTGAAGGACTCCGACTCGCTCGTCAGGCTGGCAGCGGCGGAAGCGCTGGTGAAGCTGGGCGAAGGCGAGGCGGCGCTGGTCATGCGGGAGTTGCTCAAGGACCCCGCTTTCGGCGTGCGGAGCGCGGCGGTGGGCGCGCTGGCCCGGAGCGCCCCGGAGCGGGCAATAGCCTTCGCACTGGAGGCGTTCGACGACCCCGCCCCGCGGGTTCGCGTGGCGGCGGTCCAGGCGCTGGGGCGGGTCGGAGGCAAGACGGCCATTCCGTACCTGAGGCGTGCTCTGCTGGACAAGGACCTGACCGTCCGCGCATTCGCCGCCGGTCACCTCGGCGTCGTTGTCTCAGACAGGAAACGGAAGGGGGAAAACTAAATGCTGAAATTCCTGGGGATGCTCACCATCGTGGGGCTCGCGTTCGTCTGCGGGGTCTACATCGGCCGACAGGGGCCCGAAACCTTCCTGCATAAGGCCAAGCAGCTCGGCACCCAAGTCCTTGCCAGCACCAGCACACTGGAGCGCAATCTGAGCATGCGCACCGGCCTCGTGAACGCCAAGGAGCGGCTGGTGCAGGCGAAGTCTGAGTTGCTCGACAAGAACTACGGCAGGGCCGCGACCGGCTTAGGGGAAGCCCGGCAGGCCCTCAAGAAGGCGATGGAGGCGGCCGGCGAGGAGCAAAAGGAAAAACTGGAAGAAGTGATGGACAAGGTGGAGGCGGTGAAGGACGATGTGCGAGCGCTGAAGCCGGGCCTCCAGGCGAAAGTGGACGAGATCGTGAAGGAGTTGGACCAGCTGCTCGCGGCGCGTTAAGCCGTTCCCGCGCGCTCTTCGGTCTCCTCCTCGTCCTTGGCCTCTTTCGGGGCCTTCGCCTTCTTCTTCCACTCCCCGATGATCCGCTCCGCACGCATCTGGACGACGAAATCCGGGTCCTTCACGAGCGCCTTGATGGCAGGCTTGCCCCGCTCGTCCCCGATCTTATCGAGCGCCGCGATCGCCGCCAGGCGCACCTCCCACTCTTCGTCGTTGGCGGCCTCGATCAGCAGGTCCACGCATTCCGCGACCCCGATGTCGCCGAGCGCGATGACGGCGTGCTTACGGACGTTCTTGTCCTTGTCATTGAGCACCGCGGTGAGCCGCTCGACAGACGGTTGGCCGACCTCGACCAGGGCCTCGGTCGCGGCTTCCTTGAACTCTTCGTTCCTAAGCTGGGCGAACAGCGGGTCCAGCACCCGCTCGTCCTTGATCTTGCCCAGGATCTTGATGACGAATTTGCGGACCTGGTACTCCCGGAGCGCCTTGATCAGCGGCTCGACGGCCGGAGAGCCGATCTGGGCCAGCGCGTCTTCCGCCGCCTCCCGGACATTCCATTCCGCATCGCGCAGCGCGGTGATGAGGTGGGGGATCGCCCGCTCGTCGCCCATCTCGCCCAGCGTGGTCGCGGCTTCCCGCCGGCGGTACCAGTCCTTGTCCTTCAGGAGGTCGAGCTGGATCTCGACCTCGTCCTTGACCTTCTCCTCGGGGGCCTTGGCCTCCTCGACCGCAGCCGCGGCCGGAGCCTCAGTCTCGGCGACGGGCTGTTCCGGGCCCGTCGGCAGGTACTCGGACTTGTCCGACCCGTCGGGCATCGCCGACGTCGTCTCGACGGGCTTGTCCTTCGCCTTCCCGGCGTCTTCCGTCTTCTTCACATCCTCAGCCATGGTGATCCCTCTCGCCCTCAGCCTGCGGCCGCAGCCGGTTGGGCGTCTTTCTTCTTGCCTTGCGCATGCGCCAAGCGCTGCGCCAGGGCTCGCCTCTTGCGCTGTTCCCGCTTCAGACGCTTGTGCAACGCCCGCAGGGCCGCGTCTCCCAGCCCCTTGCCTGTCTTGGCCTTCCGTTCGGCGATTTTCTTTTTGAGCCGCGCGATATCCTCCGCAAGCGGCGTCTTCTTCTTACCCATGCGCGCTCCCAATCGTTGAACGTTAATCGTTAAATGGTCACGCCCGGACTCACTAATTCTTTCACGAATAACGTTTAACGAATAACGATGAGCCTTGAATCAGCAGGGTGAGTGTATCGGGTTGTCTAAAGGAGTGTCAATGGAGAGTTAGGCGCAGATCCCCGCGATGATTTCCTCGTGGACGGATTCGGCGTGGTCTTCGGGGGTCATCTCTTCGGGGTTCATTGCGGAGTCGGACCCACGGCGGGGACGCCGCGGGTCTCGGAGGACGTCCATGGGAACCCGGCTGCCCACCGCAGACTGGCTTCCAACCGTGCGGAGCCAGGACGTCTCGCCGGCCGGCTCGCCGCTCCGCATGAGCGTGGCCACGCTCAACTCGAGGTCGGGGCCCTCCTCCGGCTTCTGTCCGAGCAGACGACCGGTCGCCGGGCTCCGCTTGCCCATCCGGAGCACTTCGACCACCACCGGCAGCGTGCCGGGATAGACCGCGCCGAGCTGTTCCGCGGCGGCGTACGAGAGATCAATGATGCGGCCCCTGATGAACGGGCCGCGATCGTTGATGAGCACCTTCACCTTCCGCCCTTTCCCGGGATTGGTGACCCGCACCACGGACCCCAAAGGCAGCAGCCGATGGGCCGCGGTCATCTTGAATTGGTCGTAGACTTGGCCGTTCGCGGTCAGCCGGCCATGAAAGCTGCCTCCGTACCAGGAGGCTATGCCGAGCTCCTTGAGGCCGGCGTCATAGTCGCCCAGTCCCTTCGGAACCGTCATGCAGGCCGGTAAGGTCAGGACCGAAACCAGCAGGAGACTCTTCGTGCAGAATCCAGTCATGTCCATGCCTTCCCTTTTGCCCCAGGTTCATGCCAAACAGCCGGCGCACAACCTTGCCGCTGGTGTATCCCGGGCAGGGCCTCCCCGGGTTTCAGAAAGGAATACAGACCGTTAACTGTGGAGATTGAAGAAAGCCTGCAGAATACAGGCTTCGATGATGATTATGATGGCGATGCCGGACGCATCATATGAGACCGGCGTGCGCAGAGTCAAGAGGAAAGTGCGCGGACGATCTGATTTGACACGGATTTCCCGCTCCTCTACACTGCGCGTCATGGCTCCACGCACGTCGATCACACCACGCACGCGAACCCGAACGACCACGATTGGCTTCGTCAACCTCGGCTGCTCCAAGAACCAGGTGGACAGCGAAGTCATGCTGGGCGCGCTGGCGGGAGACGGCTTCACCCTGACCGACAATCCCGCGCGCGCCGAGGTCGTCATTATCAACACGTGCGGTTTCATCGAGGAAGCGAAGCAGGAGTCCATCAACGCCATCATCGAGCACGGCGCGCTGAAGAAGACGGGGTCGTGCAAGGTCCTGATCGCCGCCGGCTGCCTCGCCCAGCGCTACCAGGGCGAATTGCTCAAGGCGCTGCCGGAGCTGGACGGCGTCGTCGGCACCGGGGACACCGGCCACATCGCGGAGATCTGCCGTTCCCTGCTGGTTCCAGGACGCAGGACGCAGCGGGTGTGGGCCAGCCCGCCGCCCTATCTGTACGACGAGCTGACGCCGAGACTGCGGCTCGGCAAGGCGCACTCCGCGTACGTCAAGATCGCGGAGGGCTGCAATCGGAACTGCGCGTTCTGCGCCATCCCGCTCATGCGGGGGAAGCAACGGAGCCGGCCGATCGAGTCCATCGTCGCGGAAGCCACCGCCCTGGCGGCTGACGGCGTCAAGGAGATCAGCCTCATCTCGCAGGACACCATCAACTACGGCGTGGACCTCGGCCTACGGCATGGCCTGGTCGCCCTGTTGCGGGAGCTGGTCACGGTAAAGGGCCTCCGCTGGATCCGGCCTTTCTACCTCTACCCGCAACAGGTGACGGACGAGCTGGTCGATCTTTACGCAGGGGAAGAGAAAATCACCAAGTACATCGACATGCCCTTCCAGCACATCAACGACGGCCTGCTCAAGCGCATGCACCGTCTGGGCACCAAGGCGGCCATCACAGCCCTCGTGGACCGGCTGCGCGCCCGTATCCCCGGCCTCACCTTCCGGACGGCGTTCATCATCGGCTTCCCGGGCGAGACTAAGGCCGCTTTCGCCGAGCTCAAGCGCTACCTGACCGAGATGGCATTCGACCGGGTCGGCGTGTTCTTGTACTCGGACGAAGAGGGCACGCCGGCCGCCGACCTGGACAAGAAAATCGAGCGCCGGGTGATGGAAGAGCGCCGCGCCGAGTTGCTCGCGCTTCAGGAAGGGATTGCGCTGAAGAAAAGCCGTCAGCTGATCGGGCACACCATCGAGGTGATGGTGGACGGCGTCTCGGAGGAAACAGAGCTATTGCTGGAGTCCCGCCACGAGGGCCAGGCCCCGGAGATCGACGGCGTCGTGTATGTGAACGATTGCACGGCCAATCTCACCCGCCCGCCCCAGGCGCGCCGAGACGCGCCCCTTCCCGTGCTCACCCGCCCGCCCCAGGCGATACGACCCGTTGCAACCACGAGCAACGGGTGCCCCGACGCGCCCCTTCCCGTGCCCGGCGATTTCGTCAAGGTCGAGATCACCGACGCTGCCGCCTACGACCTCGTCGGCCGCATCGTCGGGTGAGGACCCCTCGCGGCCTCATTCTTCCGATCACCGCGCTTGCTTTCCTCACCTCACCCGCGCTGGCCCTGGAGAAGTCCGGCCGGGTCGAGATGGAAGAGGGGGCGGCCCCCGAGGTCCGCTTCTCGCTCGCGCTGTCCGACTTCGTCGAGAACACCTCGTTTCGCGCTCGCCCGGATAACACCGGCCTCGTGAAGTACCGCTATCTCGGCCATCTCGAACTCCAGCCCCGCTGGTCTCCCGTCGCGCTAATACTCGACACGAATTTTTTCACGGACAAGGAGCGGGACGACGAATTCCGTCCGTCGGAATGGGACCAGGCCATCGGGTTCCTCTACCGGTACGAGCAGTGGGCCGGCCTGCTCCGTTACGAGCGAGACATGCCGATCGATAAGGGCGGGCTGGTGCAAGCCTTCGCGGAGATCCAGGGCCTCTGGCATCAGGACAATCTTTTGGTCCCGGACTCCGAATTCTACGCGGCGCTCGGCTGGCTCTTCTCGACCCAGACGTACTTCGCCAGGCCTGACAACACGGGCCGCGCCCTGTTCCGGTACGTGCTGCACGGCGAACTGCCCCTCTATTGGCAATGGCTCTGGCTCGTCGGCGATACGAACTTCTTCACGGATCGGCGGGTGTCGAACCCGATCGCGCCGAGTGAGCTGGACTGGATCGTCGGGCTCGCGGTGCGGTGGAAGAATTGGGAAGTGATGGTCTTCCAGGAGACCGACCAGTCCATTGATCGGGGCGGGCTCTCGCAGAAGTACGTCGCGGTGCAGTTGAAGTGGAGCTGGGACAAGAAACCTGCGGCGCCAGAGATCCACACGGGACTGCCGGGAGACGCCTTCGCCAGGCGGCCCTGAGGGAAGCTCT
>JAXIOW010000189.1:0-2543 GCA_045403215.1 Nitrospirales bacterium | reverse complement strand
GCTTTTTTGACCTTGTCGCCGAGTTCGACGACCGACAGGAGGGCCTTACTGGGAATGCAGCCCCAATTCAAGCAGACGCCGCCAAGCGCGTGGGACTCAATGACGGTGACACGGGCGCCAAGCTGGGCTGCCCGGATCGCGGCGACATAGCCACCAGGTCCAGCGCCGAGAACGGCGATGTGCTTCTGGGAAGTCATTGAGTCATCGGCTCATTGCCGATTGATTCATTGCGAGAACTCACCAATGATCCAATCACACAATGGTTCAATGATTCAATGCACAAATGATTCAATGTTTCTGGCTGGCAAGAAATGCTTCATACTGTGCTGAGGTCATCAGCTTATCGACTTCGCTCGCGTTCGACAGATCAATTACCACCATCCAGCCTTTACCATAGGGATCGGAGTTCACCACTTCTGGGTGGTCTTTCAAGTCGGCATTGACCTTGGCAATGGTGCCGCTCACGGGCGTGTAGATCGTGGAGGTCGTCTTGGTCGATTCTACCTCACCGATCTGCTGCCCGGCCTTGACAACGGCACCAAGCTTCGGCATGTCGATGAAGACGATATCGCCCAACGCATCTTGGGCAAAATGACTGATGCCAACAGTAGCCTGCGTGCCGCTCGCTCGCACCCATTCATGCTCTTGATGGTAATGGAGGTGTTTCGGAATCATGCGCGCTTCCTTTTGAGGAGGTCTAGGTTGAGGTCAAGTGAAAGCCAGGCGCTCTCTTGTAGCTACTCAACCTGAGCCTCGACCTCCAAGATTTTTCGAGATCGTAGTGGTCTGGCCCTCCTTTGTCAAGGAATCGCTGGCCCGTTCATCAGCAACAGATGTGGCCCGACTTGCCCAACTTTCGTCGCGAGTATGGCTCTCACAGCCGTCACCTGAGATGATAAATCCGCCGCGCTCAGGGCCATGCCCAGCCAGAGTTGCCGTTCATCCCCAGCCGTCGGCGCCAATCGTTGTCGCACCGTTTCCATCCCCGCCCCTTGCTCATCCGATCGTTCGGGCATGCCTGAACCCGGCGGGACGACCAGGGGGAGCCCACGTTGCTTCGTCTCGAGCACGTCTTCGCCATACTCCGTCAAGGCATCTACTGGAAAGAAGACCGCATGCTCATGAACAACTACGGCAACCAGAAATCCCTGCCGCGTCTGTCGCAACTGCTGGGTTAATCGAGCCACAAACTCAAGATAGGTCCTCGTCTTCCAGCCGGCCCAGCGCCATGCGTCTGGTGAGACAGAGTGATCTTGGCTATCAAATGAAGGCCCAAAGAGCCCTTCGAACATCCGTCGCGACGTCGGGCTCCATTCCTCGGCAAATCCCTTGGCCCTCCTGGCCCCAAGCACCAACCCATCGATGTCTGTCCGCAACAAATCCTGTGCAACCTCACTGACGAGACGCTGATATTCAGGATGGAGCACATCGACATGACCGACCGGCTGCAACACCTGGTCAGTCCCGTTGGCCATGACGGTGCCCCACTCAGGATTCACCGTCATCCATCCAGGCTCATGCAGATTGACCGACGCCAACACCGCCATCCCCTTGGCATGGGCTGCCGGCACGATCAGCGTAAAAAGATCCTCGATAACGGGGGCCTTTGACGTCTTGAAGTGCGCCCCCATGGGGCCTGACTGTATGGTCTGATGAGAAGAAGATCCCGCCTCGACAATCAACGATGTCACTCCTGCGTCAGCGAGTTGCGCAATCCACAGCCCGACATCAGGAATCGTGAGCCAGTCCGCGCCCGTCAGCCAAAGCGCAATCTGCCGCTGTTCCAACAGGGACGATGGGCCGAAACTCCGGCGAAATTCGTCCAGTCTATTGAGAGCGTAATACTCATAACTGCCGGCGAGCGGGGTGGATCGCGGTGCCTCCCCAACCAAGGCGCGATAGACAGACAGCGCGGCCGGGAGGTCCCCGCGCTCCTCATACGAGCGTGCGAGCCACCAACGAACTTCACTTAGCCTGGGAGAATCGGGATTGGAATCAACAAATCGTTGGAGGAGTGCACTCGCGAGTGGATAACGCTCTTGCGCAAAGGCACGATAGGCCGACTCAAGGAGCCGCGTCTGAGCATCCAGTGCTGGATCGATACCCGACGTGGCAGGCGGCACCGAAGGAGGGAACCGGGGCGCCAGATCCGCGCACCCCGGAAGGACCAAGAGCAGCACACACGAAATCCATCTCACAACATCCGGCCAACGATGAACGGGAACAAGCACAGCCGTTCACAGCCTGGCAGGCTGTAGGTAAACTATGCTGCTCGCGAGAACCTCAATGGTTCGCATGTGTGACCCAACAGGAACATATTCCCGCAGGATGCTCAAAATGGCCGTCCAGCAAGGCCGCAGCGAGTGAAGGCCCGATGCGTACCCGCTGGGGTACGTGGAGGGTCTGAACGATGCGAGAACGCTGCTGGCGGACTTTTTCAGCATCCTGCTAATGGCCGTGAGTAGGCGAGTCACACACAAGGCGGCACCAACTCCCGATCAGTGGCTGCAACTGGCGGTGCGCGCTTTGGCTCGTAGTGATCG
>JAXIOW010000027.1:0-4468 GCA_045403215.1 Nitrospirales bacterium | reverse complement strand
GATTCCGGGGCCGAAGGTGTTTGAGACCCAGATTCACGGGCGGAAGTTCGAGATGTACAACGACACGGTGCTGGCGTTCAACAAGTCGGGCAAGGAGGTGGTGCGGATCCAGGTCGAGGAGCCGATCTACATCCGCCCGGCTGAGCGCGTCACCTGGCTGTAAGGTAGGGCTGGGCCATCGGGTCAGCGGAGGGCGAGGATCCTCGCACAGGAGCCTCGCCCTTCGTGCTTATGAGGGAAACACTGAAAGATCTGGAGCAAGGAGGTGGCATGAGCTCATATCCGAGGCTGGGAAGAGTCTTTGCGGCCGTGGTCCTCGCCTTCCTGTTTGCTCTCGGCTTATCGGTCAAGCCGACGACTGCTGTCTTAATTCAAGACGAGCCCAGTGGGTTCAGAGGCAATCACTGGGGGGCCGCTCCGGCAGACTGTGCCGCGCTGAGGTTCGACAGAAACCTGGGGACCACCACCTCTGGTAAGCAGGTGGACCTCTACGACCGCTCGACCGTGGGCATTAGCCTGAATGGCGTGTCCTTTATGAAGATTCACTACCGCTTCCTCGACAATCAACTGGAAAGCGTGCAATTAAGCTTTGAGGGGCGGGAGCATCGCGACCGGCTCTTGCAAGTGATGGAAGACCGTTACGGTCGCCTGACACAGGGAGAGCGCAGGCTGGTTAACAGAGCGGAATGGGACGGCTATGAGACCACGGTGATGTTGAGCTTCAATCCCGACACCGGCTTGGGAGCGCTCTGGTTCATCTCAACGGTGCTCAATCGCGAGTTCAGCCACTTCGCATTTTGGACCGATACTATTACTAAATGATAGCGGTTTGATCGGAATATCCTGTTGCTCTGAATGCCCATTGCTTTTCAGCGATGCAATGGCGCGATGTAATGTGTCGAAGAGATCATATAAGCAGGCTGGGGGCGGGGTTCTCGAAAGGAGGGCCCCGCCTTTCGTGCTTTTGCGTGCTCAGAAGCGGTAAGATGTAAGATAAAGACAAGGGGCCCCAGGGGAGCCTAGTCATCACATGCCCAAGAGGTGGAGTGTTGTTTGTGGGGGAGTCCTTTGCGCGTTGCTGGGCATCGGGGAGGCTGTCGGAGCGAAAGAAATCTTCAAGGATGAAGCTGGCCGCGTGCTCTACACGATCGACGACGATGGGATTGTCTCGATGTTCGAGAACAGCCCCACCGATCTGACGATCTCGGTGACGCGGGGGACCCGGGAGCAGATGCAACCTCAGATTACTGAAATCAGTCCGGACGTCGTGCCGGCCAGCGCTCCTGCGGTGCTCCGGCTCAAGGGAAAGAACCTGATCGGGGCGACCGTCAAGCTGAGCGTCCGGGAAATCGAAGTGGGTGCCTATTCAACCAAACCCAAGTCGTTGGATTTGCCGATTCAGGTGCCGCCGGATGTGTCCCCGGGAGAAGTCACCATTGAAGTATCCACGCCCATCGGCAGTACGAAAACCGCCTTCAAGATCAAAGACATGCAGATCGGGGGGACAGGAGCGGCCGGTCGGGAGAGCGCGGGGATTGCGAAGATCGCGCCGGCGGCGCCGGCTTTGTGTCCGGCGGGAATGGTCGGGGTCACGGCAGAGCGGGGCGGGTTCTGCATTGAGATTGATCGGACGTTCAAGGGAGACTTCCGCGTGGCAGAAAAGTCATGCGCCATCGGCGGCAAGCGGCTCTGCCAGGCGCCGGAATGGCAGGCGGCCTGCGTGCAGTCAAACGCCGGCAAGATCCAGTTGAAAAACATCACCGGCGACTGGGAGTGGACCGGCTCCTGGGACCCCTACCAGTTCGAGGCCGGTATGGAAGCGATGGACTTTACCCCCGACATTCGGTCCATCCTGCTGGGCAAATCCGACTGCCGGGAGCAAAAGATTGCCCCGCGGTGGAAACGGGACGAATTCGTGGGACGGTGTTGCAAGTAAGTCCCAGGGAGGGGCGCGGTCATGAAAGACTTTCGAGGCTTGCTCGTTCTGCTCTTCCTTGCTTTCGGGCTGCCCGTCGTGTCTGCCGGAGCGGCGAAGATCCCGGACGATCCCAGCGGATTCAACGGCTATACCTGGGGGACGCCCCTGGTCAAATTCCCGGCCTTCAAGCTGGTCAAGGACCTGGGGAGCACCGACTTTGTGAAGGATGTCGGTTTGTACGAGATTCCGGGCGAGACGCTTACCTTGAACGAAGTGCCGCTTACCACGATCCGTTACCGCTTCATTGAAAATGAGCTGGAGAGTATTGTGCTCCGATACGCCGGACGCGAGAATCGCGATAAGTTGATGCGCTGGCTCGAAGAACACTTCGGTAAGCTCACGTCCAACGAGCGCCGAATGGTCAATGCCGTGCTATGGTATGGTGAAAGGACCGTGATCAACCTGAAATACGATGCCCGCACCAAGCAAGGGACGCTGTATTTTCTATCCCGGGAGCTGAATAACAAGTTCAATGAAGTCCACCATGCCACTCAAGGAGAATGACGATCCCAGGGGCCGATGATGATTGCTCTGCGTTCTCGCCACATCATGTGCATAGCGTCGTGTCTCTGGTTGCTGGCTGGACTCGCCTGCCTTTCTGGCGTGTCGGCGGCTGAGAAACCGGAAGATTTCTACGACGAGGCCGGGCAGCTGTTGTATTCCATCGACGCCCAGGGCATGGTGTCGATGTTCGAGACCAGCGCCTTGGACACCACCCTTTCCGTCACCCGCGGGACGCGAGAAACCATGAAGCCTCGAATCACGGAGGTGTCTCCGCCGGCGATTCAGACCGGTAAGACGATGGTTGTGTACTTCAAAGGTGCGAACCTGGTCGGCGCCAAGTTTTCCACGAAGCAGAGCGGGATTAAGTTCGGAGGCACCGCCCCCAAAGCGTCGTCAGTCGGGGTGCCGATCGAGGTGGATCAAAATGTCCCGCTGGGTTCGGTCACCATCGAACTCGCCACGCCCATCGGGAAGACCACGGCCAACCTATCGGTCATAGAGCCCCAGATTGACTTTGCCGCCCTTGCAAGAAAGCGTGAACCAGTCTATAAGGAGCCTGCTCCGGGGAAACCGGAGTCCTGCCCGGAAGGCATGGTCCCCATCGGCAGCTCCATCGTGGGATTAGGGGGATTCTGCATCGAGATCAACGAGACGCGGCGGGGTGACTGGGTTGAGGTCGAAAAAATGTGCTCCAACAATTTCAAGCGGCTGTGCTGGGCGGAGGAATGGGAGATGGCCTGCAAGGAACAGCAGAAGAACGGCTTGGGTCTGCGTAATCTGCTGGGCGAGTGGGAGTGGACGCGAAATTCCGAGACCGTGCCCTCCGGGCCACTGGGGAGCGCTGGGCTTGACACTGAGAACCAGGATTGGAAGGCGGTCGTGCGCGGCAAGAAGGATTGTGCTTCCCGGGATGTCAAGGATCCATGGCTCACAGGCACCCGTCCTGGCCGCTGTTGTAAGTAGGAATAAATCCCCCCTTACCGGTCTTTCTCTTGCACAGGTTGACGCGACCGCCGCCGAAGTATATTTTGCTGTCAGCCTAACCCCAGGTCCACGATGAGCCGACTCCTCGCGTTCAGTGGAAAAGCTATGGCCCTTGCAGGCGTCCTGGCGCTCGGTCTTACCGCCGAAGCCGCCAGGATCAAGGACGAACCGGACGGCATCAATGGGCACAGATGCGGCGCGCCGCTGGCCCAATACCAATCCTTCAAGCTGGTCGAGGATCTGGGCGAGAGCGATTTCGCCGGCTCGGTAAAGGTCTACGAAAATCCCGGCGAGGCCCTCACGCTGGATCAAGTCTCCATCATCAAGATCCGGTATCGCTTCGTCGGTGAGCAACTGGAAAGCGTGCTGTACATTTTCGAAGGCAGTGAGAATCGTGACCGATTGCTGAAGTGGATCGAAGGACGATATGGTCCTGCCCCGGCCGCCGAACGCCGCGTGCTCACCAGCGTCCAGTGGTTCGGTGATCAGACCACCATCTCCCTGAGCTTCGATATCCGCACAAAGCGTGGGAATCTTTGGTTTACATGCCAAGCCCTCTATCACCTGCTCAACGAGCCTCACCAGGGTCTGTCCTTCGACTGACGCGCGTGTTAAATTCCCTCTGCTTACCGCCCTCCCCGGCCACACTACGGCACCCGTTGCCTCCACCTATGCGCCCGATGGTATGATGGGGCTTCCTGAGGCTGCTTAGGCCTTGGTCGGATGCACGAACTGTAAGGCGGACTTGTCATGGGTGAGATACGGGGCAAGCCCATCCTGGTCGTGGACGACGATCCTGCCGATCAGGAGATGATCGCCCTGGCGTTTAAACGTGCCGGGGTGGAAAGCCCGATCGTCGCCGTGGTGGACGGCCAGGAAGCGCTGGACTACCTGCAGGCGCAGGGGCGGTTTCGGGAGCGGCCCCCGGAAGACCTGCCTGCGGTGATAGTTCTTGACCTGGACATGCCACGGATGGACGGCTTTGAGTTCCTGCGCCGGGTC
>JAXIOW010000064.1:0-23324 GCA_045403215.1 Nitrospirales bacterium | reverse complement strand
CATGACGAATCTGAGCAGGGCACCGATAAATCTCCATGGCACAAGCATGGCAGGCACTCCTAACCGCCGTCACGCCTTCGCGAGCTTCTTTACCAGCTTACGTTCGTCGGCTTTGGTTTTCACTTCGCCGTTCAGGCGTGCGTCGAGCAGGCGGTCCAGGATCTTCTTGTAGATCGGTCCGGGCTTGAGGCCCAGGGTTTTCAGATCGTCTCCCGACAGAGTCGGTTTCACATGCTGATAGGTCGTCAGGTAGGCAGAGATCTGCCGCTTGACCGAATCCGATTTCGTCTTGGCCAGGAGGAACAGCAGGACCTCGTCGGAGAGTCCCAGTAACGTCCGGTAGGTTTCGGCTGGCGTTAACGGCTGCCGTTTTGCCAATCGGCGGAGGATCGCGTACGAGGTGTACCGGCCCGCGCGAATTTTTTCCGCCTGTCGCTCCGGCACCGGCAACCGCATGAGAGCCTCGCGCACGGCCTTGTCCGGTACCGCTTCCATCAACGCAGTGAAGTAAACCACCCAGCCATCCATTTTCCGGCCCAGATAGAGCAGCTTGTACCAATCCAAGGCGTCTTCAACACCCTTCATTAGTGACTCCAGCCGCGGCGACCACCTGAGGATCGGGTGGATGAATCGGAGCAGGTCCAGTTCCGCCAGGCGGGCGATGGCCTTGCGCGGCTCCTCCTCGGAGAACAAGAGAATGAGTTCGTCCAGGAGTCGGGAGCCAGAGAGACGATGGAAGAGATCCATTTTCACAGCGCCTTTGATCAGCGTAAGCGTCTCCTTGCCCAACCGGAAGCCGAACCGGTGCTCGAAGCGGACGGCCCGAAAGACGCGGGTCGGGTCCTCGACGAAGCTCAGGCTGTGCAGCACGCGGATCGTCTTTTCCTTGAGGTCGTGCTGGCCGCCGTAGAAATCAATCAGATCCCCGAAGTGACCGGCATTCAGGCGGATGGCCAGTGTGTTGATCGTGAAGTCGCGGCGGTAGAGGTCCTTCTTGATCGAGCTGCGCTCGACGGTGGGAAGAGCGGTCGGGTATTCGTAGTATTCCGTCCGGGCGGTGGCGACATCCAGCTTGAACCCGTCAGAGAACACCAGAACAGCCGTGCCGAAGCGGTCGTGGACCTTCACCGTCGTATTGACCTGGGCTCCCAGCGCCCGCGCGTATGCGATGCCGTCCCCTTCGATGACGAGGTCCAGGTCCAGGTTGGGCCGGCCCACCAAGAGATCCCGCACAAACCCTCCCACGACGAACGCCGATACTCCCTTCCGCTCGGCCAGTTCGCCAGCTCGCTCCAGCAAAGTGAAGACCCGCTCCGGCAGGCGTTCCCGCAGGACTCCCTTGAGGTTGCGCCTGAAAGGAGACGGGCTCTGCTCGGCAGGCAAGGGCTGACCCTTGACCCGTGCTCTCGCGGCCAGCAGGACGTCGTTGTGGAGCGTACGGAGGAGATCCGTCCGGGTGATGACCCCGACTACTTTGGATTCTTGGAGCACCGGGACGAAGCGCTGGTTGCGCTCGATCATGTGCGCCTCGATCTCACGAAACGGCGTCTCCGGCGTTGCGGTGTAAGCGTCGGTCTGAAGCAGGTCGAGCACCGGGGCCTTGCCGAGCTTGTGGAAGAGGGCCTTCTGGATGATCTCGCGCGAGACCAGGCCGAAGTAGCGTTCCATGCCGTCCAGCACGGGCAGGACGTTCACCTCGTACTTGGTCATGCGGACTTCGGCGTCGGCGACCGTGACATCCGACGCGACAGCCTTGACCGGCCTGGTCATGACGTCTTTCGCCAGCAGGGTCGGGTGGTAGCGTTCGGTCAGCAACTGCGCCAGCCGCTCTTTGACCTCGACCAAGGTCCGCCCCTTGACGCTGGCTGCCGCCGCGACGGCGTGGCCACCGCCGCCGAACTCCCGAGCGATCTGTCCCACATCGATCTCGGACCGCCGGCTCCGGCCGATGACTTCGATCTTGTCATCCATCGCGATCGCCGCGACCACCGCGTCGAGCCCCTCCATATCTGCCAGCTTGTGCACGACTTCGGCGAGGTCGCCCTTGTAGCGGTCGTAGGCGCTGACGGCCAGAAGGATCTTGCGGCCTTCGAGGTAGTAGGTTTCGCTCGAATGGAGGAGGTCGTTGAGCAGCGCGATTTGGTCCGGGTCCAGAGGGCTCCGCAGCGTGTCCGTGACGACGTTGAGGTCCGCGCCGGCGCGCAAGAGGTGGGCAGCGGCCTCCAGGTCCCGCGGCGTCGTCGAGGCATAGGCCAGCGAGCCGGTCTCCTCGTAGAGCCCCAGAGCGAGGACCGTCGCCTCGAACGGCGAGATCGGGACCCGGTGCTGTTGCAGCTGCTCGATTAGGATCGTCGTGGTCGCGCCAACCGGTTCGACCACGCGGAGGTCGGCGCGGACAGGAGTCGCCGCGTCGGTGTGCTGGTCCGCGACCGGGTGGTGATCGTAGATGTGAAGAAGCACTCCAGGTTTCCCGACGAGGCCCCGGAGAGGCCCGATCCGCTCCGCCTCCTGGCAGTCCATGAGAATCAGCCGCGTGACCTGATTGAGATCGAGTTCCTTCAGCCGCGTGACGCCGAGGTCGTGGACGGCCAGGAAACACTGGACCGTCTCCTGAGTGCCTCCAGGAAAAACCAGCGCGGCGCCTGGATAGAGTTTGCGCCCTGCGACCATTGAGGCCAAGCCGTCGAAGTCCGCGTTGAGATGCGTGGTGATGACGTCCATGCCGCGCGGGTCAGCCCGCGGCCTTTTGGACCAGCCGCAGCGCCATGTCCCGTTCCTCCCGTTCCGTCGTGATCTTGCCGTCCAGCTTCGCGTTCAGAACAGAGTCCAGAATCATCTTGTAGATGGGCCCTTCATGCAAGCCCATCGCGGCCAAGCTTTTGCCGTTGATAGCGAGCCTGGCGCCGGAGTAGGTCATCAGATAGGCGGTCACTATGCGCTTCGCGTCCAGGGACGGAGCTTTCGCGATCAGCAGGACCAGCGCTTCATCGGGTAAGTCGAGCAGGAGCCGATAGATCTCGGATGGTTTCAGGGAACGGTTCCGGAAAAGGCCCCGCGCGACGCGCCCTAGACGGTTCTTTGTCGTGCGAACCTTGACGGCCTGCCGCTCGGGAAGCACCAATCGCTTCATGAGGGTGTCCGTGGTCGGCCCGCTTAACTTGTCCACCAGCGCCATGAAATAGATCAGCGGGCGATCCGGCAGGCGCTTGGGAAATCGCCGAGCCCACCACACCAGGGCCTTCACGGCGTGCGCCAAGAGGGTCTTGAGTTGAGGCGTGATGGCCAAGTCGGGGTGGATGGCAGGGAGCAGGTTCAGTTCGCCCAAGCGTCGGATCGCGCGGGGTGGATCTTTTTCCGCCAGTAACAGGAACAGCTCGTTCTTGACCCGATGGCCGGGGAGCGTGCCGACCAAGCCGGCGGCCACGGAATCCTTGAGCAGCACCATGGCGGCTGTCTCGATCCGGAACCTGAACCGCTGCTCGAAGCGGACGGCCCGGAAGGCACGGGCGGGGTCGTCTAGGAAACAGGCTTTGTTCCGCGCACGGATCAGCCTTCGTTTGAGATCCTGCACACCACTGTGAAGGTCGATCAATTGTCCGAACCGAGCGGGGTCGAGGCGGAGGGCGAGCGCGTTGATGGTGAAATCGCGATGTGAAAGGTCCTGCTCGATGGAACAGTAACCACCAGATGGCAAGGTCCATGCTCCCGCCCAGCCGGTGCCGGCGCGGGCTGATTGCGCGGCCCGGGTATTCGCAATGTCGAATTTCACCCTGTCCGGAAAGACGACGTAGGCCGTAGCAAACTTCTCGAAGATCTTCAAGCCAGCTCCGTGCTGATCGGCCAGTCGCCGCGCGAAAGCCATCCCGTCACCCTCCACGGCGATGTCCACGTCCAAGTTTGTATGCCCCAGCAGGAGGTCACGGACCAGGCCGCCGACCAGGTACGCCGACGCACCTGTGGCATCAGCCAACCGGCCTATCTCTCGGAGCCGATTGAAGATTTTCGCCGGCAGGCGGCGGCGCATCAGGGCGCACAGATTGTGACGGTCTTGAGAGGCGACTGGCTGCATGGTCACCGGATTGTAGCAGGACCGGAAGAAAGGTGGGAAGAAAGGCAACGATTCGGTTGACAACCGTGCGATTGGGGACTAGATAATGGGATGGCTGCCATCATCCTTTTATCGACTCTTTGAAAGGGAGGTCATTTATGGCACTGCGATTGGGAGACGAAGCGCCGAACTTCACGGCTGAAACGACCGAAGGCAAGATCACCTTCCACGAATGGCTGGGCAATGGCTGGGGCATCCTGTTCTCGCACCCCAAGGACTTCACGCCGGTGTGCACGACTGAACTGGGGTACATGGCAAAGGTCAAGAGCGAGTTCGAGAAACGCGGCGTCAAAGTGCTCGCCATCAGCGTGGACCCTCTGGAGTCACACAAGGGGTGGACCAAAGACATCAATGAAACCCAAAACTGCACGGTGAATTTCCCGATGATCGCCGATCCTGAGAAAAAGGTCGCCATGCTGTATGACATGATCCACCCCGCTGCCGCCGATAACATGACGGTGCGCTCGGTGTTCGTCATCGGACCGGACAAGAAGATCAAGCTCATGATCACCTATCCCGCCTCTTGCGGCCGAAACTTCGATGAACTGCTGCGAGTGGTGGACTCCTTGCAACTCACCGCCAAGTACAAGGTGGCGACGCCGGTCAATTGGAGGGATGGCCAGGACTGCATCATCGTCCCGGCGGTGAGCGACGACGACGCCAAGAAGCTTTTCCCGAAGGGCTATCGCTCGGTCAAACCCTACTTGCGCTACACGCCGCAACCGAACAAGTAACCACTGACCATAAGAAAGGGGCGGAGGTCTGCGCCGCCCCTTTTTTGTGCCGAAAGACGTCTTACCCCTCTTCTCTTGTCCCAAGGAATTCCTTAAGGTAGGCTCGTTGGGTCAGAGGAGGCACGCGTGAGCGAGGCGCAGTGGATCGACCGCTACCTGACCGGGCTGCTCTCGGAGCGGGGGCTCTCTGCGAACACAGTCGAGGGGTATCGGCGCGATCTCGCCAAGCTGCAGGCCTTCCTCCGGCTGCAGGGGCGCGAGACCCCTGCCGCGCTGTCCCGCGCGGATGTCCCGCGGCTGCTGGAGTACTTGCGGAGTCAGGGCCTGGCCGCTCCCTCGGTCGCGCGGTG
Organism: Nitrospirales bacterium; assembly: GCA_045403215.1. GTDB lineage: Bacteria > Nitrospirota > Nitrospiria > Nitrospirales > NS-4 > NS-12. Next base: position 18,132 of record JAXIOW010000064.1, on the reverse strand, counting down.
CCTGGCTGCGTGCCATGGATTCTACCGGTTTCTCCTCCGCGAGGGCCATTGCCGCCAAGATCCTTTCCTGGACGTCACGGTGCCCACAGGGTCACGGCGACTTCCCAAGGCGCTGAGCGTCGCCGAGGTCCAGCGCGTGCTGGATGCCCCCGGCCGGAACGATGCCGGAAGGGGCCGCCATCCGGAAGCCCTGCGCGATGACGCCATGCTCGAAGTCCTCTACGCGACCGGGCTTCGCGTCTCCGAACTGGTCAATCTGGATCTCGAGGCCGTCAATCTATCAGCCGGCTTTCTCCGCGCCACCGGCAAGGGGTCCAAGCAACGCGTGGTGCCACTCGGGGCGGTGGCGATCCGGAAGCTGCGCCGCTATCTGGCCTCAGGGCGCCCCCAGTTGCTCAAGAGCCGCACCTCCAACCGTCTTTTCGTGACACGTTCCGGGCGGGGCCTGACGCGGCAGGGGTTCTGGAAAATCCTGCGGCGATATGCCCGGGCCGCGCGCATCCAGCGTCCGATCTCTCCGCACATGTTGCGGCACTCGTTCGCCACGCATCTCCTGGAGCGCGGGGCCGATCTGCGGGTGGTGCAGAGCCTGCTGGGGCATGCCAATATTACGACGACCCAGATCTACACGCACGTGGAGCGGGAGCGTTTGAAACACCTTCACAAACGTTACCATCCACGAGGGTAATGCGCGCACGGAGCACGTCAACGAATGTGGTGAAACTGCTACGAGTTTGTTGACAGGACGCAGGGGACTTGCTAGTATGCAATTCGATTTCCAAGTGATGTGGACTTATCGTTGCATCTGTTTGGGCGGATAGCTCAGCTGGTCAGAGCGCTGCCCTTACAAGGCAGAGGTCACAGGTTCGACCCCTGTTCCGCCTACCACGTTTTCGCTACGACTTTATTTTCTGGGGCCGTCGTTCAGCCTGGTTTAGGACGCCAGATTGTCAATCTGGAAGTCGCGGGTTCAAATCCCGTCGGCCCCGCCATTTTCTGTGGTGCGCCGCTGGATGGCGTGGGGGGACGACACAGCCGAGAAGGTGAGGGGGTGCGCGCGTAATGTTGTTCCGTTCGGGTCTACTTGAATTCCTATCCTCCCTGGGACTGGTCTCCAAATTCGTCCTCCTGGTCCTGTTGGTCTTCTCCATCGGGTCCTGGACCATCATCCTCTACAAGTGGCGCTTCTTTCGCCGCCAGGAGGCCGCGGACCTGCGTTTCCTGAAGTCCTACCGTCGTTATGAGCACCCGCTCAAAGCCTCCCGCGAGCTGCACCTCCACCGGGACAGCTCGGTGGCCGCGGTCTTTGCTGAAGTCGCCCGGTGCTATCGACTCGGCGGGAACGGGAATCCGAGCGCCCGGCTGGAGATCGAAGGGGTGGGCGATGGCGAAGCGGGACAGCCGTCCCAGCGGTACGTGGAGCAAGTCCTGGCGCACGCGATCCAGGAACAAATCACCCGGACGGAGGCCGACCTGCCGTTTCTCGCCACGACCGGGAACGTCACCCCGTTCATCGGGCTGTTGGGGACCGTGCTCGGCATCATCGACGCCTTCCGGGAGATCGGTGTGCAGGGGACGGCCAGCATCGCGGCGGTCGCGCCGGGCGTGGCCGAGGCTCTGGTGGCGACGGCCGTCGGACTGTTCGCGGCCATTCCGGCGGTCATCGCGTACAATTATTTTCTGGCGCGGGTCCGCCGGATGGCGTTCCAGACAGACCGCTTCGCGATCGAGCTGACCAATGCGCTGGAGACACGTGGCATCAAGGAAGACGCGAGGCGACCATGATCGAGGCTCGCCGCCGGCGGTTCATGGCCGAGATCAACGTGATCCCGTTGGTGGACGTGGTGCTGGTGCTGCTCGTGATCTTCATGGTGACGGCCCCGATGCTCTACCGTGGCATGGACATCACGCTGCCCAGGTCGGCGACCAATACGATCAAGCCGGAGCAGCGCGTGGTGCTCACGGTTGAGCGGAATCGCCGCGTCTATATCGACAAGGATCCGGTCCCGCTGGGCTTGCTTCAGCAGAGACTGGACGCGCTGCGTCGCAAAAACCCCCGGGTCGCGGTGTTTCTCCGAGCCGATCAGGCAGTTCCCTACGGGACGGTGGTGCAGGTTATGGACAGCGTCAAGAAGGCGGGCATTGCAAAGCTGGGCATGGTGACCGACCCGCTGAGTCCTCATGAGGAACGGATCCAATAAGGCGCGCGGCTGAGAGATTTCCATGACGGCCGGCATCCCCCATGACATGCGGCGCATCGCCATGGTCTCCCTGGCGGCCCATGTGGTCGCCTTGGTGGCGCTGACGACGGTTCCGTTGACGAAGATCCCTCCGAAGGGAGCCTCGGCCATCGAGGTGCTACTGGTGTCACAACCGTCGGCGCCGGAGCGGGTCGAGCAGGCCCCTGTTCCGCAGCCGAAGCCCATTCCTCCACCGCCGCCCGCTCCGCCGAAGACGGCCCCGACCCCGCCGACGGTTGCGAAAGCGACCCCAGTGCCCAGGGCGGCGTTGTTGCAGAAGCGGCTCCAGGAGATCACCGTGCCCAAGGAGGTGGCCCCCGTGCTTCCTGCGGAGAAGGCGTCAAAGAGCCCGTCGGAACCACCCACAGCCGCGCCGGCCGAACCACAGCCCCCGTCTTCACGGGATCTTGCCGCGGCTCTCAAAAAAGCCGAGGAAGCCCTTGCCAAGCCGCCTATCATAAAGCCTCTTCCTCCGGCCCAGTCTTCGGGGCCCCCGTTGCGGCCCAGCGAGGAGATTAAGAAACTGCTCAATGCGTTGCCGGCGCCGACGCCTGTGAAGCCGGACGATGCCACGCCGGCCACGAAGGAACTGGCCCCGGCCGTCGCGCGCGCCCCTCAGGGGAGAGCTGTAATGGTCCGCCCTGCCGCTGTGGAGCGCTGCCCGCCCAAGGCGCGGGAGTATTGCCCGCTGCTTGAAGCGGCGATCAATCGGGTTTGGAACGCGGATACCAACCCAACCGTCCGGTATGTGCTCGAGAGCGCCGGCAACTCCATCGCCACGATGCGGATCGTCATTCAACCGAATGGCGAGATCCGGGACATCGCACTTTACAAGTCATCGGGGAACGACGCGTATGACCGTGCGGTCCAGAGCGTGTTGCTGGAGCTCCGGCGCGTCCCCCCGCTTCCTGACGAGATGAAGGAAGAGCCATTTGTGGCAGTCACCAGTTTCGCGTACACCAAGTAGCAGGACTCGTAAGCCCTCATGACACGTCGTTGTCAACGTTCCGCGGTACCCCGACCGGTTGGCCTGCTGGCGCTGTTACTGGCGCTGGCGGGCTCGGCCGTATTCGCGGTGGCGACAGGAGCGGTCGAAGTGTTCATCGACGCCACCCGCGGGGCGATCCAGAAAATCCCGATTGCGGTCTACAGTTTTAAGAGCGCGGTTCCTGTGCCGGGGCAGCCTCCTGCGGACGTGCTGAAAGCCGATCTCCGCCGGTCGCTTCTCTTCGACGTCGCCGACCTGGAGCGTCTCGGCATCAGGGCAGAGGTAAATTCCCAGCCCGCCCCCGAGGCCCTTCAAAAGGCCGACGAAGCGGGGCTGGCGGTGCAAGTCTGGGGCACCCTGCTGCCGCGGGGAGGTGATTTCGTCATGGAGGGGACCCTCTTCGAGTCCTCACGCGGCGAAGTCGGACGCAAACGTTACGTCGGATCCTCCGAAGTGATCCGGTACATGGCCCATCGCTTGGCCGACGAGATCGTCTTCCACTACACCGGGGAACAAGGGATTGCCCGCAGCCGGATCGCCTTCGTGTCGGAGAGAGGCGGCGCCAAGGAGCTCTACGTGATGGATTATGACGGGTATAACCCGAGGCGGTTGACCTTCGATGCGTCTTTGAACCTGGCACCCGTGTGGTCGCCGGATAAGCGGCGCCTGGCGTTCGTGACGTATCGCAAAAGGGGTGATCCGCAGATTGAAGAGTTGGATCTCATCACCGGCGCCAGACGGGCGCTCGTCGCGTTGCGGGGTTTGAACATCACCCCGGAGTGGTCGCCCAGCGGGGAAGAGTTGGCCTTCGCGACCACCAAGGACGGAAATTCGGAGATCTACAAGGTGGACAAGTACGGCAGGCGGTTCGAACGGCTGACCGACCACCGGGCCGCGGACCTTGCGCCGACGTGGTCGCCGACCGGCCGCGAACTCGCCTTCACCTCAGACCGGGGCGGCACACCGCAGATCTACCTTATGAGCGCGGACGGCATGAACGTCCGCCCCCTGACCTATCGGGACCAACGTGGGAGCTATAATTCAGCAGCCGCATGGTCGCCCAAAGGGGATTGGATCGCGTATGTGTGCCGCGACGAGCGGCGAATCCTCAAGATCTGCCTGATCAGCCCCGATGGCCAGCAGTGGCGGCAATTGACGACCGGCAGCAGCAACGACGAGTCGCCCTCGTGGTCCGCAGACGGACGGCACGTCGCGTTCAGTTCGACTCGCAATGGGAGGCGGGATATCTATATGATAAGCACCGATGGCACCGGCCTGGAACGGTTGACCACCAATGGGAGGTTCAACGATGATCCTGCGTGGTCGGCTCCCTGAGCCGTCGGTGTGTGGCGGGCGCCTCGTGGACGAAACACGGGGATTCGTGAGATCAACCGGACATATAAAAGGAGAATAGGCGAATGAGACACAAGACAGGACAGTCAACATGTCTGATGGTCGTGATGATGGTCGGGCTGATCGGGGTCCTGGCTCTGGGCGGCTGCTCCAAGAAGAGCGTGGAGGCGACCACGGAAGGCACGGACAAGGCTCAGGCAGGGGGTGAGAGCGGCAGCGCGCCCTTGCAGGGTTTCTCCAAGAGTCCGTCGGAGGAAGCGGTGAAACCCCCGACGCCGCCGGTGGTGGCCAAGGCCGATCAAGCCGAGATTGCGGCACGCCAGGCGCAGGAAGCGTCGCAGCGGCGGCTCGCGGACATCTATTTTGCGTTCGATAAATGGGCCCTATCCAGCGAGGGGATGAAAAACCTAGCGCAGAACTCCGAGTTTCTCAAGCAGAATCCGACGATCAAGCTCCTCATCGAGGGCCACTGCGACGAGCGCGGCAGCCGGGAGTACAACATGGTCTTGGGCGAGAAGCGCGCCCAGGAGACCCAGCGTTATCTGGAGTCGCTGGGCGTGAAGAACCCGGTCACCGTGACCAGTTATGGAAAAGAGCGTCCTATGTGCACCGAGCAGGACGAGTCATGTTACTGGAAGAACCGACGGGCACACCTGGCGGTTAAAGAAGAAAAAGGGAAATGAGCGCTCACTACGCACGGGTCGTGTTCGGCCTCCTGGCGCTCGGCCTGGGATGGCTCCTGGCCTCCTGTGCGTCGCAGGCAGACCTCCGTACTACTTCCCGGGATTTCCGCACTGAGCTGAATGAAGCCCGTCAACGCAACGCCCAGTTGGAGACCAGCCTCCGCGAAATCAAAGGTCAAGACCTCTCTCAGATCCTCGGGCAACTGGAGACCCAACGCCGGGACATCGAAACTCTCCAGAGCGGACTGGACGACCAGAAAGCCCAGAACTATGCCCTCAATCAGAAGATGGCGACGCAAACGACGCGTTTGCAGGAGGTTCTCACGACGATCGAGAAGAGGCTGGAGGTAGCCGAGAAGGTCCGAGAGATCGTGACCAAGCTGTCGACCCAGGTGGATCAACAGGCGGGGACCTTGGGCAAGCTGGAGGAGGCGATCAAACAGGCGGACCTCCAGACGCGGGCGCTCTCGGCGGAGGGCAAACGGTTTCAGGTCGTGCTCTCAGAATTTGATAAAGTTCTCCGCGCGCTGAACGACAAGGCGACCGACGTCGACCGGCGGGTCACCGAGTTGACTGGCCGGATAGAGGGGAAGGTCGGGACTCTGGCGATTAAGCAAGGGGATCAGGCGGTCAAACTGGACGCGCTGGAAAAGACCCTCGCAGCCACGGTGACCTCGGTCAACGAGACCGCGCGCGCTCGGCGAGTTGAAGGGGGTCATGGAGGAATCGGTGGGCAAACAGGCCGCGGGTGTGGAAGTCCCGGAGGCGATCGTGCCGGCCGGACCCGGATCGGCAGCGAAGGGCCCGTCCACCGGGGTCTCGCGGGCGACGCGGGCGCCCACGCTGAGCGACAAAGAAGCCTATGAGCGGGCCCAGCAGCACTATGCGCAAGGGCGCTGCGACGTGGCGCTCACGTCGTTCCGGTCGTTCCTGATCAAGTATGCGGACTCGCCGCTGATTCCCAACGCCCACTTCTGGATGGGTGAATGCTACGTCCGGGCGCGCGACTACGAGCGCGGCCTCGAGGAATACGAGCGCGTCATCAAGAGCTATCCCAAGAGCGCAAAGGCGGCGACGGCGCTCTATCGCAAAGCCATGGCCTTCCTGGAACTGAACAACAAGGAGGCTGCCAGGTCAGCCCTCCGGCAACTGATCGCGGACTACCCCAAGTCCGCGGACTCCAAACAGGCAAAAGCCAAGCTGGCCTCCCTTCGATGAGACGCGCCGTCCTCCTGTCTCTCGGTCTGATCGTGGTTGGGTGCGTGCCGACGGCGGATTTCGTGGACCTGCGCGACGAGGTCCGCAAGCTTCAGACCGAGAATCGGAAGATCAGGGACACCGAGGCGGAGCTGCGCAAGCGCCCGGAGGAGGTGGACCGCCTGCAGAAGTCCGGCGACGTGGCGAAGAAGCTGGACGCGTTGGAAGCCAAGGTCGAGAGCCTCAGGATCAGACAGCAAGAGTTCGACCAGAAGCTGGGCGAGCTGCTCCGGCGCATGGATGAGTCCGCTCGCCAGGAGAAGGCGCCTGCCACGCCTCAGGCCCCGGCTCCGACGCCGAGCACCAAAACCGACGACGCTGCCAAGCCCAAGGCGGGCGGGCTCGACGCTCCCACCGCCGCGCTCACGCCCACGGCCGCCTACAATCTGGCATACAACGATTACCTGAAGGGTAACTACGACCTGGCGGTCGCAGGCTTCGAGGAGTTCCTCAAGAAATTTCCCGACACCAGCCTGACGGCCCACGCGCAGTACTGGATAGGCGAGGCCTACTTCAACAAGAGGAGTTATCCCCAGGCGATCGCAGCGTACGAGCGCGTGATCGCCAACTATCCCAAGAGCGACAAGGTCCCCGCCGCGTTGACGAAGGCAGGCGTCTCCTACGCTGAGATGGGCAACCCCGTCAAGGCGCGCGGCCTGCTCAAGCGCGTGGTGGACGAGTACCCGCAGTCAGCCGAAGCCACTCTGGCCAGGCGGCGGCTTGCCGAGCTCCGATGACGCCCAGGATCGCGGTCCTCCCGGGCGACGTCATCAACAAGATCGCCGCCGGCGAAGTCGTCGAGCGGCCCGCCTCCGTCGTGAAGGAACTGGTGGAGAACGCCATCGACGCCGGGGCCACTCGCGTGTCGGTGGACGTCGAGCAGGCCGGGCGGCGCTCCATCAGGGTGACGGACGACGGGCAAGGCATGATGCCGGAGGAGGCCGCGCTCGCGTTCCAGCGCCATGCAACCAGCAAGATCCGCATCGAGGCCGACCTCTCCACCATCCAATCCATGGGCTTTCGTGGCGAAGCCCTGCCCAGCATCGCGGCGGTGTCCAAGGTGCGGCTCGTCACCGTCGCGGCCGGCGCCTCGGTGGGCACGGAGATCCGGCTCGAGGGCGGCGCGTTGCTCGCCCAGCGGGAGACGGCGGCGGCTCCCGGCACCACGGTCGACGTGACGGACCTGTTCTACAACACCCCCGCCCGCAAGAAGTTTCTCAAGAGCCCCGCCACGGAGTTCGGGCATGTCTGCCAGGCGGTGCAACGGCAGGCGCTCGCCTTTCCGGAGATCCACTTCCGGCTGACGCACAACGGCCATGCGGTGGTGGACTATCCCGCGGTCCCTACCCTGCGGGATCGCGTGCAGCAGGTGTACGGCGAGGGACTGGTGGATGCCTGCGTTGATCTGCAGGAGGAAGCCGGCCGGTTCCGCCTGGAAGGGCTCTGCACGCGCCCGCTGGAGACGGGGCTCACCAAGACGCCCCAGGATTTGTTCGTGAACCGCCGCTGGGTGAAGAACGCCACGATCGTGCACGCCCTGTACGAAGGCTACGGGACGTACCTGGCCAGGGGGCACCAGCCCCGCTTCGTCCTGTCGCTCTGGGTGGATCCGCGGCAGGTGGACGTGAACGTCCACCCGACGAAGCGCGAAGTGCGATTCGCCGATCAGGCACAGGTGCATGAGAGGGTCCGCTCGCGGATCCAGGCCTCGGTGAAACCCGCGTCCGTCGCCTCCCGGACGACCGTGGTATCGGCTTGGTCGCCGCCGGAGAGAAGCGACCGTCCGGTGGCAACGGCCGGCTCCCGCGACGTGCCCGAGTATGCCGGTCCGGCGCCGGACGTACTAGCCGGACGACAACCGCGCCTGGCGGGGGTGGCGGAGCCGGAGCAGGCGTATCTCTCGGCAGTGGACCAGGAGGAGGTACGGCCGCTCGGGCAGATCGCCAACCGGTACCTGGTCGCCCAGGTTGGCGATGAGGTCCAGATCGTGGATCAGCACACTGCGCACGAGCGGGTGCTGTTCGAACGCCTGCAGCGGCAGTTCGAAGCTGGCCAGATCGCCTCCCAGCGTGCGCTTCTGCCCCAGGTTGTGGAACTGTCCGCCGCCGAAGCCGTCTCGGTCCGCGCGCATCTTGAGGACCTGGGCCGCCTCGGGTTCGAAGTCGAGGAGTTCGGTCAAGGCAGCTTCGTCGTGCGGGCCATACCGGCGCTCTTTGGCCAAGGCGAGCCACAAGTTCTGCTGCGCGCGCTGGCGGAAGATTGGGACGCGTCGCCCTCGACGCCCTCGATGCAGGAGCGCTACAATGCCGTCCTCGCGTCCGTGGCCTGCCACAGCGCGGTGCGGGCGGGCCGGGCGCTGGAAGTCCCGGAGATGCGGCGGCTGCTAGAGGACTGGCGCGAGGCGGGGTTGCCCAGCACGTGCCCGCACGGGCGCCGCATCGCCATGCGCTTGACGATCGAGGAGCTCGACCGCATCTTCGGACGATTGGGATGGACAGAATAATGGATATGGAACAACTGCCAGTGGTGTTTCTCGTCGGGCCGACGGCCATCGGGAAGAGTCGGGTGGCCATCCATGTCGCGAAGGCGCTCGGCACCGACATTCTCACGGCCGACTCCACGCAGGTGTACCTCGGCATGGACATCGGCACGGACAAGCCGACGCCGGCGGAGCGGGACGGAGTGCCCCATCGGCTGATCGATCTCGTCGAGCCGGACGAGCCCTTCAACGTTGGCCTGTACCGCCGGCTGGCGTTGCAGGTGATCGCCCGGCTGCATGCGGAGGGGCGCGTGCCGCTCGTCGTGGGCGGGACGGGGCTGTACGTTCGCGCTCTGGCCTACGGCCTGTGGGAGGGGCCTCCGGCCGACTGGGGCCTGCGGCGGCAGCTGCTTGAGGAAGAAGCGGCCCACGGCCCGGGCCACCTGTGGCGCCGGTTGGCGCAGGTGGACCCCGCGCTAGCCGCCACCCTCCATGCCCGCGACCGGAACAAGATCGTGCGGGCCTTGGAGGTGGCGATCCGGACCGGCGTGCCGCTCTCCGAATGGCACGACCGTCATCAGTTCCGGGAGCGCCCATTCCCGTCCGTCATGATCGGGCTCACGATGGACCGCTCGGCGTTGTACCGGCGGATCGACGCCCGCGTGCTCCGCGAGATCGACGATGGGCTGCTCGAAGAGACGCGCGGTCTGCTGGCCTGCGGCTACGACGAATCGCTGGGCTCGATGAAAGCGCTCGGCTACCGGCAGATGACCGGTTATCTCAAGGGCCGGTACGGCTGGGAGGAGGCCGTCCGGCGTCTGCAGCGGGACACCCGCCACTTTGCGAAACGCCAGCTCACGTGGTTCCGGACCGATCCCGCCGTCACGTGGCTGACCATCACCGAACAGGATTCGGCCCGGCAGGTCGCGCAGCGCATCCTGGACCACCTGAGCCGCGCAGGGATCGTGTCGATGGGTCAGGTGGCCTGAGTGAAAACGGCCCACGCACCCTTCCTCGGAGTCATCGGCGGCAGCGGGCTGTACGAGATGGAGGGCCTGACGCGCGTCACGCGCGTCCGGGTGTCCACACCATTCGGTCCGCCGTCCGACGCGATCGTGGTGGGCGACCTGGAGGGCGTGCGTGTCGCCTTTCTGGCTCGCCACGGCCGGGGGCATCGTCTCTCTCCAAGCGAGATCAATTACCGCGCGAACATCTACGCGCTCAAGAAGCTGGGCGTGGAGCGCATCGTCTCCGTCAGCGCCGTGGGCAGCATGAAAGAAGCGTTGCATCCGGGGCACGTCGTCATCCCCCACCAGTTCTACGATCAGACCAAGCGCCGCATCGGCACGTTCTTCGAACGAGGCGTGGTGGCGCACGTCGCCCTGGCGGACCCCGTCTGTCGAGATGAAGCCGGCAAACTGGCCGAGGCCGCGCGCAAGTGCGGGCCCACGGTCCATGAAGGCGGGGTCTACCTCTGTATCGAGGGGCCGCAGTTTTCCACTCGCGGCGAGTCGCTCATCTACAGGCAGTGGGGCGTGGACGTGATCGGCATGACCAATCTCCCGGAGGCCAAGCTCGCGCGCGAGGCCCAACTGTGCTACGCCACCCTGGCGCTCGTCACGGACTATGACTGCTGGCATCCGGGGCACGATGCGGTCACGGTGGACGCCGTCATCGAAACCCTGCATCGCAATGTCGCCCTGTCCCGGCAGATCATCCGAACCGTCGCGCCGACCCTGACCGGGGACCGCCCGTGCGCTTGCGCCTGCGCGCTCGAAACCGCGGTGCTGACGCCCCGCAATCAGATTCCTGCAGCGACCCGCAAGCGACTGTCGCTCTTGCTGGGACCGTCGGCCAAACCGAAGGCAGGCGCGTAGGGTCCGCCATGCTGAAACTTCTCGTGGTCGGGTCGGTGGCGCTCGATACCGTCAAGACCCCGTTCGGTGAGCAGAGCGACGTGCTGGGCGGCTCGGCCGCCTTCTTCTCAACCGCCGCGAGCTACTTCACCTCGGTCGGCCTGATCGCGGTGGTGGGGAAGGACTTTCCGGAGGTCCATCTCAAGTTCCTACAGATGCGGGGGATCGATCTGACCGGGCTGGAGCGACGTCCGGGCAAGACCTTTCGCTGGCGGGGGGAGTACTCCCACCAACTCAATGAGGTGAGGACCCTCGAAACACAATTGAACGTCTTCGAGACCTTTCATCCCCGGATACCGGAGGCCTACCGGTCGCCGGACCTGCTCTTCCTGGCCAACATCGATCCGGAGTTGCAGCACACCGTCCTGCAGCAGGTGAAGCGGCCCAGATTGGTGGCCTGCGACACGATGAACTTCTGGATCGAGGGCAAGCGCACGGCGCTCTTGCGCCTCCTCAAGGACGTTGACGTGCTCATCATCAACGACGGGGAGGCCCGCGCGCTGGGGGGCGATCCGAATCTCATGAAGGTGGCACGCACGATCCGGGAGGCCGGGCCCGCGACGCTGATCGTCAAGCGCGGCGAGTACGGCGCCCTGATGTTCAGCCGCGATCGCGTCTTCGCCGCCCCCGCGTTCCCGCTCGAGCAGGTGAAGGACCCGACCGGCGCCGGGGACTGCTTCGCCGGCGGTTTCATGGGATACCTGGCGAGCACGGGCAACCTCAGCGAAGAGGCGTTCTGCCGGGCGGTCGTCTTCGGGAGCGTGATGGCCTCCTTCGCGGTCGAAGAGTTCAGTCTTGATCGGCTGCGCCAGTTGGACTACAAGGAAATAGAAGACCGGTTCAAGGCATTCAAACGGCTGACGTTCTTCGAGGAAATCTAAGGAGGAAGGCACTATGGCTGAGTGCAGTTGTCTCAGACCTGGCGGTGGGTGGGCGTGCATGCTGGTGGTCCTCATGACCGGCAGTTTTCTCGCCGGCTGTGTCAGTGAGGAGGCGATCAAGAAGCGGGGAAAGGAATCGGACGGCTATTACCAGCAGGGCCTGTCCGTGCTCGACACCGACCAGCAACGAGCATACGTCTCCTTCCAGAAAGCGATCCAGGCCAATCCGGACAACTACGATGCACACTACGCGCTCGGGCACGTCTATTTTCTCCGGAAGGAATACGCCAACGCCGAGCGGGAGTTTCGCGCCTGCGTGAACCTGGACCCCAACAGCGGGGAGGCCCTCAATTACCTTGGACGGACGCTGGTCTTCACATCACGCCTGCCGGAGGCGATCGAGCTACTCAGAAAGGCAGCGACGCTTCCGCTCTATGCGACGCCGGACTTGGCGTACGTCAACCTCGGTGCGGCTCTGCAACAGCAGGGCGATGTCCCCGGCGCCATCCGGGCCTATCATGATGCTTTGAAAATCGACCCCCCGAATGTGCCACGCGCGCTGGTCTATTTCGATTTGGGGAGGCTGCACATGCAGCAAGGCGAGGACAGCAAGGCCCGTGAGGCGTTCGCCCAGGCCAAGGCCTTGGACCCGCGGGGCACCGCCGGCGCGGAGGCAGCCAAGATGATGAAGCAGCTTCGGTAACGCTGGGGATTGAGATCGCGGCGAATCGAGCAGGGCATGCATGGGAGACTCATTGGGCGAATATTTCCAGCGGGCCCGCGAGGCCAAGGGTCTGACGCTAGAAGAGGCGGCAGCCCGAACCCGCATTATGCCGCAGTACCTGAAGGCGGTCGAGGAAAACAACTACGCGCGCCTGCCGGACGAAGTCTTCACCAAGGGGTTCGTGCGATCCTATGCCCGCATCTTGGGCTTGGACGAGGCCGCGGTCATCCGCAAATTCGACGAGTCGGGCGGCCAGTTCTACGCCAAGCGTGCGGAACGGGAGACCCTCAGGCAGAAATTAGAGGAGGAAGAGCGCCGCAAGAAGGTCAACCGCAACATCGTGTTCGGGGTGGTCGGCGTCGCGCTGCTGCTCTTGTTCGTGCTCATCGGGCGGGACCGCGACCGGTCCGAAGATCTGCCTGACCTTGAGCCGATCCCTTCCGACTCCCGGCAGGTGCCAGCCCCCACGCCTCCGCCGGCGGAACCGGCCGAGCCGGTGAACGAGCCTCCGCCCCGTCTCGCGCCTGGCCAGTTCGAGGTCGAACGCAATTTCTCCGGCGCGCTGCCACTCGAAGGAGTCGCCCCTGACGACCGGAAGAAGCTGGTCCTGGACATCGAGGCCGTCGAGCGGTGCTGGATCAGGGTACAGACCGACCGTGCCGCCTCCCAAGAGGTGATGCTGAATCCGGGCGAACACGTCCGGTGGAAGGCCCAGGAGCGGCTGGCGCTGACGCTCGGCAACGCCGGCGGGGTCCGCGTGATGCTCAACGGGAAGCTCGAGGGCCCATTCGGAGTCCGGGGCGAGGTCGTCAGGGAAATCGTCTTCACGCCCTGATCATCATCAGCCGACTGTAGAGACGATGGACAAGGCGGAACTGCTGACCAGGGCGCGTGCGGCGATGGAGATGGCGGTGGCGCCATCGTCCAAGTTCAGGGTGGGGGCCGCGCTTTTGTGCGACGATGGCTCCGTGTTCACGGGGTGCAACATCGAGAGCCCGACGTACCTGGGGATCTGCGCGGAGCGGGTCGCGCTCTTCAAGGCTCTCTCGGAGGGGCGGCGGGGCTTCACGGCGATCGCGATCGCGGGCGGGGCCAACGGAGGCTGTCCCCCCTGCGGCGCCTGTCGTCAAATACTCTGGGAGTTCGCGCCGTCGCTGGAAGTGTTGCTGGAGGACGGGCGCGGCGGGTGCACACAGCGACCGATCACAGACTACTTCCCCGAGCCGTTTGACCGCAGCAAAGTAGACCCGACCAGGACCTTCAATCGGTAGGCTGCGCGATGCCCGGAATGCGGCACCGCGTGCCGCAGCCGCGGCAGGACCGGCTGCCACGGCGCACCAAACTCATCCTATTTCGGCGAGTTATGAAGTGGCATCGTCTATGCCATCAATCATGGTAAAACATCTTGACACCCACCGGGGCCCACGCTATAGTGGCGCGGTTTTTGGCCTGTTTTATCGAGCAGATATCTAACCTAAAGGTGGTAGGGTTTAACCAAAAGGAGGAGTGAGATGGGCTACCTGAAGTCAAGTTTGATTGCAATGTCCGTGTGCGCGATGGTGGCCTCGGTGGCTTTTGCCGAGGAGAAGGATCCGACAATCTCCCGCGTGCCGGGTGATCAGCGCGCCGCAGCCAAGGCGATGAAGAACCCCGTCGCGAAGACGCCTGAGAACATCGCGAAAGGGAAAGCGATCTTTGAGGGCAAGGGCACCTGTTTTAATTGTCATGGTGTCAGCGGCAAGGGCGATGGCCCGGCTGGTGCGATCCTGAACCCCACGCCGCAGAACTTCACGAACCCGAAGTTCCACGATAACCGGACCGACGGCGAGATGTTCTGGGTGATCAAGAACGGGAGCGCGGGGACCGGCATGGTGCCGCTGATCGGGACCGCGATCACGGAGGAAGAAGCCTGGTTCACGATCCTCTACGAGCGGAGCTTCAAGGGCAAGTAAGCGCGCACGCGCAGCGTTTTCGCGAGGGCAGGCGTTCCGTCCGGAGCGCCTGCCCTTCGTGTTTTGGGGCTTGCGTCACCGCGCCGCGAGTCCGGCCGGCGTGGAGTGTCGTCCCGACAACCGGCAGGTCAGCCAGGCTTTCAGGGCGACGGCCAGGCGGTGCGGAGGCGAGAGCGTGATGCGCCGGCTGAACACCCGGTAGCGGCAGGCTTCGATACGCTCCAGGATGGTGTGGTAGATCGCCCGCATGATTTCGGCGGGCACCAGCGAGCGGCGGTCGGCTTCGGGCAGCGCGGCCTCGGCGGCCCAATAGTACTCCTGGGCGCGACGGCATTCGAACTCCATCAGGTTGACGAACGCCGGTGTGTAGGCGCTGGCCAGGAGGTCCTGCTCGCCGTACCCGAATCGCGTCAGGTCTTCCATCGGGAGGTAGATGCGCCCGCGCGCGCCGTCCGGCTTCAGGTCCCGCAGGATGTTCGTCAACTGGAAGGCGACGCCGAGGTTGATGGCGTAAGTCTGCGCTTCGGGCGTGCGGGCCCCGAAAATCTTCAGGCAGGCGAGCCCAACCGCCGACGCGACCCGATAACAGTACTGGTACAGGTCGTGGAACGTGGCGTAGCGGTTGATGGTGAGGTCCATCTCCACGCCCGCGATGATGTCGTCGAAGTATTCCCGGGGGATGCCCAGCCGCCGGACGTGTCCCGCCAGGCAGGTCATCACGGGCGAGAGCGGTGGGGCGGGAGACGCCGCTGTGCTGCGCTCCGTTCGGTACAGGCTGGCGAGCTCTTCGCGCCAGCGCGCCAGGCGTTCGTGCGGGTTCGAGCCGGGCGCCGGCTCATCCACGACGCTGTCCACCTCCTTGCAGAAGGCGTAGACCGCATGCATCGCGTCGCGACGGTCGGGAGGGAGAAAGAAGAACGAGTAGTAGAAGTTGCTGCCGCTTCGCTTGGCGAGCGTGGTGCAGTACGCCTGCGCTTCCTGGCTCGTCATGGCGACGGGGTCCCGGCCGACCGGCGTGTCATGTGATCCTGCGCGCGCCGTCCGGGAGGCGATGTCCGAACCGGTGGGGATGGAACAGCGCGGCCAGCATCTCTACGCCGTCCACCAGGCGGGGACCGGAGCGGTTGAAGTACGCCGGACCTTCGACGGCATACACCGCGCCCGCTTGGACGGCCGGCAAGTCCTTCCAGCCAGGACGGGCGGTCAGGAAGTCCAGCTCGGTCGCCGTCCGGTCGATGCTGAAGCCGCAGGGCATCACCACCAGCACGTCCGGCTGACAGCCCACGACGCGCTCCCAGGAGACGACCGTGGACGGGACGCCGGCTTCCGCCAGCAGATCCACGCCTCCTGCCAATCGCACCATCTCCGGCACCCAATGACCGGCGCAGTAAATCGGCTCCAGCCATTCGAGGCAGGCCACCCGGCGGGGACGGTCCCCTTGAACCTGGGCCTGCACCTTGGCGACCCGGCTTCTTAGCGCGTCGACCAGCCAGTGGGCTTGCCCATCCTGTCGGGTGGCTTTGCCGATGGCTTCGATGTCGCGGTACACGTCCTCCAGCGTGGTGGGATTGAGCGAGAGGAGCTGTGGCGTCCGCCTCAGCCCGGCCAGGGCCCGCCGGACTTCGCTCGGCGTCACCGCGCAGACTTCGCAGAGACTCTGCGTGATGATGAGGTCCGGGTCCAACCGGCGCAGCAGGGACTCGTCGATGCGGTACAGGCCGCTCCCGTTTTTGAGCGCGTCCCGGACCTGCCGGTCAATGGCCGGACTGCTGGTCTTCTGGGGGTCCACGGCGCTGCGGATGATCACGGGCTTGTGCCGGATTTCCGGCGGGTAGTCGCATTCGTGGCTGATGGCCACAAGGTCATCCACCAAGCCGAGGGCGGCCACGACTTCCGTGGCCCCAGGGAGCAGGGAGCAGATGCGCATGGTCAGCTCCAGAACCGTCGCTCGAGGGCTTCGAGATCGTACCCCTTCAGCGTGGACGCGACGGCATCCGCGCCCGCGAGCTGGTCGGCCGGAAAGGTTGTGGAGACCGCTAGGCACCGCATCCCGGCCGCATGGGCCGCCTGGATGCCGGCGAGGGTGTCTTCAATGACGAGACAGTCCGACGCCTGGACCGCCACCCCTCGGTTCAGGGCCTGCAAGGCGTGCCGGTATCCTTCCGGATCGGGCTTCCCGTTCCGGACGTCCTCGGCCGCGGTGATGTGCTCGAAGCTGGACCGCAGGCCGACGGTTTCAAGTATTAGTTCGACCTCGTGGCGCAGCGCGCCCGACACGATCGCCAGGCGGTAGCGGCCAGCCGCGCGCTTGACGAAGTCCTCGATGCCCGGGTACACGACTGGTGTGCCCTTGATCTGCTCGAGCATCAGGACGGCTTTTCGTGCGACGAGGCGGCGAACGGTCTCTGGCGGGGCTTGCCGCCCGTGAGCCGGCAGGATGGTCTGGAAACACCCTCTGTCGTCCAGGCCCACGTACTTCTGGTAATACTCCTGTTCACTGAGCGGGAGCCCTTCCTCGTGCAAGACCCGCTGGAACATCTTGAAGTGAAGCGGCTCGGTGTCAGCCAGGACGCCGTCAAAATCGAAGATGATCGCCTTCAGCACGGGCTTGTTCTGCGTTCTCCTGGGAAGGCCGCATTATAGCATTATCAGGCCGGCGTATCCGACCACGCGGTGGACGTCGCCGCTGACATCCGCTGATGTCGCGTAGCGCACAAGTTGCGCCTGGCGTGCGCCCAAGGTCCGGGCGGCGAAGAGCACGGCGGTGGTGGGCACGTACCCGCACATGGTCACCTGATGAGTCTCGACGGTCCGGTGGAGGCGTTCCCCGTCGAGCGCGTGGATGGCCTCGATCGCCAACCGATCCTGCTGGTGGGCAAAGGCCTCGGCGGTCAGCCCCGGAGTCGGCGACTGGCCGAAGCCCGGCCCGCAGTGCGTGAGATCGGTGCTCGCGATGAGGAGCGGAGGCGTGGGGGCTGCCTCGATCACGGCGGCGAGCGCGGAGCCTACGGTCCGGCAGGTCTCGAGATTGCGGAAGCCGAGAACGATGGGCAGGATCTGAATGTCCGGTCGCAGCGCGTGCAAAAACGGGAGCTGGACCTCGAGACAGTGCTCGCTGAGATGGGCGACATGGTCAGGCTGCGCCTGTGGGCAGTGAGTCAGGAACGACCGGGCCAAGTCTGCCGCGACCGTCAGCGAGCCACCAGGCAGCAGCCACTCGCCCTCACTATAGACCGAGAGAGGCGGGCCGAAGCCCGTGTGGTTGGGACCGACCAGGATCGCGGTGGAAGGGAGCGTGACCCGGCTGTAGACCGCTCCCGCGACGGCGCCGGAGTACATCAGCCCGGCGTGCGGACAGATGATGGCAGGCGCGGCTACGCGGGGCGCGTCGGGTTCGAGCAGGGCGCGCACCTGCTCGCGCAAACGCTCCGGCGTCCCTTCGTAGAAGCGCCCGGCGCAGGCGGGCGGGCGTTGCCTAGGAAGAGTGTCCACGAGCGCGACCCCGCTAGGACGGACGCTGGGCCAGCAGCGCGGCGGTGAACGGTCCCGTGCGCGGGTCCAGGGCCCCTTCGCGATAGGCGAGCACGCGGAGTTCTCGGCACAGGGAGAGCAGCTCGTTGTGGCCCAGGCAGAACTCGCACCGCCGGGGATGGTTGAAC
>JAXIOW010000206.1:0-5758 GCA_045403215.1 Nitrospirales bacterium | reverse complement strand
TCAGCTCATCCAGGATCTTATGGAACATGCCGGGCTCCGGCTTGAGGCCGTACCCGTTGTCTCCGCCGACGACGTAGGCGAAGTGGTGCGCACCCAATCCCTGCAGGATGCGCGTCGTGTATTCCAGCGACTTGTTGGTCGCGACCGCCTTGAGCTTGCGGGCGAAATGAGCGAGCACGGTCTCGACGCCGGGATAGAAGCGCGTGCGGTCGAGGCAGTGGGCGAGATAGTGCCCCCGGAAGATCCGCAACGCCTCCTCGTAGCGCGCCTGGTTCTCCTCCCCGACGGCGAGGCGCAGCAGGCGCTTGATCCCGTCGCCGACGAAGCTGAAGATCTCCTCCTGCGGGCGCCGCGGCAGGTCCAGGTCCCCCAGCGTGAGGTTGACGGCCGTGGCGATGTCCCACTTGGATTCGATCAGCGTGCCGTCGAGATCGAAGATGAGCAGGTCGATCGTATGCTGCTGCATGACGCGGCATTATAACAGAATGACAGGCGTCAGAGGCGCTGGATGAGGAGGCCGAGAATGGCCGCCAGCCCGCCGGCGAGCGCGAGTGCATACCCGATGCCGCCGAGCACGAACCAGAGGCGGATGCGACGGTATTCCTCCGGCGTAAGCTGGCCGTGGTGGCGCGTCGGGTGAATCCACCACTTCGGAGGAAGACTACCGCGCTGGATCAGGATGCGGCGCAGCACCACATGATACCAGAAGCCGGTCGGGAGCCCTTCCGCCAACCCGACCATCAGCATGAGCAGGCCGATGCGGGAGAAGAGTTGGGGCGTGATGATCGTGATGAGGTAGCCGAGGAGACCGATCCCGGCGAGCGCGGCCAGCAGGAAGAAGGATTCATGCATCTAGCGAGACGCGCAGAGCGTGACGGTGACCTTCTTCATGGTATATCCTAAGCAGAGAGGATTGTAGCAGAAAACCCTGTTCCTTGACGCATCTGGGGGGGCGTGTTAGAGTTCCGCTCTTTTCTTTATGAAGACCACCGCCTCCAAGAAGCTCTTCGAGGCCGCGCTCCGGGTGATCCCCGGCGGGGTCAACAGCCCGGTCCGCGCCTTCAAGGCGGTCGGGACCCTCCCGCCTTTCATCGCCCGCGGCAAGGGAGCCAAGCTGTACGACGCTGACGGGAACGGCTTCGTGGACTACGTGATGTCCTGGGGGCCGCTGATCCTGGGTCACGCGCCGGCGTCCGTCGTCAAGGCGATCGCCCGCGCGGCCGCGCGGGGCACCAGCTACGGCGCGCCGACGGCGCTCGAAGTGACGCTGGCCCAGATGATCGTCGAGGCCGTGCCTTCGATGGAGCGCATCCGCCTGGTCAGCTCGGGGACCGAGGCCGTGATGAGCGCGATCCGGCTGGCGCGGGCCTACACCGGCCGCGACGCCATTCTCAAGTTCGAGGGGTGCTATCACGGCCACGCCGATTCACTCCTGGTGAAGGCCGGCTCGGGCGTGGCGACCCTGGGCATTCCGGATAGCCCCGGCGTCCCGGCCGACCTGGCCCGGCACACCTTCACGGCCCCCTACAACGACATCGGCGCGGTCGAGCGCCTGTTGGAAGCGCACCGGGGCAACTTCGCGTGCGTCATCGTGGAGCCCGTGGCGGGCAACATGGGCGTGGTGCCCCCCCATCCCGATTTCCTGGGCCGCCTGCGCGAACTGACCCACCACTACCGGATCGTGCTGATCTTCGATGAGGTCATCACCGGCTTCCGCGTGGCCTACGGCGGCGCGCAGGCCCGCTATGGCGTCACGCCGGATTTGACCTGCCTGGGGAAGATCATCGGCGGCGGGCTTCCGGTCGGGGCGTACGGCGGGCGGGCAGACCTCCTGAAGCTCATCGCGCCGGACGGCCCGGTCTACCAAGCCGGGACGCTCTCGGGGAACCCGCTGGCGGTCACGGCCGGCATCGAGACCCTGAAACTGCTCAAGAAGTCCGGGGTCTACCGCCAGCTGGAAGAACGCGGGCGTCAGCTGGGCCAAGGGCTCAGCCGCGCCGCCCACGAGGCGGGGGTCGCGGCGACGCTCAATCGGGCGGGATCCATGATGACGCTGTTCTTCTCGCCCGGCCCGGTGACCGATTACGCCTCGGCCAAGAAGTCCGACACCCAGGCCTACGCGAAGTTCTTCCGCGCGATGCTGACCCAGGGGATCTACCTGGCCCCGTCCCAGTTCGAGGCCGTCTTCCTCTCGACCGCCCACACGCCGGCGGATGTCGCCAAAACACTGAAGGCGGCTCGCGCCGCCTTCAACAAACTCAAAATCAGCTAATCGTCTCTAGCCGACGGGTCCTGTCGCCGCATTACCGGGGCACCTGTTGCTCTTCAAATGCAACGGGTCACCAGCTCGCGCTCCGGGAAGCCAAGCAAGTCGCGCTGCGCTCCGCCACGGTCCCATGCGGCGCCATCCGCCAGGAATCGCGTCGTTGGCGAGGGCCGGGGCGAGCCTCAAATGCGGCCTTGTTCGAGCACTCTGCCGTTCTGATCAGGCGCGCTGCGCGCCATGCGATATCGAGAGCGCGGGAACCAGGGAGCAGGAGGCTCCCCCGGCCCGAAACCTTCCGCTATTCCTCGTCCTCGTCGGCGTCCGCCTTCTCCATGGCCTGCTGCTGCTCCATGGCGTTGTGCAGGAGCGCCCGGATGAACATGGAGGCCACATTTCCCACGGACAGACTGCCTCCGGGCGGCACCGCGATCTTGCCTTCCTTGACCATCTTCTCCAGCCATTTCTTCTGATCCTGGCTGATCTGGAACTTGACCTCGACCAGCTCTTCCTTGCCGCCGAATGGATCCATAGCGTTTTCTCCCTTACTTTTTCTTGTCCTCAGGTTCCTTGAACAGCAGATAGAGCAGGATGACGAAGCCGACCGCGACGCCGGCGATGGCGAGCCAGGTGCCGATGTTCTGCATGGGTCAGGCGAGTCCTTTGGCCAGGCGATCGCGCAGGTCCCTGGGGAGCTTGACCAGCTTGCCGTGGGTGTCCACGGCGACCAGTCTCGCCGAGCCTTCCACGACCAGCCGCCCGCTCGCCTTCTCCCGGATCTCGTGGGCGAACGTGAAGCTGGCGGCGCGGACTTCCGCAAGCCGGGTGGCGATGGTCAAGGTCTCCCCGTAGCGGGCGGGCGAGCGGTAGTTCAGTTCGGCGTGCACCACGGCGAAGAGGATGCCGGCGTCCATGAAGGCCTTGACCGACGAGCCCCGCGTCTCCAGCCAGTGCGTGCGTCCCTGTTCGAAGTAGCGGAGATAGTTCCCGTAGTACACCACGCCGCCGCAATCGGTGTCCTGGTAGTAGATGCGGACCTCGATCGTGTCGCTGGCGCGGCTCGTCGTCATAGCTCGAGGGTGGGAAATTTCGGGAGCGCCGCGTCGGTCACGCCGGTCACTTTCACGATCAGCGCGTAGAGCTGGTGGTAGCGCTCCGCGGTGGCCGGCTCGAAGCCGTGGCCCAGCGGCGACCGGTGGGCGGCGTCCAGCAGCGGCTTCATCTGCGGCCACTGGGCGAGGTAGGCCTGGCCCATCTGGTCGCCGAGCCCGGCCAGCGCGCGGAACTGTGCCACCAGCGGCAGCTTGTACTTCCCGTCCACATCGTCGAGATAGCAGGTGCGGCAGACTTCCCGCAGGGCCGCCGGGAGCTGGTCCGGCTGGACGTCGTGGGTCTTGATCTTGTGTTGCTTGAACAACTGCACCTGCGCAAAGGCTTCCAGGGCGCGGACCGCCGTGAGGAGCG
This sequence comes from Nitrospirales bacterium, assembly GCA_045403215.1. Taxonomy (GTDB): domain Bacteria; phylum Nitrospirota; class Nitrospiria; order Nitrospirales; family NS-4; genus NS-12. Next base: position 2,031 of record JAXIOW010000206.1, on the reverse strand, counting down.
CCGCGTCGAAGGCGTGGTCTTGCTCGGCGCGCCGCCGGGCGTTGGCCAGGAGGTCCGGCGCGACGGCGGCCTTGACGTCAGAGGGGTCCATGACGAGCTTCTCCAGAAATCCCAGGTTCTCTTTCAGGCGCGGGATCAGCGTCTTGACCCCGGGCGGGCCGCCGAAGACGGAGGCCATGTCGAGCGCCTTCACGGCGGTTTTCAACGATTCCCACGCCGGCTTGTACAGGAAGCGGTCCCAGCAGCCGTAGGCGTCCGCGAGGTCGGCGAAGGCGTGATAGAGGGGCTTCTGCCCGCCTGAGACCCGCGCTTCGATGTGACGGAACAGATGGGCCGCCGCGGCGTACGAGCCCTTATTGAATTGCTCCGCCGCAAGCCGTCGCATGGTGATCGCGGCTTCCGTCCACGGATTGTCCTGCTGCCAGGTGTGCGCCGTGCCGTTGACGATGACCAGCTCGCCCACCGGCGCGTCGCCCGCGACCAGGGCCGGCTTCAGCGTGATGAACTGCGATGAGTGGGTCAAGGTCGCCAGCCCCGTCGCCGCCGCCATGGCGGTGGTGGCCCGGCTCAGGTCCACCGTGAGCTCGCCCGGCTGGAGGCCCCAGACCTTCAATAGATCGGCAAGCGGCTGGTTCAGCGCCTTGTAGCAGGCGCCGAAGCCGTGGGGGTCGGGCGTGATGATCCAGTCCCATTTCTTCGGCAGCTTGACGAGGTTGGGTTGGATCTGCGTCTGGATCTTGGGGCGCAGGGTCTCGGGGATGAAGAAGCAGAGGTGCTCGGGGTTCAGGCGGTTGATCGTCGCGACGCAGGGCGCAGGGTCGCCGTCGATGGAGATCAGCAGGGCTTTCGTGGAAGTTTCAGCCGGCACGCGCCGGACTATAGCACGGCCCAAAGGGGACAGGCTACTGAGCGGGTTCTGTCGCCGCATTACCCTGACGTGCTCGCGCTCCGCCGACCGGCCAGCGCATCTTGGGTGCTCCGGGAAGCCAAGCAAGTCGCATCTACGATGCGGCTGGCCGGCAATGAATCAAGCAAGTCGCGCTGCGCTCCGCCAGGGTCCCATGCGCCGCCACCCCTCCGCCTCCGGCTCGCGCGGCGCCCCCGCTCTTGCTTAAACGTTTACGCCCGCGTCCGTGTCTCATTCGCTGTGGACGGAATCGTCTTGCACTGTAGTAGCTTATAGGCTACAATCATGGAAGCCTTCGAACGAGAGCTTGAAGTCTACATTACGGAGGAAGGCAGGGCCCCGTTTCTCGATTGGCTCTATGCTCTTCGAGACGTACGCGGCCGGGCTAAGATTCGTGTCAGACTCGACAGAGTTCGGCTCGGAAATTTCGGAGACTGCGCGGGCCTCGGCGATGGAGTCGAAGAGCTGCGACTCGACTTCGGCCCCGGTTATCGGGTGTATATCGGTCAGGTGGGCCCCAAAGTAGTGCTCCTATTGTGCGGCGGTGACAAAAACAGGCAGGCGCGGGATATCTCAGATGCCCAGAGCTACTGGAAGGATTATAAAAGGAGAGCGTTGCACCGTGGCACCAAGTAAGCCCTATCAGCCGGAACTGATCAAGGAGCTCCGTGATCCTCGTGAAGCGGCGGAATATCTCAATGCGGCGCTGGAGGACGGCGATCCGGAGGTGTTTCTGCTCGCCATCCGGAATGTCGCCGAAGCCCAGGGCGGGGTCGCGCAACTGGCGGCAAAGGCCAACCTCAATAGAGAAAGCCTGTACCGCATGCTTTCCGAGCGAGGCAATCCTGAGCTCCGCAGCCTGGACGCGCTCCTGCACGCCCTGGGCTTCCGGCTCGCCATCGCCGTCGAAGACAGACGCTCGACGGCCGCCCTCTTCTACACCCACCCCCGCAAGAAGCAGTAGCTGTTCCGTCGCCGGCGGCTCCCCCTTTCCATCCCTCCCCCCTCGAGGGGGAGGGTGAGGGTGGGGGGCAAGTCGCCTTCCGCTCCACCAGGGTCCCGCTCGCCGCCACCCCTCCGCCTCCGACGACATCTGCGCACCCGCACTCCGGCCTTCCAATATC
>JAXIOW010000111.1:0-41385 GCA_045403215.1 Nitrospirales bacterium | reverse complement strand
GGCCATCGTGGGGGTAGCCCTCCTTCTATTCCTCATCGCCTTCATCGTGATCCTGAAAAAAGGGTAGCGCCTACCATATCTTGAGGGAAGACTTGCCTTCTGCCCTAAATCTGGTATAGTCAGAAGTCTATGGCGGATGCTCGTGACACCGGTTTTGATGCGGCGGAGGACTCCTATCGCATCCGCTTGGACGAGTTCGAGGGTCCGCTGGACCTCCTGCTGCATCTGATCAAGAAGAATGAGATCAACATCTACGACATCCCGATCGCGGTGATCACCAAACAGTACCTCGACTACATCAGCATGATGAAGTCGCTGAACCTGGTGGTCGCCGGCGAGTTCCTGGTGATGGCGGCCACACTGATCCACATCAAGTCCCGGATGCTGCTGCCGGTTGAAGCCGACGGGGACGACGAGGACGAAACGGGCGCAGACCCTCGGGCCGAGCTGGTCCGGCGGCTCCTGGAATACAAGCAGTTCAAGGAGGCGGCTGGCGAGTTGGTGCAGCGCGGCCAGCAGTGGCGGGAGGTCTTCGGCCGTCCGGCGATTGTCGATGCAAGCCGTCAGGGCCTGCCAGGGGAGGAGGACGGCGCGCTGCTGGAGCTGACACTGTTCGACCTGGTGGATGCTCTGCAGGGAGTGCTGCAGCGGGTTCCGGCGAAGACGCTGATCGAGGTGACGGCCGAGCACCTGACGGTCAAGGACCGCATGAATTACATCCTGGAGCGACTGGAGCACGAGCCTGCCCTGCCGTTTGACGCCTTGTTCTCACCCGAGGAAGGACGTCTGGTCGTGATCGTCACATTCTTGGGCTTGCTGGAGTTGATGCGGATCACGCTGGTTCGCGCCTTTCAAGCCGAAGCCTTCGGGCCCATCCTCCTGTCACGGACGTTCCTGCCGGTGGCGGTCGAGGGTGCAGACGCTGAGGAGACACACCCATGAAAACAGAGGAAGTGGCCGAAGTGGTTGCAGCAGCGTACGAAGGGTCACACGGACACGCCGGCGGCCATGGTCCTGGCAAAGGCAATGGCCATCATGAGGGACCGGTCGCAGAGCCGGGCGCCGGCTATGGCGAGAAAGCGGAGAGCCCGCTCTCGGGGCTCAAAGGCATCCTCGAAGCGATCCTCTTCGTATCGGGCGAGCCGCTCTCGGTGGACCGCCTGCTTGGAGTCGTCGAGGGCGTGTCTCGTGCGGAACTGATGAGCGCCCTGCGGGCGCTCCAGGCCGACTACGCGGCGGAGGGGCGGGGGCTGCAACTCGTCGAAGTCGCCGGGGGATTCCAGATCACCACGCGGCCGGACTGCGCGCCGTGGATCAAGCGGTTGGAAAGGGCCAAGGAGGGCGCCAAGCTGTCGCGCTCGGCCATGGAGACGCTGGCCATCGTCGCCTACAAGCAGCCGGTGGTCCGCGCCGAGATCGAGCAGATCCGGGGCGTGGATTCCACAGGCGTGCTGCAAACGCTCCTCGAACGCCGGCTGGTCCGCATCGTCGGGCGCAAAGACGCCCCCGGCCGTCCCATCATGTACGGGACGACGAGACAGTTCCTCCAGGCGTTCGGGCTGAAGGACCTGTCGGACCTGCCGGCGCTCCGGGACATCAAGGATCTCAAGGAAGCCGAGCCGCTCATCCTCCAGAACCAGGACGCTGACGCCGACTCCTCTTCCGCTTAACCCTCCAGCCCGAGACTCTGCCGCACCTGAAACAGTGGAACGCGCGGCGGAAACCAGCTACAATTCTTCTAGCCGTTGCCTCTCACCGGAGCGCCTATGGACCTGAAAGAACCCCTCAATCAACTGGCGATCCCTCCCACGCACTTCACCAAGCACCTGAAGTTCCCTGACCCTGCGAAGATCCGCATCTACGACGACACGCTACGGGATGGGGAGCAGATGCCCGGCGTGGCCTTCTCACCCGAGCAGAAGCTGGCTCTGGCCAAGCTGCTTTCGACCATCGGCGTCCACGTCATTGACCCGGCCTTCCCGGCGGTCTCCGAATCCGACCGCAAGGCCTTGCAACTGATCGTGCAGGCGCAGAAGCGGGATGAGATCCGTCAGGACATCGAGGTGCTGGCCATGTGCCGGAGCCTCAAGGAGGACATCGACGCGGTCGTGGACACCGTCACGGCCGTCGGCGCCAAGCCGGACGACGTGAGCGTCCTGGTGCTCTCGACGCTGTCCGACCTGCACCTCAAGTACAAGTTGGGCAAGACGCTCCTGCGCCGGGCAGGCCAACCGGAAGATCAATGGCTGGCCCGGCCGGTGGACTACTACCGCGAGCAGAACCTGGGCCTGATCACCGGCGCCATCCGCTACGCCCGGGAGCGCGGGTTCTCGCGCGTGGAGTTCGCCGCCGAGGACGCGTCGCGGTCGGACGTCGCGTATGGCGAGGTCTGGGCTAAAGCCTGCGTGGGGGCCGGCGGAACGCGGATGTGCTTTTCGGACACCTGCGGGGTGTTCACACCCGAAGGGGTGGATCATTACATTCCACGGTTGGTCAAGGTGCTCGGTCCCGTGCCCATGACGGCGCACTTTCACAACGACTTCGGCCTGGGGGCGATCAACACCGTGCGGGCCATCAGCCACGGAGCCTTGTATATGGGCGTGACGGCCAACGGCATCGGGGAGCGGGCGGGCAACACGCCCCTGCACGAAGTCGTCATGATCTTGAAGATGCTCTATGGCGTCGAGCTCCCGGGCTTCCGCTACGACCTCTTGACCGAGCTGCGCCGCAAGGTCGAGGTGTACTCCGGCATCCCGCTCCAGCCGCACGAGCCGATCGTGGGCGAGGGCGTCTTCAAGCACGAATCGGGAATCCATACGGCCGCGATCGCGATCCATCCCGCCATCTACCAGTTCATCGCTGAAGAAACGGTCGGGGGCGAACAACGGTTCGTGTTCGGCAAGCACAGCGGGGCCGCTGCTGTCGAGTCCGTCCTGGCCAAACACACCAAGACCCTGCGGGAACGCGGAGTGGAAATCAGCCCGGACCTCGTCAAGCAGGTCCTCGACCACGTGAAGACGCTGCGCGAGCAGATGCTGCCCGAGAAGGGCTACCCCGAAGCCGTCGAGCACCACTACCGCCACTACTACGCCTTGGGCCTCTCCGAGGAGCGGATCGTCGAGCTGGCGCTGGAAGTCAAGAAAAAGGGGACCGTCCCCTTTTAGGAATGGGACTGTCCCCGTGAGCGAGGCGCCCGCACTGATCCTTCCTGACAAGGCCCGCTCCATCGCCAACGACCTCCGGCGGACGCTCGGCGCCGACAAGGTCAAGGACGACTTCCCCACGATCACGGCCTACTCGGTCGACGCCAGCATCTACAAGGTCGTGCCCAAGGCTGTCGTGACGGCCGAGACCGAGGACGACATCGCCGCGACGGTGGCCTATGCGGTGTCCGCCGGCGTCCCGATCACCCCGCGGGCCGCGGGCACGAACCTCACCGGCTCGGCGGTTGGCGAGGGGATCATCCTCGACTGCGGACGGATGAAACGCATCCTCGAGTTGAACGCCGAGGAGCGGTGGGTGCGGGTCCAGCCGGGCCTGAACTTGAACGAGTTCAACAAGCAGCTCGAGCCGCACGGGCTCATGTTCGGGCCCGATCCCTCCAGCCGCGACATGTGCAAGCTCGGCGGCATGCTCGCGAACAATTCCGCCGGCCCGCACACGCTCCGCTACGGCTCGGTCAAGGACAACGTCCACGCCATCCGGATCCATCTCGCCTCTGGCGCCTGGCTGGACGCCGAGGCGCTGGCTGACGGTGATCCCGCCACCGACGCGTTGCTGGCCGCCCATCCGTCGCTTGCCGAGACCCTCGTCCTGGTGCGAAAGCGCGCCGACCTCATCCGTAGCAAGAAGCCCAAAGTCTCCAAGAACAGCACCGGCTATAACCTGTTCGGGCTGGTGGACGGCCTGGACCAGGGCATCGTGGACCTGCCGAAGCTCTTCGTGGGAAGCGAGGGCACGCTGGGCGTTATCAGCGAGGCGACGCTCAAACTCGTCGAGAAGCCGAAGGCGACGGCGACCGCGCTCATCCATTTCCGGTACCTGGAGGATGTCGGCCAGGCGGTCTTCGACCTGCTGCCCCTGACCCCGATGGCGCTGGAGGTGATGGACGCCAACACGCTCAATCTGATCGGGCGCGCGGCGCACGGCGTGCCGGTTGATGCGGCGGCGACTCTGCTCGCGGAGTTCGATGGAAGCCTCCTGCCGATCACCGCGATACTGGAGCAGGTCAAAGCTATCTGCCGGAAGTACCGCCTCTGCCAAGACCCCACGATCGCGGTCGAGCACGAGCACCAGGAGCAGCTCTGGAAGGCCCGTAACGCCCTCTACCCGACGCTCTACCGCTACGATGCGAAGAAGAAGCCCATCAACTACGTGGATGATGTCGTCGTGCCGGCCGACCGGATCACGGAACTGGTCTCGTATCTTTCCGCGTTCTTCAAGGGGCAGGACGTGAATGTCGCCATCTTCGGCCACATCGGCAACGGCAACGCCCACATCGTGCCCCTGCTGGACGTCAGCGACAAGCGCGATTTCGAAGCGATGGTCGCGGGCTATCATGAGATCCATCAGACGGTCGTCACGCGGTTCGGCGGATCCATCTGCGGCGAGCACGGCGACGGGCGCGTGCGCGCGGAGTTCGTGCCCAAGTACTTCGGCGAGGAGCTCTACGCGCTCTTCAAGCAGGTCAAGGCGGCCTTCGATCCCCGCAGCGTCCTGAACCCCGGCGTCAAGATCAGCACCACGCCCTTCACGGAGCACATCGACTACGTGCGGCTCTCCAAACCCTGCGCTACTTGTGGAAAGTGCAACTCGGTCTGCCCGGTCTACGACGTCTTCCAGTCGGAGGACATGAGCTCGCGCGGCTGGTTCGAAATCGTCACGGCGCCGGGCTACGAGTATTTGAACTCGAAGCGGGTCGTGGAGGCCTGCGTCAACTGCAAGTCCTGCCGGACGATTTGTCCCGCCGGCGTGGACGTGTCGGACCTCATCATGCAACGGCGGGCCGAGCATCCCAACAAGTTGGCCGGGGCCCTCTTCGCCTGGCAGGGGACGCCCTGGCTCTTTGAGCCGTTCATCAAGCTCATGGGCAAGACGCAGGGGCTCTGGGATCGGCCGCTGCCGCGCACGATCATGGAGCGGGCGCTGGCGCCACTGCTGTGGCTCCTTGCCCCGACGGCGAAGCTGCCTGCGGAGATGGTGCTGCCGAGACTGGCCTCCAAGTTGCTGCGCGAGCGGTGCGCCGAGCTGACGGAAGAGCGTGGACACCACGGACCGGTCGCCTACTTCCACGGGTGCGCGGCCAACTACTTCCAGGACGGGGTGGGGAATGCCGTGATCGCCGTGTTGAGGAAGAACGGGGTCGAGCCGGTCCTGCCTCGGCAGAAATGTTCGGGCACGCCGATCGAAACCTACGGCCACATGGATCGCGTGAAGGCCTACGCCCGGTTCAATGTCGAGTCGCTCAGCCGGTTTGACTCGATCGTGACCGGCTGCGCGTCCTGCACGCTGAGCCTGAAAGATTATCCCAAGTGGTTCCAGGGCGAGGAGCGGAAGCGAGCGGAGGCCGTTGCGGGCAAGGTTCGTCACATCTCGGAGTTCCTCGCAGGTGAGGGCCTGAAGGCCGCGCCGACCAAGCCCTGCGCGAAGACGGTCACCTATCACTCGTCGTGCCACCTGCGCGCGGCCGGGGTGAGCAAGCCGCCGCGCGATCTGATCAAGCGCCTACCCGGCGTGACGTTCGTCGAGATGCGGGACGCCGACCGCTGCGCCGGCGGAGCGGGGACGTTCTGCGTGAAGGACTATGCGACCTCGCAGAAGATCTTCGAGCGCAAGCGCGCGGCGATCCGGGACAGCGGCGCGCAAGTGGTGGCGACCTCGTGCCCGGCCTGCATGATCCAGCTCAAGAATGGACTGCGCGGCGAGGTGGAGGTGCGGCACATCGCCGAGCTGTTGCGAGAGGCCTATGAATGAGGTTCCGCCTTCAGAAATCCGATTTTGTCTTCATCGGTCTGATCCTGGCCGTCATCATCTTCGTCATGCTGCTGCCGGGGCCTCGAGACAATAACCCGCCGGTCCCCAACGATCTAGCCCACCACGGCATCAAGCTGGAGAAGGACTGTCTGGCCTGTCATGTGAAAGGTGGGGAGCGGCCGCTCAAGGAGCGGCATCCGAAGCGCCAGGACTGCCTCCGCTGCCACCGGCTAGGGGGAGCGTAACACTCTCACAGGCTCAAGAAATACGGATTGACAGGCCGACCTTTCCCGCGTAGTATGACGCATGACGTGTTGAGCTCCGCTGGCTATCCTATCCCTCGCGTTTCCTGATCCCTCCTTACGCGATCGATTCCCCAGTCTCCGCCGCTCTTGCGCCTGAGTCTTTCTGAAAGGGTGTGCTGATGGAGATTGAGAGCGTGATGCAGGAACCCAACCAAGCGGTCGCGAACTCTCCTGGCTTCGTGACCTTCGCCAAGTGCTTCTGCATTAATCCGGTCTATCACGTGGGGCACTATAAGAAACGCAAGGGGTGGGTCCTGATCGAACTTGCCACAAGAGTGGAGACGAACTTCAAGCTGTTGCGGAACGCGAGGCAGCACCTGATTCAACTTTACATGGCGGTGGCTCCAGAGAAAATCGCAACAGCGGGCCTACCATGAACGAGACTGAATTGAGGGAGTTGATGACCGTATCCGGCTTCTTCGGATTCCTCGCCCAACAGGCCAAGCTGAACCCTGATGAAGTCAAGCAGATCTACATGCACGGAAGACCATGGGGGTTGTGGCCGCCTGACCTGGACTTAAGCCATGAAGCTGCCGAGACCGGCGTCGATGTGTTCACGTACCTTGCCGCGCTGCAGCCGTTGCTCGACATGGACACACAGGAGAAAGAAGCTCAGCTTGCTGCCTACGAGGCCACGCTGATTGGGGGTGAGACCACGCAGCCGAGCCCGGCTGTTCGTGCGCACGTGGAGAAGGTGGCGGCCTCATCGGGAGAGGACGAGGGAACCATTTGCAGCGTACTCCATGCGCTTTACGCCTATCGCCAGCGTGTCGGCCAGTTGTCTATACAGAAGGTCGGCGAGTTGTCGAAACACAAGATGGAGCAGGATAAGGCGGCCGCCGCCGCGAAACTTCAACGCGCCATTGTCGCGGAGATTGAGCAACGCAAACTGAGCTGATCTCTTCAAAAGGTGCCCGGCGTAGCCTGCAGGTGGCGAGTGGAACTAGTGATTAGGCATTTAATTTAAATAATTTGACAATTAGGGTTTAGTCTAGTACAGTGTGCCTAGTCATCGCCGAGACGGTCCGGCGGCGGTGACGGTAACCATACTCCGGACCCGCGATCGCATCGCGCTCAGGTCCTGTTTGGAGCAGTTTCCCACCCGATCCTGACTCCCCTCAGTTTTCTGAATCCGTGACAATGCGATCCACACCGAAAGGAAGAGTTTGTGCAGACGACTGTTCACAGCAGTTTCAGTAATCTCGGTTTGTCCGAGGCCATCTTGCGCGATATCGCCAGGGCGGGGTTCACCGAACCTATGCCCATCCAGGCCCAGGCCATTCCCCCCGGGCTGGCCGGGCGCGACGTGCTCGGATGCGCGCAGACCGGCACGGGCAAGACCGCGGCCTTCGTGATTCCGATGGTCGAGCGCCTGGCCGGCAAGTCGGAAGGCTTTCCCCGCGGGTTGATCCTGGCGCCCACCAGGGAGCTGGCCATCCAGATCCAGGAAGCGATCTCGAAATTGGGACACAGCCGGCGCGTGTACGCGACGACGATCGTGGGCGGCGCCGACATGAATGCCCAGCTTCGCGGTCTTCGCCAGCGCCCGGACATCATCGTGGCGACGCCGGGACGGCTCCTGGACCATATGTGGAACGGGACCATCAATCTGATGAAGATGCAGATCCTGGTGCTGGACGAAGCGGACCGCATGCTGGACATGGGCTTTGCGCTCCAAATCAACCAGATCCTGGAGGCGCTGCCGGAAGAGCGGCAGACCTTGCTCTTCTCCGCGACGCTGCCGACGGATGTCGCCGAGCTCGCGCGAGCCAGCGTCAAGGACCCGGTGCGGGTGACAATCGGCCGCTCGTCGGCTCCCGCCGAGCGGGCCGAGCAGGCCCTGCATCATACGACACGGGAGGACAAGACCAAGCTGATGCTCGCTCTGCTCGGGCAGGACCGCGATTCGGTCCTCGTCTTTACGCGCACGAAACACGGCGCCGACCGACTGGGGCGGGCGCTCGGCAACGCCGGCCACAGGGTGGCGATCATCCACGGCAACCGGAGCCTGTCGCAGCGGCGGGCGGCCTTGGAAGGATTCCGCCGGGGCACATTCCGGGTTTTGGTGGCCACGGACATCGCGGCCCGCGGCATTGACGTGGCCAACATCGGGCATGTCGTCAACTACGACCTGCCGAACACGCCGGAGGATTACATCCACCGGATCGGGCGGACCGCCCGCGTGAAGGCGAGCGGCCGGGCCACGAGCTTCGTGACGGCGGACGATCACGTGCAACTGCGGGCCATCGAGAAGCTGCTGGGCCAACCGGTTCCTCTCGCGGCCGGCAGCAGGCCCCCCGCGCATCCCGTACCCCAGGCGCACACCCCGCGCGGCAATGGCCACAATGGCCAGAGGGGCGACAGGCCGGGACGGCCCTCCGGGTTCAGACCCGGACGACCAGTCCACGCCAAATCGTCTCACAGGGCGTAAGCCGACCCTTACGTCATAGTGGGAGGGGGCCCCGCTAAAAGCGCCCCTCCCACACCCACCGTGGACGGCCTCCGGAGGACAGCCTCCGGAGGCCGTTCTGTTTCCAGGAGGCGAAGTTTACTGGTGGTTGAATCGAGTCACGGTCTGAGGCGTGTTTGGTTGATCGAGAGGACGCGGCCGCCGGTGAACGTGAGCTCCACGATCCAGTCGCCGCTGGAGTACACGAACCGGTTCGCGCCGAAGATGGGCCAGAACGGATAGGGCGAGCTGAACGGGTAGGCGCTGCCGATATACGTCGTTTGAGGCAGCCCGGCGCGCCCCAGCACTTCCGCTTCGGTCATGCCCACCGACAACATTCGGTAGGTCTCGAAGGGGATCTCTCCGACCGGGGCCAGCATTTGGACCGGCGGAGGCAGTGGAGGCGGGGCGCTGATGACGATGTTGATGGTGATCGGCGGAAGTGCGGTCTGCGCCTGCACCCTCGGCTCAGGCGGCGTGGGCGCTTCCTGCTTGACCGCCGGAGGTTCCGCGGCGCGTTTGAGATAGCCCAGCTCGGAACGGACGGTGTAGGCGCTGCAGCCGGCGAGGGTCGGGACGTGGTCCGTGAACATCGTCGAGCCATCGGCCCGTTTGCAGACCCACAGCTCCGGTTCGGCTGTGGCGGACAGAGGGAGGAGGATGGTAGAAAGGAACGCGACAAGAAGAGGAATGCCGGCGCGCGACATACAAATAGTGTACGCCGGTCTTGTTGAGTCAGCAAGTCAGAGCAATTCCACCGTCCCGTCGTGTGCGTTGACTTTCACGCGGCGGCCCGAGTTGATGCGGGTGGTCGCGTCTGCCACGCCGACAATCGCCGGCAGGCCGATCTCGCGGGCGATCACCGCGCCGTGGCTCAACACGCCGCCGATCTCGGTGATCAAGGCGCCGGCCGTGAAGAACAGCGGCGTCCAGGCGGGATCGGTATAGCGGGTGACCAGGATCTCGCCCGGGCGCAGGTCGGCCTGGTGCGGGTCCGTGATCACGCGGGCGAGCCCTTCGGCCTCGCCCGAGGAGACCGGCGTCCCGCGCAGCACCCGTGATCCGGGCAGCGGCACGCTCAGGACGGTCGTGTCTTCGATTCCGACGCAGCCGACGATCAAGGAAGGCGGACTGAGCGTCGTCCATTCCCGCCACTCGCGCTCTCGCGCCTTCAGCATCTCCTGTGTCCACGAAGCGGTCCCTGTTTCAGCCCAGGAGCGTACTTCATTCAACTGCAGCCAGAAGACATCGTCGATTTCTTTGAGATGTCCGGACACGGCGAGCCGGCGTCCGAGTTCCCGGTAGACCCGTCGAGCGTGGGCAAACCCGATCAGCCAGACGTACTTGGCGGCTTCCCGAAACGGCAGCCACAGGACATACCGCTCGTAGAGCCACCCGAACAGCCATCGCAGGGGTAGGGGCAGCAGGGATCGAATCGTCTCGACGGCTTCCACGCGCTGGCGGACGCCCTGGGCCAGCATCTCGGGCGGCGTCGGAATGCCGCTCGGGTGGCGCAGGTAATTGGCGACGGCCTGCAACAAGAACGTGGGATCCTCTGCCCAGCGTGGCGTTGACAGGTCCAGTTCCACCTCCCCGCGGTGGCCATGCCGAGCCAGAAATTCGTCGAAGCGATTCCACCAGCGGCGTCCGGCCTCCGTTGTTTGGAGGGCGGTCGCCAGTTTGTCGGCCGGGGTGTTCTCAAAGAGGTCGGCCAGGGGGCGGGCCTCCAGGGCCAAGGCCCACAAGTCCAAAGAGATGATGGTGGTGGGATTGTTGGGGATGCCTTTGCCCAGGTCAGCGAGCTGCGAGAAGGACACGCGCCCCGCACAGATCCGCTGAACGGCCGTGTGGAGGAACATCGCAACGCCCAAGTGGCGGAGGCCCTCCCTGGTCGGGTCGTCTTCGTGCTCGAGCCACTCCTCCATCTCAATGAGCAGCGTCGCGGGCGATCCCTGTTCCACCGGATGCCGAGCCAGCTCGCGCAGACAGTCGGTCCTGCGCGCATAGGCAGCGAGCAACTTCACCGGCGTCCGGCGCCGGAGGAGCCAGCCCAGCGAGCGCAGGCTCATTCGGACGTAGGCCAGGTGGAGGCGCACGCGCGCGCTGAACGGGATCGGCATGGGCCTCAGCCGCCCGGCCCGCACGAGCGCGATGATGGCCTGTCCTTTCGCTTGGTCGACGGCTTCCAGGCTCTCGAGGTGGTAGCGCACCGCCGGCATGTTCAGGTACACCGACAGGTCCATGTAGGACCGGCCGGCGACGAAGGCGATCGGGTTCAGGTCCAGGACCAGCGGGTCGGTGCGCGGCAGGCCCGCAAACTGGCCGCCCAGGATCGGGCCGATATACCGTGCGAGGTAGTCCCTGACCAGCGGCTTGGCGACGAACGGCAGGACTTCCCCGAAGTTCACATTCGACAGCACGCCGTCCCCGTGGCCTGCCGCCAGCCTCGCCGTCCGCTCAACGGGCCAATCCATCACTTTTCTCCATTCATCCCATTTTCCAAAGGCGAGTGCTGGATTTAACAGCGGGTGGCGCCGAGCGGGACCCTGGCGGAGCGGAAGAGCCTACAGCCGAGTCCGCGGGGCTTCGACGGCGAAAGGCTCTGAGCACGTCAGGGTGACTCGGCGACAGGACCCGCGAACCTGATCTACTCGCCCATTACGCCCATGCGCCGGTACCTGTTGGAGCGCCGCCGGAGGAGCTCGTCGAGCGGGAGTTCGAGCAGCTCGCTGAGGTGGGCCACGACCGCCTTCTTCACAGCGTTGCATATGGCCGTCGGGTCGCGGTGGGCCGCACCGGGTGGCTCGGGAATGATCTCGTCGATCACACCCAGGCGCAGCAGGTCTTCGGCGGTCATCTTGAGCGCCTCCGCCGCGTCCGGCGCCTTCTGCGGATCGTTCCACAGGATCGCTGCGCAACCCTCCGGCGAGATGACCGAATAGACCGCGTGCTGCAGCATTAGCAGGCGGTCGGCCACGCCGATCGCGAGGGCCCCGCCGCTGCCGCCTTCCCCGATGACGACGGACACGATCGGGACCTTGAGCGAGGCCATCACCAACAAATTTCGGGCGATGGCTTCGGACTGGCCGCGCTCCTCGGCGCCGATGCCGGGATAGGCGCCGGGCGTGTCGATGAAGGTGAGGACCGGCTTGTTGAATCTCTCGGCCAGGCGCATCAGGCGAAGCGCCTTGCGGTACCCTTCCGGGTTGGGCATCCCGAAGTTCCGCTGCATCCGTTCTTTCAGCGTCTTGCCCTTTTGCGGCCCGATCACGACGACGGAGCGGCCGTTCAGGCGAGCGAGACCCGCGACGATGGCCTGGTCGTCGCCATACAGGCGGTCGCCGTGCAGTTCCAGGAAGCTGTCGCAGATCCGCCCGAAGTAGTCGAGCGTGGACGGCCGTTGCGGATGCCGGGCGACCTGGGTCCGCTGCCAGGGCGTGAGGCCGGCGTAGATCTCCGCCTGGAGCTTGTAGAGTTTCTCGCGGAGCTTGCGGAGGTCGTCCTGCACGCCGGGCTGTCCCTGGCCCGCGGCGGTCAGCTTTTCGATCTTCGCCTCGATCTCGGCAATGGGCTTCTCGAAGTCTAGGTATTCGCGCATGCTGCCGCTCGCTATTCGAATGAGATCGTGCCCGTGCCGATGAGGGCTTCGACGTCGCCGACGAGCGGGGCGCTCGGCAGGACGCGCAGGTCCGGACCGACCGCGATCACGGATTCGGAGTGGTCGGGAATCGTGAGCGTGAGATAGACCGGGCAGGGGCCGGCGTGACGGTGGAGCACCTCCCGGAGCTGGCGCAGCGTCTCGGCCGACGCGTCCCGCGTGGTGACGTGAATCGAGACGTAGGAGACGCTTTGCGCCTGGAGGTCGGCAAGGCCCGCGAGCTTGGTCGCCTTGATGCGGGCCGCCTTGTCGCCCCGGTCCAGCGTCCCGATTACTTGGATGACCGATTCAGGGATGATGAGGGCAGCCGCTGTCTTGTAGAGGTCGGGAAAGACGATGACCTCGACGGTGCCGTGCAGGTCCTCCAGCGTCAGATAGGCCATGCGGTCGCCTTTCTTGGTCATGGTCTGGCGGACGGTGGCGATGATCCCGCAGAGCTTGACCTCCTTGGCGTCCGCGACCTCGCTCAGCGTGTCGGTGCTGGCGGTGGAGAAGCGGCTCATGGCCTCGTCGTACCGGGCGAGGGGATGGCTCGTGATGTAGAACCCGATCAGTTCCTTTTCATACTTGAGCAGTTGGTCCTTGTCCCATTCCGGCACGTCGGACAGGCTCTCGTCGAACGGCAGCGTGCCGCGCCGCCCGCCCTGGCCGTCCGGTGACTCGAAGGCGGCGAAGATGCTCGTCTGTCCGCGAGACTCCGCCTGCTGGGCGGCCATGGCCTGATCCACGGTCCGGTCCAGGACGGCGGCGAGCTGGGCGCGGCGCGCGCCGGTCGAATCGAAGGCGCCGGCCTTGATGAGACATTCCAGCGCGCGCTTGTTGAGCTTCCGGACGTCCACCCGGTGGCAGAAGTCGAAGAACGAGACATAGGGGCCTTGAGCCTTCCGCGCCTCGAGGATCGTGTCAATCGCGCCTTCGCCCACGTTCTTGATGGCCGCGAGCCCGAACCGGATGCCCTCCTGCGTGACCGTGAAGTCCTTGTCGCTCTCGTTCACGTCCGGGGGGAGCACCTTGATCCCGAGGTCGCGGCATTCGTTGATGTACCGCACCACCTTGTCGGTGTTGCCCATTTCGCTGGTGAGGAGGGCCGCCATGAACTCGGTGGGGTAGTGTGTCTTCAAGTAGGCCGTCTGGTAGGTGACCAGCGCATAGGCCGCGGCGTGCGACTTGTTGAACCCGTAGCCGGCGAACTTCTGGATCAGCTCGAAGAGCTTCTCCGCCTTCTTCTCCGTGATCTTCCGCTTCTTCGCACCCTCGATGAACTGCGTCCGCAGCTTGACCATCTCCTCCGGTTTCTTCTTGCCCATGGCGCGCCGCATGAGGTCCGCCTGGCCCATGGTGAAGCCGGCGACCTTGTTCGCGATCGCCATGACCTGTTCCTGGTAGACGATGACCCCGTAGGTCTCCTTCAGCATCTCCTCCAGAACCGGCGCCTCGAAGGTGATCGGAATCTTCCCCTGCTTGCGCCGGATGAAGTCGGGGATCAGGTCCATGGGACCGGGCCGGTACAGGGCGATGATGGCGATGATGTCCTCGAAGCGGTCGGGACGGAGTCCGGTGAGCAGGTCGCGCATGCCCGCGCTCTCCAACTGGAAGAGGCCCATGGTCTTCCCGGACGACAGCAGCGCGAACGTCTGCGGGTCGTTGAGGGGCAGATTCGCAGTGGAGAAAACAGGGTCGTTGGGCCGCGTCGCGTTGATGAGCCGCTCGGCGTGGGCGATCATCGTCAGGGTCTTGAGCCCCAGCAGGTCGAACTTCACCAGCCCGACCTTTTCGACGTCCCCCATCGGATACTGGGTCACGATTTCGTCACTCTCTTTGGAGCCTTTGTAGAGAGGCACGTGGGCCGTCAGGGAGTCCTGCGAGATGACGACGCCGGCCGCATGGGTGGAGGCGTGGCGCGGCGAATTCTCCAGGGCGCGCGCCGTCTCGAAGACCTCACGGACTTTCGGGTCGGTCTCCACCAGTTCCGTGAGGCGCGGCTCGGCCCCCAGGGCTTCGTCCAGGGTGATGTTGAGCTGATCGGGGATGAGCTTGGCGATGCGGTCCACCTCCGCGTAGGGCATCTCCATCACGCGGCCCACGTCGCGGATCGCGGCCTTCGCCTTCATCGTGCCGAAGGTGATGATCTGGCAGACATGGTCCTTGCCGTACTTCTCGACCACGTAGTTGATGACTTCCTGGCGGCGGTCCATGCAGAAGTCCATGTCGATGTCGGGAAGGGAGATGCGCTCGGGGTTCAGGAAGCGCTCGAACAGCAGGCCGTACACGAGCGGGTCCAGGTCGGTGATGCGCAGGGCGTAGGCGACCAGACTGCCGGCGCTGGAGCCGCGCCCGGGTCCCACGGGGATGCCCCGCGAGCGGGCGAAGGTGATGATGTCCCAGACGATCAGGAAGTAGCCCGCAAACCCCATCGAGGTGATCACGGTCAGTTCGTCCCGCAGGCGCTTCCGGTACTGCGCTTCCGGGAGGCCCGACGGACGCTCGCGCACCCGCTCCGCCAGCCCCTTCTGGGCGAGCTTGTCGAGGTAGCTCTCCAGCGTCTCCCCCTCCGGCACCGTGTAGTGCGGGAGGTAGGACTTGCCGAACGTAAAGGTGAGCGCGCACATCTCCGCGACGCGGGCCGTGTTCCAGACCGCCTCGGGCCACTCGTGGAACGCGGCCAGCATCTCTTCCGTGGACTTCACGTAGAGCTGGTCGGTCTGAAAGCGCATCCGGTTCGGATCGGTCACCGTCTTGCCGGTCTGCAGGCAGAGCAAAATGTCATGGACCCTGGCATCGCCCTTCTTTAAATAGTGGCAGTCGTTGGTGGCCACCAGCGGGATGCCGAGACGCTTATGGATCTCCCGCAACCCGGTGTTGGCGATCTGCTGCTCGGGCACGCCGTTCTCCTGGACTTCCAGGAAGTAGTGGTCGGCCCCGAAGATGTCCCGATACTCGGCGGCGGTGCGCAGCGCGTCTTCCAGGCGGCCCTGTGCGATGAGGTGGGGGACCTCGCCGCTCAGGCAGCCGGAGAGCGCAATGAGGCCTTCATGGTGCTCGATGAGCAACGCCTTGTCCACCCGCGGCTTATAGTAGAACCCTTCCAGGTACGCCTGGCTCGCGAGCTTGAGGAGGTTCTGGTAGCCGGTCCGGTTCGCGGCCAGCAGGATCAAGTGGTAGTACTCGTTGTGGGCGAACTGCCCTTCCCGATCGAACCGGCTCTTCGGGGCGAGGTAGGCCTCGCAGCCGATGATCGGCTTGATGCCGGCGGCGGTGGCCTTCTGGTAAAACTCGATGGCGCCGAAGAGGTTTCCGTGGTCCGTGACGGCCAGGGCCGGCATGCCGAAACCCTTGGCTTCCTGCACCAGGGCGGCGATCTGATTGGCCCCGTCGAGCAGACTGTACTGGGTGTGCACGTGGAGGTGGACGAACTGGGACGCCACGCAGGGTTCCTTATGGTCTCGGCGTCTCTGACACGCCGGCTCATTCTAGCGGCGCCCTCCGGCGAAGTCAATTCTTATACGGTGTCTAGTTCTGATTCCGCTCGAGGTTCTCCACGCGCTGGTGGATCTGATCCTGTGATTGGCGGAGTTGGTCCTGTTGCTGCTGAAGGTGGACGTGGGAACTGCGGAAGAGGGCAGACATGTCCTCGAACTTGCGGTCGAAATATTCCCGATCTTCCCTGTGCCGGACATCGATGTGCACCAAGAGCCCCTCAGCCACCTGCTGGATTTCGTGACGGAGGCCTTCAACTAGCACGCCGGTATGTCGCTTGACTTCTTCGAACCGGTCGTCAATCCGGTTGTTCACCTCCTGAAACCGCTGATCGATCGAGCTAAAACGCTCATCGTGGGCGTCAAGCTGTTGCTCGACTCGGTTAAAGCGCGCATTTACACCTTCAAAGCGTGCATTGATGCCTTCAAAGTGCTGGTCTAGAAGGCTTTGGAATTGCTGCTCTTGTGTCTGAAACTTCTCTTCGAGGTACTGAACGAGCTCTTGGTCCATGCCGCCTCCGCCGCGAGTGAAGGGTATGCCGGTCCGTTGTCCTTGTCAATGAGACACGGGAGGGAGGGAAAAGGTAAAAAGCGGAGGGGGAGGGCTAGAGGTTCAGATTGAACAGCGTCTGGAGCGTGACCATTTGCTCGTCGCTGAGGTTGACCAGGTAGAGCGTGCCGTCCCTGACGAGCCGGGGGCGCTGGAGCCGGCCGCAGGTCGGACAGATCGGGAAGATGGCCGGTCCTTCGTCAAGCTGGACCGTATGGACCTTGGAGTCCGGCTTGATCGGGATGGGGAGCGTGCAGAACTCGCACGGGATGGGCGTGGAAAAGTCAAAGAGGTCGACCATAGAAGAAGCGTAGGCCCCTTCTTGGCCGTTGTCAATGAAGCCCGGGCGGTTGATTCGCATGGAGGGTTATGCTACGTTTGCCGCGTGTGTTGGGCCTCGTGGCGCATGCGTCGCGATGAGCTTGGGAGGACGAGGGGATGGCGAAGATTGACGCCTTCTTTAAATTGATGTTCGACCAGGGGGCCTCGGATCTTCACCTGGTGTCCGGACAGCAGCCGATTCTCCGTCTTCACGGGGATATGGAGCGGGTCAAGTACAATGTGTTGGAGGACGGCGAGCTGAAGGCCATGCTCTATGAGATCGCCCCCGAGCTCAAGATCAAACAGTACGAAGAGACCGGCGACGTAGACTTCGGGTACGAGATTCCGGGCGTGGCGCGCTTTCGGTGCAATTTCTTCAACCAGAAGTACGGCTGCGGGGCGGTGTTCCGGCAGATCCCCACAAAGATCCAGACAGCGGATGAGCTGGGGCTCCCGTCCATCCTGAAACGGGCCGCCCTGCTGAACAAAGGACTGGTCCTGGTCACAGGCCCGACGGGCAGCGGCAAGTCCACGTCGCTGGCCGCGATGATCGACCACGCCAACAAGCAATGCAAAGACCACATCATCACCATCGAGGACCCGATCGAGTTCGTGCACCAGAGCCACGGCTGTCTGGTGAACCACCGTGAGGTGGGCTTGCACACCCGGTCCTTCGCTGCGGCCTTGAGGGGTGCGCTTCGCGAAGATCCCGACATCATCCTCGTCGGCGAAATGCGGGACCTCGAGACGATCCGGCTGGCGATTGAAGCGGCCGAGACCGGGCACTTGGTGCTCAGCACCTTGCACACCACCAATGCCGCCAAGACGGTGGACCGGATCATTGAAGTGTTCCCGAACGAGGAACAGGGGCAGATCCGCAGCAGCTTGTCCACGAGCCTCAAGTTGGTCGTGGCGCAGACCCTCCTCAAACGCATCGACAAGAAGGGACGGTGTGCGGCGCTGGAGATCATGGTGGTCACGCCTGCCGTCTCCAACCTGATCCGGGAGAACAAGACCTTCCAGATTCCCTCGGCCATCCAGGTAGGCAAACAATTCGGGATGCAGACCCTCGACGATGCGATCATGGAGGTGATCCAAAAGAAGTGGATCAGCGCGGAGGAAGCCTACGCGAATTGCGTCGATAAGGCGAAGTTCCGGCCGTTCCTGAAGACCCCGCCGGTTGAGTGGGGCGGGTGAGGAGGGCGTCATGAGAAAAGCCCAGATGGATACGGTGCTGACCGCGATGCTCGACTCGCACGATAACGTGTCGGACCTGAACCTCTCGGTGGACCGCCCGCTGCAGGTGGAATCGGATGGTGAGTTGGTCCCGGTCCGGTTCACCCCCCCTATCGAGAACCTGACCCCCTTTCAGACCGAGATCTTCGCGCTCAATCTCATGCACAACGACCGCCGGCTGACCCAGATGCTCCTGCAGCAGGGGTCCTGCGACAGTTCGTACTTCCTGGCCGGGCGGGCCCGGTTCCGCGTCAACATCTTCTGCCAGCGGGGAAACTATTCGGTCGCCATGCGGAAACTGGAGACCCTGGTCCCGTCCATCGACTCTCTCAAGCTGCCGGAAGCCTTCCGGAAGATGACCAAGGAGAAGAACGGCCTGATCCTGGTGACCGGCGCCACCGGCGTCGGGAAAACCACCTCGCTGGCCGCGCTGCTGCGGGAGTTCAACGAGACCAGGCCCATCCACATCGTTGCCCTGGAGGACCCTGTCGAGTTCGTCCATCCCAACATCAAGGCGACCTTCAACCAGCGGGAGCTGGGAAGCGACTTCGACACCTTCGCCAACGGCCTTCGCGCCGCGCTCCGTCAGGCGCCGAAGATCATCTTCGTCGGCGAGATGCGCGACCGCGAGACGGCCGAGCTGTGCATGAAGGCGTCCGAGACCGGCCACCTTGTGTTGAGCACCGTGCACACGGTGGACGCCGGCCAGACCATCCACCGCATCCTCGGGCTGTTCGATCCGGAGGAGGAGAAGCATATCCGCCAGCGCCTCGCGGACACGGTCCGCTGGATCGTCGGCCAGCGCTTGCTGCCGAAGGTGGGCGGGGGACGCATCGCCATCCACGACATCCTCGGCAACAATCTCCGGACCCACGAATCCATCCTGATGGGCGAGAGCGAAGGGAAGACCTTCTACGAGATCCAGGAAGCCAGCGTTCCCTTCGGCATGCAGACCTTCGATCAGGCGATCATCAAAATCTATGAACAGGGATTGATCACGCCGGAGACCGCCGAGTTGTACGCGACCCGGAAGTCGGTGGTCCAGCGCGGCATCGACAAGGTGAAGCAGACCCGCGGCCAGAAGACGACCGACATCGCGGGACTGACCCTGGACACGGGCTACGCCAGAACGGTGAAGAAGAAGTAGGCGATGGAGATCATCTGCACGTCCTGTTCGACCAAGCTCGCGATCCCGGACGCGAAGGTCCCGAAGCACGCCATCTTCAGGGTCACCTGCCCCAAGTGCCAGACCAAGATACGGATTAGCACCATGCCTGACCAGGCCGCCCCGGGGGCCAGAGGCGTGCCGACCGCGCCCATACTCACTCGGCCTGCTCCGCCTCCTCCGCCTCAGGAACCCGAAGAGCCCATGGAGGAGTTCGATTCCTCTGACATCAAGGATGAGGGGTTGGCCTCCTCGCCGGAGGAAGACGAGTTTGTGGAGGACCGCAAGCTGGCCCTGGTCTGCATCGATTCGGCGCCCCAGCGGGCAACGGTGAAGACCGCCCTCGACGGGCTGGGCTACACCGTGCACATTCCCCTCACGCCGGAGGACGCCGTCCAGCGGGTTCGGGCGAACCGCTATGAGCTGGTGATCATCCACGAAGATTACGGGGGATCGGCGGAGAGCAATCTGTTGCTCCAGACCATCCAGCCGATGACGATGACGCTGAGGCGGCACATGTGCGTGGGGCTGGTCGGTAACCAGTTCCGCACCTTCGACAACCTGTTGGCCTTCGCCAAAAGCGTCAACTTCGTGGTCGCGGAACGGGAACTGTCCAAGATCCGTGGGATCGTCCGCCAGGCCGTGACAGAGAACGACCAGTTCTTCCGCGTTTTCCGGGAATCGCTGCGGGACGCGGGCAAGATGTAGGGCCGGAGAGACGAGCGTGAAGCGGGTGCTGGTCAGCGTGTCGGACAAGTCCGGGATCATCGAACTCGCCAAGGGATTGAAGGTACTGGGGTACGAGATTCTCTCCACCGGCGGGACCGCCAAGACGCTCCGGGAGGCCGGGATCGCGGTCACCGACGTGGCCGCCTATACCGGCTCGCCGGAGATTCTGGACGGGCGGGTTAAGACGCTCCATCCCAAGATCCACGGGGGGCTGCTGGGCCGACGCCACGATCCCAAGCATGTCGCCGAGATGGAGCGTCACGGGATCGGGCCGATCGACGTGGTTGTGGTCAACCTGTATCCTTTCGAGGCGACGATCAACAAGCCGGGCTGCACGGTCGACGAGGCAATCGAGCAGATCGACATCGGCGGGCCGTCTCTGCTGCGCTCGGCCGCCAAGAACCACGCGGACGTGACGGTCGTGGTGGACCCGGCGGATTACGGGCCCGTGCTGGAGGCGCTGCGCGCCGGCGGCGTGTCGCCGGCAATGCGCCGGGAGCTAGCCCGCAAGGTCTTTCACCACACCGCCCGGTACGACGGCATGATCGCCGGCTACCTTGAGCAGCAGGGCGCACCCGGCCCGGTGCGGTTCCCGTCCCTGCTCACCCTGCAGTTCGAGAAGGTGCAGAGCCTGCGCTACGGCGAGAACCCGCACCAGCATGGCGCCTTCTACCGCGATTTCGGGAGCGGCGAGCCGAGCGTGGTGAAGGCGCGGCAACTCCACGGCAAGGAGATGTCCTACAACAACTTTCTCGACGCCAATGCCGCGCTGGAGTTGGTGAAGGAATTCGGGGGCGCGCCCCTTCCCGTGGCGGTCATCGTGAAGCACAACAACCCCTGCGGGGTGGCCGTCGGGCCCACGCCGCGCGACGCCTATGTCGGGGCGCGCGAGACCGATCCACTCTCCGCCTTCGGCAGCGTCATCGCGTTCAAGGCGCGCGTGGACCTCGCCACTGCCAAGGAGATCACCGCGACGTTTGTGGAGGTGGTCGTGGCGCCCGACTTCGACGAGGACGCCCTGGCCGAGCTGAGGCGCAAGAAGGACCTGCGCCTGCTGGCGGTGGGCGAACTCCGCACCGACGTGCGCACGGGACCGGACCTGCTCGATCTCAAGAAGATCGTCGGCGGGCTGCTCCTGCAGGACCGGGACTTCGGCACGATCGCGGACGTGCGGGCGTTGAAAGTGGCCTCGAAGCGGGCGCCCACCGACGAGGAATACGCCGCGCTCGCCTTCGCCTGGAAGGTCTGTAAGCACGTCAAGTCCAACGCCATCGTGTTCGCCCGGCGTGACCGGACGGTCGGCATTGGCGCGGGGCAGATGAGCCGCGTGGACTCGGTGAAGCTGGCGACCCAGAAGGCGTGCTCCTCGCTGAAAGGCTGCGTCATGGCCTCTGATGCCTTCTTCCCGTTCCGAGACGGCATTGACGCGGCCGCCCAGGCGGGCATCACGGCCGTCATCCAGCCGGGCGGCTCCATCCGCGATGAGGAAGTGATCAAGGCCGTGGACGAGCACCAGATGGCCATGGTGCTCACGGGCATGCGTCACTTCCGTCATTAGCCCTGGTTGTCATTGCGAGGAGCGCAGCGACGAAGCAATCTCTGATGTCGGAAGAGAGATTGCCGCGCTCCCTGCGGTCGCTCGCAATGACAGTGGACTGGCCCTCCCCGTGAATCACCTATGAAAGTCTTGGTTGTCGGCGGCGGCGGGCGGGAGCATGCGCTTGCCTGGAAGGTCGCTCAAAGCCCCCGTGTGACGAAGCTCTACTGCGCGCCGGGCAATCCGGGGATCGCTCAAATCGCCGAGTGCGTGCCGCTGGCGGCTGACAATCTGGCCGGCTTGCGTGACTTCGCCCGCAGTCAGCGCATCGACCTGACGGTCATCGGGCCCGAAGCGCCCCTGGCCGCCGGCATCGTGGATGAATTCCGCAAGGACAAGCTGCTCATTTTCGGCCCGCACAAGGCGGCCGCCCGCATCGAGGCGAGCAAGGCGTTCTCCAAAGACCTGATGGTCCGGTTGTGCATCCCCACCGCTGACGCGCAGACGTTCACGGCGGTCGGCCCGGCCCTCGGCTACCTCGAGCAGCGCGACATGCCGATCGTGATCAAGGCCGATGGGCTGGCGCAGGGGAAAGGCGTGGTCGTCGCCGGCACCCGCGCTGAGGCCCGCGACGCGGTTCGGGCCATGCTGGAGCGCAACGCGTTCGGCGAGGCCGGGTCGCGGGTGGTGATCGAGGAGTTTCTCGACGGCGAGGAACTGACGGTGATGGCCTTCACGGACGGCAAGACCGTCGCGCCCCTCTCGCCGGCGCAGGACCACAAGCGGGTGGGGGACGGCGATAGCGGGCCCAACACGGGAGGCATGGGCGCCTACGCGCCCGCGCCCATCGGCACCCGCGATCTTGTCGATCGGGTCCGGCGCACGATCCTGGAGCCGATCGTCGAAGGCCTCTCCCGGCTCGGCAGTCCCTTTCACGGCGTGCTTTACGCGGGGCTGATGATCGTGCGCGGGGAATTGAAAGTATTGGAGTTCAACGCGCGCCTGGGCGATCCGGAAGCCCAGGTCGTGTTGCCCCTGTTGAAGACCGACCTGGTGGAGATCCTGACGGCGGTGGCGGAGCACCGGCTGGACCGCCTCTCGGTCGACTGGCACGATCGCGCGGCGGTCTGCGTGGTGCTGGCCGCGCCTGGCTATCCCGGCCCGCCGACGAAGGGCATCCCGATCCACGGCCTGGCAGAGACGGAAGGGCAAGACGATCTCCTCGTCTTCCACGCCGGGACCGCACGCACACCCGGCGGCGTCGTGACCGCCGGCGGCCGAGTGCTGGGGGTGACCGGCTTCGGGACCACCCTCATGGCCGCCCGCGAGCGGGCGTATGAAGGTGTTCGCCGGATCCGCTTCGATGGCATGCACTACCGCTCCGATATCGGCGCGCGCGCGCTGAGCAAACGGTGACGGCACGAGCCATGGTATAATGCCGCACGTATGGGAACGACCGTCCAGAGACATCGCCTCTCCGAGTCCTCGCTCCAGGAGGCCGGCAAAGTGGTCCGGGGCAGCGGCGTCATCGCGTTTCCCACGGAAACCTTCTATGGGTTGGGCGTGAATCCCTTCAACGTCCAGGCCGTCCAGCGACTGTACGACCTGAAGGGCCGGTCCCCGCAGACGAGCCCCATCCTCGTGCTCATCCGCTCCCGCCACGAGTTACAGGCGCTGATCTCGGAGATCACGCCTGCCGCCGAGCGGCTGATGCAGGCCTGCTGGCCGGGCCCGCTGACCCTCGTCTTCCGAGCCGCGGTGGCGGTGCCCTCGGCGCTCACCGCGGGGACGGGAACCATCGGAGTCCGGCTCTCGGCGTCTCCTGACGTGCAGCAGGTGCTGGACGTCATCGGCGGCCCCCTGACCGGCACCAGCGCGAATCGCACCGGGCAGCCGCCGGCCACCACGGCAGAAGAGGTGGCGCGCGCCTTCGGGGCCGATGTCGATCTGATCGTCAACGGCGGCCCGACGCCCGGCGGGCTCCCCAGCACGGTCGTGGATACGACCGTGAGCCCCCCGCGTCTCGTTCGCGAGGGGTGCGTGTCGCAGGCCGCGCTGCGCGCGGTCCTGCCTTCCTGGACGGCCTGATCATGCTGGCGACGCTCCCCGCCCTCAACAACCAGCTCTTCCACCGACTCCGTCTGACCACCAAGCTGGTCATCATGATGCTCGCGCTCCTGGTGTTGTCGCTCGCGGCGTCCATCCTCTTCTCCTATCTGTCCCAGCAGGCGCTGGTGCGGGAGATGGAGGAGAGCATCAATGATCTCTCCAACGCCACGGCCGTCAGTCTGGAGCAGTTGTCCGGCGAGCCGGACCCGGCCGCCTTTCAGAAACTGATGGCCCGTTTGGGGAAGAAAGGGGTGAAAGAGATCAAGCTGCTGGACGTGGAGAAGAAGGAGGTCATCGTCAGCACGCAATCGCCGCAACCGTCGGGCCGCAAGATGGAGAGCACGGTGACCAAAGGGGGGCAGCGCGAATACAACGTGACGGCCCCGCTGGTGGACGGCAACGAGGTGCTCGGGTACATCCACGTGACGTTCACCTTGGACGATGTGGCGCAGATGACCAAGGCGTCGTTGTACAAGCGGGTGGCCGTCACGTTGATGATCTTTTCGCTCGGCATTCTGGCCTCACTCTACCTCGCGCGGAAATATACGCAGCCGCTTCATGACGTGGTCAAGGCGGCCAAGCACGTCGCCGCCGGCGATCTCACCAAGACCATCGAGGTCGAGGGCGAGGACGAGATCGCCGAGTTGACGCGCAGCTTCAACGAGATGGTGGAAAAGCTCCGCCAGCACCGCGAACTGGAAGAACGCCTCCGGGAGGCCGAACGCTTGTCTGCCGTGGGCAAGCTGGCGTCCGGCATCGCCCACGAGATCCGGAATCCCTTGAACTTCATGAACCTCAGCATCGACCACATCCGGACCCGGCTGGGGAGCGGGCTGCCCGAAGGCACCGCCGAGGCGCTGGCGCTGATGTCCAATATCAAGGCCGAGATCCACCGGTTGAACGACATGATCGAGAATTTCCTCACGGTCGGGAAGCCACTGGCGCTCAACAAGAGCGACGTGGACCTGATGGCGCTGATCCGGGAAGTGGTCGGCCTCGCGCGCCAGAAGGCTGTCGAGCAGGGGATCGGCATCGAGGTGTCGGAAGCGACCCCCATCCCGCGCCTGCAAGCCGATCCCGTGCAGATCAAAACCTGCCTCATGAACGTCGTGCTGAACGCCATTCAGGCGATGCCCACTGGCGGGCGCTTGCGCGTCACCACCCAGCATTGCGCCGAGGCGGGGCGCGAGGGGCAAGCACCCGTGCCCAACGGGACTGTCGAGGTCATTGTCTCGGATACCGGACCCGGCATCAGCGAGGAAGACCTCAACCGCATCTTCAATCCGTATTTCACGACCAAGAAGCTGGGGATCGGCTTGGGTCTGGCGATCACCAAGAAGATCGTGGAGGAGCATCGGGGCCGGATCAGCGTCCGCAGCCGCCCGAATGAGGGCACCAACGTGGTCATCAGCCTGCCGGTGGAACGCGTCGAGGTGGCGGCATGACCACTGCCGGCCACGTCCTGATCGTCGATGACGAGAAGGCCCAGCGGGACATCCTGACGGTGATCCTGGAAGGGGAAGGCTACACGGTCGAGGCAGCGTCCAACGTCTTGCAGGCCCTGACCTTGTACCGCGGTCATCCCGCCGATGTGGTACTGACCGACCTGTCGATGCCGGAGCGTGACGGACTTTCACTGCTGAACGATTTGATCAAGCTGGATCCCGAGGCGCTCGTCATCCTCGTCACGGCCTACGGGACGATCGGGTCCGCGGTCCAGGCGATGAAGAAGGGCGCCTTCGATTACCTCGCCAAGCCGGTGGACCGGGAAGAGCTGCTGATCACGATCGCGCGCGCCTTCGAACGACTGCACCTCGTCAAGGAAAACCGGCGGCTGCAGCAACAGCTCCTCGACACGTTCAGAATCGAGAACCTCATCGGCCACCATCCCCTGATGGAGGAGGTGTCCCGCATCATCAAGAAGGTGGCCCCCAGCCAGGCGACCGTCCTCATCACGGGCGAGAGCGGCACCGGCAAGGAGCTCGTCGCGCGGGCCCTGCACGCGCACAGCCTTCGCGCGCACCGTCCGTTCCGGGCGCTCAACTGCGCGGCTGTGCCGGAGACCCTGATCGAGAGCGAACTGTTCGGGTACGAAAAAGGCGCCTTCACGGGGGCCCAGGCGCGACAGAGCGGCCTCTTCGAGGCCGTTGACCGGGGTACCCTGTTCCTGGACGAGATCGGCGACCTGAGCCTCTCGCTCCAGGCGAAATTGCTGCGCGTGCTCCAGGAGAAGGAAATCCGCCGGATCGGCGGGCGGGAAGACATCAAAGTGGATGTCCGGGTGGTGGCAGCGACGAACCGCAAGCTGGCGACAACCATCAAGCAGGGAACCTTTCGGGAAGACCTCTACTACCGGCTCAACGTGGTCTCGATCCACGTGCCGGCGCTGCGGGAGCGGACCACGGACATTCCGGAGCTGGTCGACCATTTCCTGAAGAAGTGCGCCGCCGCATCGGGCAAGACCGTCAAGGGCGTGACGAACGGGGCGTTGCGCCTGCTGATGGACTACCCGTGGCCCGGCAACGTGCGGGAACTGGAATCCGTCATCGAGCGCGCAGTCCTGCTGTGCGATGCCGAGCGGATCGATGTCGGCGACCTCCCGGCGGAAGTGCGATCGCGCGCGACCCTGCTCACCCAGGTCGATTTCGAGCTGCCGGCCGAGGGCTTTTCGCTCGAGGGGTTCGAACGCAAGCTTCTCGAGACGGCGATGGCGCGGAGCAACGGGGTTATCGCCAAGGCGGCGAAGATGCTGGGCTTGACCTACAAGACGATGCAATACCGGCTGGAGAAATTTCAGATCGGACGCGGGGCGTCAGCTGGACGGGAGGCACCGCCGGAAGTGTCCGAAGAGCAGGGGTCTCGGCTGTGACGGGCGTACGGGGCGTCAACCTAGAGGAGGGACGAATGAGCGACAAAGCACGGGTAGTCGGAGCGATCGCACTGGCTGGGTGCCTGATCGGGTTGAGCGGGTGCGACTGGTGGCCGCCGGCTCTTCAGCAGCGGATTGGGGAACTGGAAGCGAAGGTCACAGCTGCGGAGCAGGCGGAGAAGGAAAAGAACTCCTTGCTCAAGAAGGTGGCGGAGGTATCCCAAGCGGCTGAGGACTGCAAGGTCCAATCTGGTCAGATGGCGCAAGCCCAGGCCGACCTCAAAGCCAAGGTGGATCAGCTTCAGACGGCGCTGGCGGACGCCCAGGCCAAATTGAAGAGCAAAAGCAAGCCGACCAAGGGCAAGAGCAAGAAATAGAACCGGGCTCGCCGCCACGGGTCAGGAGCCAGACGAGTCCGTCTTTGTGGGAGGGCTCGGTTCGCTCCCGGAAGAGCCGGCCGGGCTCTCGGCCTTCCCGTCTTTCGCCGGCGGCTTGAGCTTGTTCGAGTAGTCCGTGACGTACCAGCCGGTTCCCTTGAACGAGATGGCCGATGCAGAGATGAGCTTGGACACCGGCCGCGCGCACACCCGGCATGTGGTGAGCGGAGGGTCGCTCACCTTCTGCTTGACTTCAAAGCGGTGTCCCGCCTCGCATCCGTATTCGTAGATCGGCATCGTGCTGCTTTCTGTAAACCCGGTCCCCGCCGCCGTCAAGCCCCGGCTCACGGGCGCTCACTTCAGCCGGAGGACAGCCTCCTCGATGCGGTTCAGCCCCTCGACGATTTTCGGCAGGCTCGTGGCGTAGGAGAAGCGCACATGCTCCGGGGCGCCGAAGGCCTCGCCGGGGACCGTGGCGGTCTGGGCCTCTTGTAAGAGATAGGCCGCCAGCGCGGTCGCGGAGGTGAGCGGGCCCCCGGGCCCCCGCCGGCCGATCAAACGGCCGACGTGCGGGAAGGCGTAGAACGCGCCGTTCGGCATCGCGCAGGTCACGCCCGGGATCTTGTTCAACCGTTCCACCATGACCCGCCGCCGCTGGTCGAACTCCGCGACCATCTCCTTGATGAACGCGTCGCCCTGGTTCAGCGCCGCGACCGCCGCCTTCTGGGCGATGGACGTGGGGTTGGACGTGCTCTGGCTCTGTACCGTCGTCATGGCGGTGATCAGGTCTTTCGGCCCCGCGGCGTAGCCGATCCGCCACCCGGTCATCGCGTAGGCCTTGGACACGCCGTTCACCACGACGGTGCGGGCCTGGACCGCCGGCCCCAGCGAGGCGATGCTCACGTGTGAGAGCCCGTCGTACAGCAGTTTCTCATAGATCTCGTCCGAGACGATGACCAGGTTGTGGCGGAGCGCGACTTCGGCGATCCCTTCGAGCGTCCGGCGGTCGTAGGCCGAGCCGGTCGGGTTGCTCGGGGTATTGACGACGACGGCCTTTGTGCGAGGCGTCACGTGCCGCGCCAGGAGATCCCCCGTCAAGCGAAAGCCGCGCCGCTCCTCCGTCGGGACCAGCACCGGCGTGGCGTCGTTGAGCAACACCTGCTCCGGGAACGAGACCCAGTAGGGAGACGGGATGATCACCTCGTCGCCGGACTCGAACAGGGCCTGAGCCAGGTTGTAGAGGGAGTGCTTCGCGCCGCAGGAGATCAGGATTTGCGACGTGTCGTAGGTGAGGCCCTGGTCACGCCGGAGCTTCTCGACGACCGCCAGCTTGAGTTCGTCGATGCCGCCTGCGGCGGTGTATTTCGTGAAGCCGCTGCGGATGGCAGCGATGCCCGCTTCCTTGACCGGCAACGGCGTGTCGAAGTCCGGCTCGCCGGAGGCGAAGTCGATCACGTCCACGCCCCGGGCAGCCATCGCTTTGGCTTCGGCGGTGATGCGGAGTGTCGGGGAGGGCGAGATGCGTCCGACCCGCTGCGCGAGCTTCATCGGGAGGCGCCCCGCAGACGTTCTTTCAGCCGGCGGGCGATCTCCGGATGCACCAGGCCGATGAGGTCGCCCCCGAGCCGGGCCACTTCCTTGATGATCGTCGACGTCAGATAGATGTATTCCTGGCTGGGCATGAGGAAGACGGTCTCCACGCTCTCGTCCAGGTTGCGGTTCATGAGCGCCATCTGCAGCTCGAACTCGAAGTCCGACACGGCACGGAGCCCCCGGATCACCGCGTGGGCCCCCCGCTGGCGGACGAAGTCCACCAGAAGACCATGGAACGGCTCCACTTCGACGTGAGGAATCTCCTTGGTGGCGAGGCGCACTAGCTCCACCCGCTCGTCCAGGGTCAGCACCGGATGCTTTTGTGGGTTTGCGGCCACGGCCACGTAGATCTTGTCGAACAGGCGCAAGCCCCGGTTGATGAGGTCCACGTGCCCGTTGGTGATTGGGTCGAACGTGCCCGGATAGACGCCGATCCTCATGCCGAGGCCTCAGCCCGATCGCGCTGGTACACCGATAGACAGGTGTCCCCGTACCGGTACGTTTTCACGAGCGCCAAATGTCCGATCCGATCGTCCAGGTGGGTTTTATGGAAGTGCTCGACGACCACCACGCCGTCGGGGCAGATGATAGCATCGCCTCCCAATGATGGCAAGACCTTGTGCGCGTCCTGCGTCTGGTAGGGGGGATCGAGAAAGACGATGTCGTAGGCCGGTCCGCGCGCGTGCTTCAGGAAGCGGATCACTGGAACGGGACGGACCTCGGCCACCCGCTCGAAGCCGCACCGACGGACGTTGACCTCCAGCAGGCGGCACGCGGTCGGGTTGGACTCCACGAACGTCGCCTGCGTGGCCCCGCGGCTCAGCGCCTCGAGGCCGATGTTGCCGGTCCCCGCGAAGAGATCGAGGAAGTGCGCGCCGACGATCCGGTCCGCGAGGATATTGAAGAGGGCCTCTTTCACCTGGTCCGCCGTGGGGCGGATCGTTTCGCCTCTGGGCCCAGACAAGCGACGACCGCGTGATGTGCCGCCGATGATGCGCATGGTAGTCGCGAGTCTAACATGGTCCGCCGTGGTTTGCACAACCGGCGAGGAGGCTTGACAACACGGCGAGCATCGCGATATGGGAAGGCGACGGACGGGGGAGGAAAGGCTGCCCGTTATGTGGGCGACGGCGGGCAGACGACCGGCGGGTTACTGGGAAACGGTCTCGCGGGGGTTCTCCGCAGGCCGCTTTTTCTGATTATTGGTGATGGTGGGGTCCACGATCGCCCCGCAGTTGATGCACTTCCAGGCGTAGACCATCAGGAAATAGTCGGAAAACCGTTCCCTGACCATGAGCCCTTTGCATTTCCTGCATTGCATCACCCTGTCCTCCTGTCGGTGGTCGGAGACCCGTTTCCCCGCAGGAAAGCAAGGTAAGTGCCCAAAACGAGGCTTTCGGAATTTCATAGAGTTATGAGAGGAGGAAGTCTTCCGGTTTAACCTAACGGACATTCCCTGTGTCAAAAATGTCCATCAGGTGTGTAAGAGGGTACACAGATGGATAGGAACATGACGTGGGGAAAGCGATGGGAATCGAGACCTGGCCTCCAGACGAGCGGCCCCGCGAGCGGCTCCTTCGGTACGGCCCGGAGACCTTGACGGACGGACAGCTTCTTGCCATTCTGCTAGGAACCGGGTTCGAGGGCTGGACAGCGCTGGATGTCGGCGTCGCCATGCTGGATCGGCACGACGGCTTGCCCGGTGTCAGCCGGTTGAGCGCTAGGGAACTCTGCGCCGTGCCCGGGGTCGGGCCGGCCAAGGCTGCCCTCATCAAGGCGGCGCTGGAAATCGGGAAGCGGGCCATGGCCGCTCCGCTGTCCACGGGGCAGCGGGTGACGTCCAGCCAGGACGTGTTCCGTCACTACCGTCCCCTCATGCGGGACCTTCGCCGGGAGGTCTTCAAGGCGGTCTTGCTGGACGGCAAGAACGCCATCATTCGGGACGTGACGGTGTCGGAGGGGAGCTTGACGCTGAGTATCGTACATCCGCGCGAAGCCTTCGTCCCGGCCATCAGGGAGTCGGCCGCGGCCATCATCTTCGTGCACAATCACCCGAGCGGAGATCCGGAGGCGAGTCCGGAAGACCGGGCCTTGACCCACCGCCTCGTCTCGGCCGGGGAGATCATTGGCATTCGGGTTCTTGACCACGTTATTATCGGGGACCATGAGTACGTCAGTTTTGCCGACCAAGGGTGGTTGACGCCGTAGCCGGCGTGTCGCTGAAACGGGCGGAGGAAGGAACGCGATGCCTGCCAGGGGGAAGCACAAAGCCGTGAAGGGAGCCCCCCAAGGAGGACAGGCCCGACCGAAAGCCGTCCCTGCCGGCGGGTCGGCCGACCTGGCTGCGGAAGTCAAGCGCCTCGCCCGCGAGGTGGAGGCGATCAAGGCCGTACTCAGCCAGCGCCCGGGCGGGGGCCACGACGGGGGCGCGGCGCGGCGCGATCAGGACAAGGTGGTCGCCGACCGCCTGGCGCGGCTGGATGAGAAGGTAGAAGCGGTGTGGAACCGCGTGGCCGATCTGGAGGAGCGTCTGGAAGGCGAAAGCGCCAGCGGGCATGAAGCGGATGACCTCGACGACGCTCCGGAAAAGGATTTCTACGAACGGTAGGGTGTAGGTAGACTCGCCGAGGAAGCCTGTGATACCGTGGCCGCATGCATCCAGGCGGCTACGTCCCTGATTTCAAAGAGTTTTGCGCGCTGGCCAAACAGGGGAACCTGATTCCGGTTTCCCGCGAGGTCCTGGCCGACTTCGAGACGCCGGTCTCGGCGCTCGCCAAGATCGACTGCGGCCCGTGCGCCTATCTGCTGGAGAGTGTCGAGGGTGGCGAGAAGTGGGCGCGCTACTCGTTTTTGGGGAGCGGTTCGCCGATTCTGTTGCACGGCAACGACCACGAAGTGATGCTGTCAGCCGGCCGCCGCCGTCGCCGGATTCCTGTGCAGACCGACGTGCTGGACTGCCTCCGCGACCTCATGGCGGAGTACCGGCCGGTCGAGGTGCCCGGGCTGCCCCGGTTCTGCGGGGGCGCGGTGGGGTATCTGAGCTACGACGTCGTCCGCCAGTTCGAGCGGCTTCCGTCACTTCGCAAAGACGTGCTGGGGCTTCCGCTGATGTGCTTCCTGCTCACCGACACGCTGTTGGTCTTCGACAACGTGGCGCAGACGATCCGGGTCGTCGCCAACGCGCACGTCGGGGATCAAGACTACAAAAGGGCCTATGCCGATGCGGTCCGTCGGATCGACGGGATGACCGTGCGGCTGCGCACGGGCCGCCGGCCGGCCCCGCGGAAGCCCGCCCCCAGGCGGCCGCTTGCCTTCACCTCCAACATGAGCAAGACAGATTTCGAGAAGATGGTGATGCAGACGAAGGAGTACATCAAGGCTGGCGACATCTTTCAGGGCGTGCTCTCGCAACGGTGGCAGGCGTCTATTCGGGCCCGGCCGTTCGACATCTACCGGGCCCTGCGGGTCATCAACCCCTCGCCGTACATGTACTATCTCCGGTTCCCCGAGGTGGAGCTGGTGGGCGCGTCCCCGGAGGTGCTGGTCCGATGCGAAGATGACCTGGTGCAGCTGCGGCCGATCGCCGGGACTCGCCGGCGCGGGGCCACGGAGGAGGAGGACCGGGCCTTTCGGGAGGAGCTGCTGGCCAATGCCAAGGAGCGCGCCGAGCACGTGATGCTGGTGGATCTGGGGCGCAACGACGTGGGGCGGGTGGCGCGGCCCGGCACCGTCCGCGTCAAGGACTTCATGGTCGTGGAGCAGTACTCGCACGTCATGCATCTGGTCTCCCAGGTGGAAGGCCGGCTGGCGCCCGGGCGGGACGCCTATGACGTGCTGCGGGCGTGCTTTCCGGCCGGCACGGTGTCCGGCGCGCCGAAGATACGCGCCATGGAGATCATCGAGGAACTGGAGCCGTCGTGCCGGGGGCCGTACGCGGGCGCGGTCGGGTACTTCGGGTTTTCGGGCAACATGGACACGTGCATCAACATCCGCACCGTGGTGATCAAGGGGCGCCAGGCCTTCATCCAGGCGGGCGCCGGCATCGTCGCGGATTCGGACCCCGAGGCCGAGTACGTCGAGACCTGCAACAAGGCCCAGGCCATGATGCGGGCCGTGGAGATGGCCGAGCGCGGCCTGGATTAAGGGAGGAAACCGTTATACGTTAATCGTTAATCGGCAACCAGGAATCTTCTACGTTTAACGTTTAACGAATAACGATTAACGCTCATGCTTTTGGTGATCGACAACTACGATTCGTTCACCTACAACCTTGTCCAGTACCTCGGCGAGCTCGGGGAGGACGTGCAGGTCGTCCGCAACGACGCGATGACGGTGGACGAGATCGCCGCGCTCAAACCGTCGCGGATCGTGATCTCGCCGGGGCCGTGCACGCCGAAGGAAGCGGGGGTGTCGATCGAGACCATCAAGCGCCTGGCCGGGACCGTGCCGATCCTGGGCGTGTGCCTGGGGCACCAGAGCATCGGCGAGGCCTTCGGCGGCGACGTGGTCCGCGCGGAGCGCCTGATGCACGGAAAGACGTCCCAGATCAAACACGACGGCAAGACGATTTTCAAAGACCTGCCGAACCCGTTTGAGGCGACCCGCTACCACTCCCTGATCGTCAGGCGGGAGACGCTGCCGTCCTGTCTGGAGATCTCGGCCGAGACCGCCGAGGGCGAGATCATGGGCCTGCGCCACCGGACCCTGCAAGTCGAAGGGGTGCAGTTCCATCCGGAGTCTATCCTGACGCGGCCGGGCAAGGACCTGCTCCGCAACTTCTTGTCGCGCTAGTCTTCCACCTATGATCAAAGACGCCATCGCCAAAGTCGTGGACCGGCTGGACCTGACGGAGGCCGAGGCCGAAGCCGCCATGCACGAAATCATGGAGGGCCAGGCTACGCCGGCGCAGATCGCGGCCTACGTCACTGCGCTCCGTATGAAGGGAGAAACGGTGGACGAGATCACGGGTTCCGCCCGGGCGATGCGGGCGAAGGCCGTGCGCATCCGCGCGACCGATCCGGTTGTCGTGGACACATGCGGGACGGGCGGAGACGGGGGGGCGACCTTCAACGTGTCCACCGCGGTCGCGTTCGTGGTGGCGGGCGCGGGGATCACCGTGGCCAAGCACGGCAACCGAGCGGTCTCCTCGCGCTCGGGCAGCGCGGACGTGCTGAAGGCTCTGGGGGTACGCCTCGATCTCCCGCCCGAGCGGACTGAAGAGTGCGTGAACGAGATCGGCATTGGATTTCTCTTCGCTCCGCTGTTTCACGGCGCCATGAAACACGCCGTGGGCCCGCGCCAGGAGATCGGCGTCCGCACGATCTTCAATCTACTGGGGCCGCTGACCAATCCCGCCGGGGCGTCCATCCAGATCGTCGGCGTGTACCATGAGGCCCTCACGGACCTGCTGGCGAATGTGCTGATGCGGCTGGGCGGGCGGCACTGCTACGTGGTCCACGGCATGGACGGGCTGGACGAGATCACGCTGGCGGACCGGACGCGTGTCTCCGAAGGCAAGGCGGGCCGGCTCACCAGCTACATGGTCGAGCCCCGCGATTTCGGGCTGCAGCGGGTGCGCGCCAAGGATTTGGAAGGAGGAGATGCGGAGGAGAACGCGCGGATCACCCGGGACATCCTGTCCGGGCGCGAAGGCCCGCGCCAGCAGCTCGTTCTCATCAACGCCGCGCCGGCGCTGGTCGCGTGCGGGAAAGCGGCGACCTTGCAGGACGGGGTGGCCCTGGCGCGGACGATCATCCAGTCCGGGGCGGCGATGGACAAGCTGGAGCGCCTTGTTAAATGGACAAATCGTTAACCGTTATTCGTTAAACGTTAAACGGTAGCAGATGAGTTAAGTCTCCAACACGATTAACGTATAACGATTAACGTTTAACGGGCAACGGGGCGAAGCCGTGATTCTCGACAAAATACTTGAGCACAAGAGGCGGGAGATCAGAGAGAAGAAGAACGCCCGCTATCTCGCCGCTCTGAAGGCGAAGATCCGTGATGCGCCGAAGCCGGTCGGCTTCTACCAGGCCCTCGCCGGACTGCCCCGTACAGTCAGCGCTCAGCGGGTGGAAATGCCGCGGCTGATCGCCGAAGTCAAAAAAGCCTCGCCCAGCAAAGGGGTTCTCTGCGAGAACTTCGACCCCCTCACGATCGCCCAGACCTATCACGAGCACGGGGCCGCTGCGCTCTCCGTCCTGACCGACCGGGAATTTTTCCAGGGCAGTCTCGACGACCTGCGCGCGATTCGCGAGAAGGTGCCGCTGCCCGCGCTCAACAAGGAGTTCATGGTGGACGAGCTCCAGTTCTACGAGGCGCGGGCGCATCTGGCGGATGCCGTCCTGTTGATCGTGGCGGCGCTCGATCGTGTGCAACTGGTTGATTTCTACCATCTGGCCCGGCAGGAGTTCAGCCTGGACGTGCTGCTCGAGGTGCACCATGAGCGGGAGCTGGACCTGCTGCTCGAACGGCTTCCCGAAGCCCGGATCATCGGGATCAACAACCGCGACCTGACGACGTTCGTGACGACACTCGATGTGACGTTCCGGCTGGCCAAGCGCATTTCCGGGAACAAGCTGATCGTGAGCGAGAGCGGCATCTTCACACGGGACGACGTGAAGCGGGTGGCCGAGGCGGGCGTCCGGGCCATCCTCGTCGGCGAGTCTCTCATGACGGCCCAGGACGTCGGGGCGAAGATCAAGGAGCTGATCGGACGCGAGGAGGAATAGTCTTCGACAGCTCCTTAAGCCAGCTTTCGCAGACCCAGTGTGTCCAGCAGTCCCTGGGCGTCGAGTCGGGCGATGAGCGTGTCCCGATGTCGCAGCCACGTGGCGGGAAGCCCCTCGCAGTACGGCAATTCGCCGAACGAGCGGACGTGCGAGAGACGCAGGATGGTCGGGATCGTGTCGCTCTCGTCCGGAGCCGACGGCGGTCTGGCCGGGTGGTTGAAGACCAGCCCCAGGATCGGCACGCCGCGTGTTCGCAGGCAGTCCAGCGTCAGAAGGGTGTGATTGATGCTGCCGAGACCGGCACCGGCCACGAGGAGCGCCGGCAAGCCCAGGCGCTTGATCAGATCCACGACGAACAGGTCCGGGGTGACGGGCACGAGCACGCCGCCGATGCCTTCCACGAGCACGCAGTCGTGACGAGACGACAGGGTCTGGAGCGCCTGCGTGATGCGCGTCGGGTCGATCGCAACGTTGGCGTGGGCGGCGGCGACGAGCGGCGCCGCGGCAAGCCGGAAGCGATAGGGGGCGACAAGGTCGGGCTCATCCCGGGTCTCCATGACGGAGAGGAGCCAGTCTGGATCGGAAAGCGCGTGCCCGTCGGCCGGTCCCGTGGTGATTGGCTTCATGACCCCGGCGTTGACACCCTGTGCCTTCAGCGCCGACGCCACAGTGGCCGTCACCAGCGTCTTGCCGATGCCGGTGTCGGTGCCGGTGACGAAGACGCCGCAGGCTGTCGGCGCGTGGCGGGTCAAAAGGAAGGGATCCGGCTGTCGAGGTTGAAGACCTGACCGGAGACGTCCCGCATGGCCGCCAGCGCCACCACGAAGGCGGCCACGGCGTCCATGGTCGTGCCGTGTCCGAGGGCCGGACCGAACGGGGCCGGCGCCGGATCGTCGCGAAACCCAGTCAGGGCCGTGGCATGCCAGCCCGGCAGGACCATGTTGACGCGTACGTTCGCCGGTCCCCATTCGCGCGCGACGCTCCGCAGGAGCCCGAGGAGGCCTGCCTTGGCTGCCGCGTAGGGTGCCTGGCCGGCTCGTCCCTGGAGCGCCGAGAAGGACCCGACGAGGATCACGGAACCGTCGCCTTGGGCCTGCATGACGGCGCCCGCGCTCTGCAGGCAGAGAAAGACACCGGTTAAGGTGGTGGCGAGGACTCTGTCCCAGGCTTCGTCCGAGAGGCGGAGGAGCAGGCTGTCGTCGGACGCCGCCGCGTTACAGACCAGCACGTCCAGCCGGTGCCACCGAGCCACCGCGGCCGATACCATCGCGGCGACGTTCTTCTCGTCCCGGACGTCGGCCTGGTAGGCGAACGCGGAGCCGCCCGCGTCTTCGACAGCCTTGACCGTCCGGTCGGCCTCGTCGGCGTTCGTCCGGTAGTTGACGATTACGCGAGCGCCGACTGCGCCGAAGCCGACCGCAATGGCGCGGCCGAGCCCCCGGGAAGCCCCGGTCACCAGCACCACACGGCTCTCGGATGATCTCCTGGATTCCACGTAGCCCTCGCGAGGTGGGGAGGGATTATAACATGACTGGCATGCCTTGATGGTGCGGATGGGTTGTGCTACTTTACGCCAAACAGGGTCGGTCGCTACCGTCCGGTCCGGCAAGAGAAAGAGCAAGAGGTTGATCCGTCCCGTGCGTCAGAACGCCCTCATCGCAGTGCTGGTCGTCAGCGCGGGATGTGTCCTGCCTTCGGCTGGGCTCGATGCGGCCGGCAACAATCCCGTCCTCCAGGAGATTCAAAACACCGAGGAGTATTTCCCGGACGAGATCGGCAGCGTCTGGCGCTATCGAGGCCGCAGCCGCACGGACGCGGTCGAGCGGGTCGCCGAGGTGACCTTTACGAACGAAGTGTCCGCCATCGGCACGACCAACCTCAAAGGCGAAACCGTCAAGATCTTCCGGGAAACCAACCAGGGGAACAAGGGGCTGACCGACGGGTTCTTCCGCCGGGACAAGACGGGGATCACCTATTACGGCAGCCAGCCCACCACGCCGTTTGAACAGCAGCTGGTTCCCTACCGGGTGCTGGCGTTCCCCCTGGTCATGAACGGCACCTTCCGGCAGCTCGAGAAGCGGGGCGTGGACATGCAGGCGGACCTGGACGGCGACGGCCGTCACGAGCGGGCGGACGTCGTCGCGGACGTCCGGGTCGTGGCGCACACGCCGGTGACGGTGCCGGCCGGCACCTTCAACGATGCCGTCCAGATCGATGCCTCGATGACCCTCGTGATCTCCTTGACGAAGGATCGGCGTGCCATCACAAGCCGGGACCGGATCACAAGCTGGTTCGTCCGCGGCGTCGGGCTGGTGAAGTACGTGGAGGAGATCGAAGCCCCTCCTGTGTTGGAGACCCGCGGCGAGGTGACCTACGTGAGCGAGGAACTGGAAAGCTATACGCTCAAGGGGACGGTGGGGGGGCGGCTCTAAGTCTCTCTCGCAGACCCTCATCCAACGCGCAGACCTTCTGCAACACCTCCAGCAGGTGATCAATCTGTGCCGACGTGTGACCGGCCGTCACGCTCAGGCGGATGCGACTGGTACCGGTGGGCACCGTCGGCGGGCGGATGGCCGGCGCGTAAATGCCGTGGGCCAGCAGGGCCTCGGAGAGGCGGAGCGCCGCCTCGGCGTCTCCGATGAGAAGCGGAATGATCGGCGCGCGGCTGTCCAGGGTGTCGAAGCCCGCCTGCCTGACACCGTCGTGCAGGCGGCGACGGAGGGCCCACAACCGCTCGCGTCGCTCCGGTTCGTCTTCGATCACGTCGAGCGCCGCGATGGCGGCCGCGGCCAGCGCGGGCGGGAGCGCTGTCGTGTAGATGAAGGCGCGCGCCCGGTTCACCAGGTACTCAATCAGATCTCGAGACCCCGCAACGAAGCCGCCGAGCCCGCCCAACGCCTTGCTGAGGGTCCCCATCTGCACGAGCGGCCGGCCCTCCAGCCCGAAGTGCTCCACCGTCCCCCGACCGGTCGCGCCCATGACGCCGGTCCCGTGTGCGTCGTCCACGACCACGGTGGCGCCGGCCTGCTCCGCCATTTTGTCGAGCTCTGGGAGCGGAGCCAGATCCC
Organism: Nitrospirales bacterium; assembly: GCA_045403215.1. Taxonomy (GTDB): domain Bacteria; phylum Nitrospirota; class Nitrospiria; order Nitrospirales; family NS-4; genus NS-12. The sequence goes on along the minus strand of JAXIOW010000111.1, from coordinate 3,239 downwards.
CGTCCATGCTGAACACGCCGTCCGTGACGACCAGCGCGGGGCGGGGAGCCCGCCCACGGTGCAGGAGCCGCGCAAGCTGCGCATGGTCCCGGTGGCGATACACCCGCAGCGGGGCGTCGCAGAGACGGCACGCGTCAATCACGCTGGCGTGGCAGAGCCGGTCTGCGTAGATGACCGAGCAGTCTTCCGCCAGCGTGGTGATCAGGCCCAGGTTGGCCTGGTATCCGGTCGGGAACACCAGGGCGGCCTCGACACGTTTGAAGGCTGCCAGGCGCGATTCAAGCTCCCGATGAGGGCGGAGACTCCCGGACACCAGCCGCGAGGCCCCCGCTCCGACGCCGTAGCGGCGGAGGGCGTTGATGGCGGCTTCGATCACCCGCGGATGGGTGGCGAGGTCCAAGTAATTATTGGAGGAGAAAAGAAGGATCCGGCGTCCGTCCAGTTCAACCTCGGCTCCGGGTGCGGAGTCGATCGTGCGCAGTCGCCGGAGGAGGGAGCGCCGGGCCAGGGCATCCAAGCGGGAGCGGTACATGACGCTCCTCATACTCCGGACCTTGCGTGCCTTCGCCAACTCGCGTGGACGATCATGCCCAGGCAGAGCAGCATGCCTGCGAGGGAGGCCGCCGCGCCCACGCGCAGCAACGGCGTCTCGTACCGGAACGTGATGGTGTGGACGCCCGCCGGCACGACGACCGCCCGAACGAGGACATTGGCGCGTCGGATCGGCGTCTCAGCGCCGTTCTCGAGCGTAGCCGTCCAGCCCTGATCGAAGGCGTCCAGCAGGATGAGCACCGCCGGCTGCGGGGTTTCCACCCGCACCCGCACCTCTTCGGGAACGTAGCGCTCGATCACGGCAGAGCCGCTGAGCGCGGAGCCCGGCAGGGTCGCGTCGGTCGTTTCGATCACATCCACGTCTCCGCTCAGGAAATCGGGCCGCTGACGCAGTGCCACGGGATCGACCGGCGAGGTTGCGCGTTCCGGTCGCCGCGACAGATAGGCGCGCGGTTTGGCGGGGACAGGATTGCGGAACAGTGCGAGGTCATAATCGGGAACGACGGCCACCAGCGAATCGGCAAACTGCGGCGATTGGAGGGAACTTCTGTGACCGATATAATAGGACACATTGAAACGTCCGGTGATCTCTACCCCAGTCTTCTTCGGCAGCATGGCGTTGAGCGCCGTGCTGTAGCCGGGAAGATGCCCATCCACCGCCTCGACGTGAAACTGGGCATTGTGCTCCGGATAGAGGGCCTGCCGTCCCACCACCGCATCGGACTGATAGCCCAGGAGGCGATAGATGTGTTTGGGGACGACGTATTTCGAGTCCAGGGTTGAGAGCAGGCGGAAACGGCCTGGCATCAAGGTGCCTTCACGCGCCCTCAGGGCCTGGGCGAGGGGAGGTTCGAACGACGCCGCTTCGGCCGGTGCTGTGGAGTACACCTCAATGTTGGCATGCGCAAGGTCGAGCGCGATGATTGCCGGAAGGGTGGCGAGGACAAGCGCTTCGCGTAGCCATCCTTTTGCAGCTCCGGCAATGACCAGCCACATGCCGAGAGAGGCGACTGCGCTGAAGAGGAAGGCGTACGCGGTCGCCTCGGTCACCTCATGGGCCAGCGCAGGTGGTGCGTCGAAGCCGGCAGCCGTCCATGCGCTGATAGCTTCTGAGCGAATTAAGAGACCGGCGCACGCGCATAAGATTGCGCCGACAAGCCACGGTGCAGGGCGCCCCTTTCCCGCCCGTAACGCGTCGAGCCCCGCCCCTGCGAGCATGGCCATCGCGAAGGAGAAGATGCCCATGAGTTTCTCGGGGAAGCGGAACGCCGACCACAGCGGCACAAGATGGTAGAAGGCATCATAGAGACCACCGAACCGTCCGAGCGACAGAAACAGGGCCACGCAGGCGAGCAGGGCCAGGACTCGGAGGTCGCGGCGTTGCCAGGCTCCCAGGAACGCCAGCCCGATCACGGGAACTCCGAGGTAGAGGCTATCGGCCCAGAGGCCCCACTTCGGACTTCCGAGAAAGACGCGTGCCACGACCACTGGATCAACCTTCTCGGTGATCGGGGAAGCCACTATGGTGAACAAGCGTAATGGATGGGTCGACCACTGCACAGCCTGCTCATGGAATTCGGCAGGCTGTGCGCGGGTGCTGTTCATAAAGACCACCCACGCCGGCGCGAGCTGAATAGCGGCGAGCAGGGCTGCGAGAGCGCCGGTAAGCACCAACCGGAGTCCCGCTTCACGATAGGAACCTTCCGCGCGTGCCGCTGTCCACAGCAGCGCCATAAAGCCGTAGTAGTATCCTGTCTGCGCGTCACCGTTCAGAAAGACAGTCGCCCAGATGACCGCCGGCGCGACCACCCAGGCACGGCCGTCTCTGAGGGTCTTCTCGACGGCCGCGATGAAGAGCGGGAGCACACACAATGAGTACAGGTAGACGATATTGACGAGGGCTGACACAAGATAACCGGAGAGCGTGAACGAGATGCTGGCGACGAGGGCGCCCGTGCGTGAGAACGCCAGCACCCGTCCGAGCGCAAAGGCCCCGAGCGCGGCCAGCAGACACGACAGGAGCGTGGAGGCGCGATAGGCGTCGGGCGCCGAAAAGAAGACATAGAGCAGGGTGAAGGGATGGAAGACCCCCGTGACGGTCACGCCGATGAACGGGCGGCCTAACGCCTCATACGGGAACCATTGCGGCAGCGCGCCGGCCGCCAGCCGCTCCATCATGTACTGTTTGATCGGGAGGTAGAAGAGAAAGGCATCGCGCTTAATCAGCACCAAGTCGGGCAGCCAGAGTCTGTGGTAGAAGGCGAGCGTGAGGACGCAGAGCACCGCCAGCGCGAGTCCAGTCGGCGCCCCCCCGCGGGCCATGATCCGGCGCACGGCGCGCGGCGTTTCTTCGGGCGTGCTGAGACTCATGGCGTGCGCTGGCTCTTGCGGGTCCCCCCGCGGGCGCGCGCGAGCATCGCCAGGCAGAGCAGACAGCCCGCCAGGGACGCGCCCGCCCCGGCCCACAACAGCGGGGTCTCGTACCGGAACGTGACGGTGTGGAGGCCCGCCGGCACGGCGACCGCTCGGGCCAGCGCGTTGGCCCGCATGATGGGGAGCGCGACGCCATTCTCGAGCGTGGCCGTCCAGCCCTTGTCAAAAGCGTCGAGCAGGATGAGGACCGCCGGCTGCGGGGTCTCCACCCGCACGCGCACCGCTTCGGGCGCATAGCGCTCGATCACGGCCGT
>JAXIOW010000011.1:0-8410 GCA_045403215.1 Nitrospirales bacterium | reverse complement strand
CGCGCCACGCAGTAGATCAATCCCCTCGCCTGCCGGGCAATCTCCTGCAAGCGGGGTATGGAATTGGTCGGTGTCATCAGGACAACGGGAGACAGCTGGTGGGTGTCGGCGTGGTGCAGGAGCTCGCCAGCTTCCTCGGGTGGGAGGTCGGCGATGATGCAGCCGCTCCCACCGTGCTCGGCCAGGCAGGCGCAGAAGGTCTCGTGGCCCATTTGCAGCACGCTATTGTAGTAGCCCATCAGCAGTATTTTGAAATCAAACGAGCGAGCAGCACGCTGCATGAAGGTGAAATAGCGCTCCCAGTTCATGCCAGCCTCCAGGGCGCGCTGATTGGCGCGTACAAACACGGGACCGTCGGCGATCGGTTCACTAAACGGCAGCTGCAGCTCGACGAGATCCACGTCAGCGCGTTGCATCGCCTCGAGCATCGCCATGTTGGCGTCCAGCGAGGGATAGCCGATGACCGCATGGGTCATGAGCAAGAGCTTTTTCTGCTGCTGACGCTGGCGAATGTAGGTCTCTAAAGGCGTCATGACTATGGCTCCTCCCGCTCCCAGGCCGCCACTTTGTCGCGCAGAAACGCCCGCCAGCGGGCATCGCCCAGAGCCTCGGCAATCGTGAAGATATCTTTGTCACCGCGGCCTGACTGGTTGATCAAGATGGTTGTGTCTGCGGACAGGTGCGGTGCTTCGTGCAAGGCCGTCACAAAAGCGTGCGCGCTCTCCAGCGCCGGGATGATCCCCTCGCGGCGCATGACGAGTTGTAACGCCTGCAAGACTTCCGCGTCGGTGGCCGCCTCGACACGTATACGGCCGATCTGGTGCAAATAGGCCAGGATGGGACCCACACCAATGTAATCCAGACCAGCGGCGACGGAATGGGTCGGCTGCATCTGCCCCTCAGCGTTTTGTAGAAAACAGGTTTTGTAGCCCTGCGCCACTCCTGACCGGCCAATATGCTGCGCCAACCGGGCGGCGTGCTGGCCGGAGTCGAGGCCTAAGCCACCGGCTTCGACGCCAATCAGCTCGACCTCGGGGTCATCGAGAAAACCGGCAAAGATCCCCGAGGCGTTCGAGCCACCACCCACGCAGGCATAGACGCGCTGCGGGAGTTTCCCGGTCATCCGGAGGATCTGCTGGCGCGCCTCCTGGCCGATGATTGACTGAAAGTAGGTGACCATCTGCGGGAAAGGGTGTGGCCCACAGACCGTGCCCATCACGTAATGCGTCGTATCCATCGACTCTGACCAGTCACGCAAGGCCGCATTAATGGCATCTTTGAGGGTCCTGGCACCATCTTCGACCACCACGACGGTCGCGCCAAGTTGCTCCATCCAAAACACATTGGGACGCTGCCGGGCCACGTCCACGGCGCCCATATAAATCGTACACGCAAAGCCCATCCGCGCGGCCATGGTGGCGGTGGCCACACCGTGCTGGCCAGCCCCGGTCTCGGCAATCACCCGGCTTTTGCCCATGCGCTGCGTTAAGAGCCCCTGCCCCATGACGTTATTGGCCTTATGCGCCCCGGTATGATTGAGATCTTCACGTTTCACATAGATCTGGGCGCCACCAAGCTGCTGGCTGAGGTTGTGCAAATGAGTCAGCGGCGTGGGACGGCACGAATAGCTCGTCATCAGGGCCACATACTCGTCCCAAAAAGTCGCATCAGCCTGCGCCGCGGCGAAGGCCGCGGTGAGCTCGGCGATAGTCTCGTGCAGAATTTCCGGAATAAAGGCCCCGCCGAAGGGGCCGTAATACCCCGCACGTCCCGGCGGAAACTGAAAGAGTTCTTGGTACATACTGTGCGTGGTCCTTCTCTGCGAAGATTGGACGCTCTTGTGCTCTGTGCGTTATATAATAGCATGACATCTTCACAGTTGCGTCATCGCCGCTGCCCACGTATCATGCCCCCTGTCCACTGGCCGAGGATTCCCGCCTCTCCCGGCTGGAGAGGGGTGGAGTACGGGGTCAAGCGTGGGACAGCCACTTTGAATGAGAAATGGGAGCCATCATGCGCGAGAATACCCTGAAGCAACAGCTCTACGCCGGGAAAGCGGCCTTCGGCGTCATGTGCACCTTCCCCTCGCCGCCGGTGGTGGAGATGCTCGGCTATCTCGGGTTCGACTGGATCCTGCTCGACAACGAGCACGGCTCCATCACGGTGGACACCGCCGAGGCCTGCATCGCCGCCGCCGAGCTGACTGGCATGGCGCCCATCGTGCGCCCGGTGGGGAACAAGCCGGAGATCATCGCGCCGTTCCTGGATCGGGGCGCGTGGGGCGTGCAGGTTCCCCACGTCAACACAGCGGAAGAAGCTCGCGCCGCCGTGGACGCGGTGAAGTACGGCCCGGAAGGCCACCGGGGCATCTTCAGCGGCGGCCGACCGGCCAACTATGGCTTCCAGGGCGCCACCGGGGACTACGCCAAGGAAGCCAACCGCAACACCCTCGTATGCCTGATGCTGGAAGAGGTGACGGCCATCGAGAACCTGCCGGAGCTGGTCACGGTGCCGGGGGTGGATGTGTATTTCATCGGGTCCGGCGACCTGTCTCAATCCATGGGCTACACCGGCCAGCAGGCCCACCCGGAAGTGCAGCAGGTGATGGAACGCGGCGTCAAGGTCATCACCGACGCCGGGCGCCTTGCCGGGTGCAGCTGCCCCGACAATCTCGTCCCCAAGTTCCTGGGCCTCGGCGTGCAGTATTTCCACAGCACCGTGAGCCGCCTGCTCCAGCACGGCAGCAACGCTTATCTGGGGAACATGCGCCAGGCCGCCCGCGCGGGAAAGTGACGTGAGGGCGCGTAGGCAACATCCAGCCTAATGGGCAGTGGCGGCTCCGGCTCGGCCGCTTCCGGTTCCGCTACGACATCTGCAAGCGGGAGATGCTCCCCCTCTACTGCGGATTTCGCCGCGAGGACACCTACCGCGATCGTTAGCTTAGAGGCTCGCCGCAGCGAGGACCGCTGACTCCCAAGCCACCGCTTCCTCGATGAGGCGCCCGCAGACGTCCTTGTCGATCTCGATGTATCCCTCGCCCGACACGCGGAACCCAAGCTGCAGCACAGCCTCCCGAACTGCCTTCGAGCTGGGGTTCGCCATGAGATCGACGTTCCCGTCGGCGTGAGCGATGCAGTGCCGGATCTTGATCAAATACCCACGCGTTGCGTCGAACTGGTGATCGGGCAGAGCGATACCAGCAACCACTCGGATGTAGGTGAGCATCTTTTCCAGCGTGGAGCCTTTCTCCTTCCTCCTCCAGTCGCGCAGCGCGTGAGGCAGGTTCCGGCGCTTCTTGAGCTCCTGGCATATCTGAATCAGCGTGGCCTCGATCGTGGTGAGCAGCAAGACAACACACGAGTAGCGAAAGTTGCGAGGCAGGGCCTCGTTGAACAGCCAATCGTGCTGACCCCAGACCTCGCCGAACTCCTCCTCGTCCGGCGGGTCGACCTCGATCTGCTCCCGATCCTCCTGGGCCACGCGCTCGATCTGTTTCTCCATCCGGGCGGCATACTCCGCGATCGCGTTGAACGCCCAGTGGATGTCGAGAGCCCACAAGCTCAGCTTCCGACCCATCAGATCACCCGCCTGAGTAACGCCTCTCCAGGTCCTCGATGAGCCCCACGAGAGTGCGGAAGGTAATGGAGCCGAATTCATTGATGCAGGCCACGATGACCCCAGGGAACCGACCCGAGACTTTACGCCCCCGATAGACGAAGCGATGGACCAGTGCTTCGCCGACCGTCGCAGCGTAGATTCGCGGTGGCCCCTCCTGCGTCAGTGCTTCCTCCCACAGACGCTTGTAGACAGCGGACCGTTCCTCAACGTCGTCGTCCCAGGCCATCGACGCAGCGGGGCCAGGTTCAAGGAGCCCGGCCTCTTTCAGAGCGCGATAGCACGCTTCATGATAGGCGTCGAGCAGCGGCCTCGTCGCTCCCGCTCCGGCGAGACGTGGGGTGTTTGCGACGTAGTAGACCCAGAACATTTCAAACAGGGCGAACTCGTACCGCCATACCGGCCGCTCCGGCCATACCGGGAGCCCCGGCCGCCGGCGTCCTGGCGGATCGGCCAAGTCGAGGAGATGCGCCAGGTTTCGATCGGCTCCCTCCAAGACACCTCGCCCCAGAAGCTCTCCTACCTCGGCCCAGGGAATGTGAACGCCGGGAGCGTCGGTTGCCACCGGATCTGGAACGGCCCGATCCGCCACTCCATGGTCAGCGAGCGCGGGGCACGCCGATGTACACGAGCGCGGAGTTGCCGTCGAGCGGCGCCGTTCGCTGCTCGTTCAGTCCCACATCCCCGACGAGCCCCAGCCTCACTCGGGATCCCACCGGGTCGAGGCGATACCACGGGCCGTTGAGATCTATGACCAACGCTTTCATCTGCGCGCCAGGCCTGCGCGAACGAACCAGCGATCTCGATTGTGCTCTGAGCACAACGAGCACGTTTCAGCCCGACTAACCTGGAAGTTTCCAAATCGCCCCATCTGGAGAGTCACACGAAGGGCGTGGAAGTCGCGCCGGTTATCGGGGTCGACGAAGCCGGCCTGCTTGGTTAGGCACTCCTCGCAGATCCACATCCCCGGATGCTGTAGCAGACCCTTGATAGCGCTCGCTTCATAGCTCAAGATCGGAACTCCTCTCGACACCAAGCCTCGCCACTCGTGGTTGTGTGCGGCGCCGGGCGGTGGCCCACGAGCCTGCACTGCCGTCGGCATGACGACGAGGGCGGTCATCACCAACGCTTGGTGTACGCGATGACCCTCGACGACTCCCCACCGAAGACCACGCGCTAGTATATCTGCTCAACTGTGACGCGAGCCTTCCGTTGGAGCGTAGAAGGCGACATAAAGCCCGTCAGTTGAGCCCAGGTCCATCCGCGGCGTGGTGGCAGCCTCCTCGCCGGAGCCGTCGGTCCCAGTGGGAACCTCGGTGGGTGGCATCGGCTTGCCGGCCACCGCAACCCCATAGCTCACGGCGGCTCGCCACCCCGCATGCGGGGCGAGCACCCGTGGTAGAAGATCAGATTGATTCTCGGCCGCGGGGTGAGGGAGGCCAGGCGTGCGAGGAAGTCCAAGGGCTCGAACACGAGGTGGCTGGTGCCATCCGCCCACGCGGTCTTCAGCTGGAGCACGACGCGACCGGCCTCGGTGAGCCGGAGCCGATCCTGTGCGACGGCGGGCCGCAGGAGGTAGCGGCAGAGCTGCTCGAGCCGCTCGCGATTCCGGCTCGGTACGGCGACGTTGGCGTGGAGGTCGAAGGGGCGGTGGTCCGCCCGACACCGCGTCGATCCCGAGGCGGATCGAGGCGCCGCCCGTGGCTTCCTTCACCGTCGCGGCGAGGTCAGGGCCGTCCACGGCGCAGATGCCCACGCCGAGGGCCTTCAGCTCGGCGAAGAGCGGCTCGCGGCGCACCACGTTCACCGTCTTGATGCCGCGCGCCCGGGCCAGGCGAACCAGCACCCGCCCGACCGCCGAGTTGGCGACGTTCTGGATCACCGAGGCCCAGTCGCCGGGCTTGATGTCGACGACATCCCGCGTGCGGTAGAATGGTCGCGTGAATGACACGGCGCTTCGACCTGCCATCCACGCCTGGGTCACGCCCGATCCGGAATCAGGCTATGTCGCCACGTGCGAGGAGATCGCCGTCGTCACGCAGGGCGAGACTCTCGACGAGGTAACGACCAATCTGCGCGAGGCTGTGGGGCTTCACTTGGATGGCGAGGACATGGCCGCGCTGGGGTTCGTTTCCGAGCCCACCATCATCGTGACGTTGGAGTTGGCGCCGGCGCATGCCTAGGCTCCGGCGCCTGTCGGGCGCGGAGCTGGTCCGCATCTTCCGCAGCTTCGGATTCGCGGTCCACTCCCAGCGTGGGAGTCACATCAAGATGCGCCGCGCTGGCCCGGAGGGGGCGACGGAAACGCTGACGATCCCAGCCCATGATGAGGTCAAGATCGGGACCCTCCACGCGATCTTTCTCCAAGCGCTCCGCTTCATCCCGGAGGACGAGTTGCGGCCGCATTTCTATAGCGACTGATCCCCGGTTTGCGCACCAAGAGTGCGCGGTCCGCATCCGGTGCACAGGTCCCGCGCCCGCAGCATCGCGAAGCGGCTCGAGGAGTTCTGCCGCTACCAGCGCGGCAGAGGTCGATCCACTCGCTACGTGGCCCGCGCCGGCCACACCGGCTCGTGGTAGCCGAGCGGCACCGAGGGACGGGCCCAGCGCGGCGGCGTCTCGGAGAGGCGCACCACCGGCCCGAGATGGTGCAGCCGCCCGACCGGCGTGTCGCTCGTCATCGACCAACGCTTCAGCTCCTCGGGGGTGAATTCCTTCGGTACCTCCTTGAGCTCGGCTTCCAGAACCTGACCGCGGCCGACCAGCCAGCGCCCGGTCTGCGCCAGCGAGATTCGCACGAGCCAGCTACCGCCCTCGCGCGCGCGGCGAGCGAGGGCCACCATCGCGCCGAAGGCCATCAGATAGCCGGTCAGATAGTCGATCGCCGACACCGGATAGAACTGCGGGCCCGGCGCCGCGCCGGGGAACAGCTCACCCTGGCGGTTCGTGATGCCGCTGACCGTTTGCACCACCGTGTCGAAGCCGCGGCGCGACGCCCACGGCCCGACGTGGCTGAAGGCGCACAGCGAGACGACGACGATGCCCGGCCGTAACTGCGCCAGCGCCTCGGGCGAGAACCCACGCTGGCCGAGGGTGCCCGGCCGGTAACCTTGCGAGAACACATCACCCTCGTGGACCAGCCCGCGCAGAGTCTCGACCTCCTTGGGCTCACGCAGGTCCAGATGCGCGGAGAGCTTGCCGTGGCCGGTGTCGTATTCCTGGTAGCCGATATTCGGCAGGTGCGCACCGGTGACCTTCAAGACGTCGGCGCCGTGCTCGGCCAGGGTGCGGGCACAGGTCGGCCCGGCGAGGACCCGCGTCAGGTCGAGCACCCGGACACCCGACAACGGCCGATCGCCGTCGGGGAGCGGTTCCGCTGGGCTGTCGCCGATCTTGACGATCTCCATCAGTGGCAGCGAGGCGATCGCGGCGGCCTGCGGGTGCTGAGCCCACTCTTCCATGGTGCGCACCATCCCGCCGGCGCCTTTCGCGGCGATGATCGCCTCCTCGAGCTCGAGCGCGTCCCACTTCGCCACCGCCTGGCGCACCGCCTCACGATCTTCCGGCACCCCGAGCACGCGGAGGGCGGCGGCGCGATGGTTCGGGAAATTGCAGTGCAGATAGCTCCACCGGCCGTTCTTGGCGGGATAGACGCCCATCACGGTGTTGCGCTCGGTCGACACGTGCGCCCCGTCCATCTGCATGTAATGCCCGCTGCGGAGCGAGGCGGTCGCCTGACGGGTGTCGACCGCGACCTCCTGGCGACGCCCGGTGCGCAATTCCCACAGATCGGAGACGGCGAGGCCGACCGCCGAGAGCGCGGCGGCACTGGCCTCGCCGATGCGAAACGGCGTCGGCAAGATCGGATCGGTGCCGCCGGTGATCTCGACCGCGCGGGCGCGCTCTTCGCCCCAGCCGGCGACCGGCAGGATCGTGTGCAGCGCATCATTGGTCATGGTCGCGACTCCTCCGTACGTGTCGAGGGGCGTCAGTCGAGGGGCGTCACGGCTTTGCCGGGACGTCCCGAGCCGCCAAGGGGGGCTTGGGGGGCCCGTGGCTAGGCCCCCCATCATTGGTCGAACAGCGCCAGATCGATCGCGTCTCCCATCGCGCGGTAGCCCAGGTCGCTCGGGTGAAGGTGGTCGCCGCAATCGTAGATCGGCAGCATCCGGGTCGGATGGTCGGAATCGCGCAACGCCCGGTCGAAATCGACGATGGCATCGAAGGCGTCGGTCTTGCGCAGCCACTCGTTGACCGCCTGACGTACCGCCTCGCGCTTGGGGCTCCAGGCGCCGGGCAAGAAGGTCTCATTCTCGAACGGGGTCAGCGTGCCGCCGATGACCCTGATCCCGCAGGCCTGGCCGCGCACGGCGAATTGCTTCAGCCCGGCGATCATCTGCAGGGCGGTGACCTCTTCTTCGGGCTTGCCGTTGCGGTTCCGCAGATCGTTGGTGCCCAGCATGAGGATGGTATGGGTGACGCCGGGCTGCGCCAGCACGTCGCGGTCGAAGCGGCGCAGGCCGCTATCGCCCCGGATATCGTGCAGAATGCGGTTTCCGCCGAGCCCCTGGTTCATCACCGCCACCGGCCGCCCGCTCTGTCGTGCCATGAGCCGCCGGGCGAGCTGCGAGGGCCAGCTGTGATGGCCGTCATGGGTCGAGATATTGGCGTCGGTGAGCGAGTCGCCGACCGCGACGATGGCGCCCGTCTCTCGCGGCGCCACGACATCGATGCCGCAGACGAAGTACCAGTCGTCGGTCAGGCGGCCGACCGGCATGATCTCTTCGGCGGCAAA
>JAXIOW010000029.1:0-3318 GCA_045403215.1 Nitrospirales bacterium | reverse complement strand
CAGCAGAATCGGGTATACAACCCACCCTGGCATCAGGTTCTCGGTCAAGGTAAAGACCAGACCACCCAACAGGTTGGCTGCAACAGCCACGACAAGTATTTGAACCCAATCAATCCCATCTTTAGCCTTCTGGTTGTACGTTGTCATTTACGGCCTCCTTCGAAGAAAATTCACGATGTGACAGTAGCCACAGGATATTCTCCAATGATGCAAGAGAGAGATGTGTTTCTCGTCTTTCGCGGATGCTTACAATCCATCACGCAAGGTATTCCCGTGTCATGAGTGCTCTGTCGTTACAGTCGGGAATTTTATGGCGCAGTATCGTTTGTTAGTGGGTCATCTGCACTCTAACTTATTGGAACGGTATTGTCGTTAAGCAGCCATTCTCGCTGGTCCGCTAGCTGCCTGGCGATCGCGCTGAATGAGCGGTCCCCCCAGCCTGGAGTTGCTGTATCAAACCCTATTGGATCAGCCTTACCCCAGGCATCTACGATCTCACCGCTGTCCAACATGCCTACTTGAGCCGAACTGCCAGACCGTGCGGGTCGGCGCGTTCGACGCCGCTCACTATGTGCGTGACAGGAGCGATGGCTTGCAGAACACCTCGCTCACCATTCTGCTCGACCCTCATGATGCCCAAGCCAGGCGTGCTACCGACGGCGTTGTTCACGCCGGGGACATTGCCCGTGAGCGGATTCGGTCCGCGCAACGTTACGAAGACGCGGTTGCCATTGGGCGAGATGGCCATCAGGTCCAGCGCCGGGTCACCGCTCACCGCGCCGGCCAGGTAAATCTCGTTGACTACCGTATCGGTCGCTGTGTCCACGACGACGATCCGATTGGCAGCTCTGTCAGCGACCCATAGGAAGCCGTCATGCTTGGTCAGCACCGCGCCATGGGAGTCGACGAAGCCCCGGGCGTCGTGGCTAAAGATGACTGCCGGGGCCGGCGTGTTGGGCGGATTGGGTGTTGTCGTGAAGCCACTCAATGGGAAGGCGTACAAGTCGGATTCGAGTGGGTTGGATGCTGTCCCACCACCGACGTTGATGTACATCTTGCCGCCCGTTTCGACGCCATACAAGCCGTTCGGATGGATGGTCGCCCTGTCATACTCGGCGACGATAGCCATCGGCATGGCGGTGCTATCCACGACAAACAAACCACCGCCGCGCAATGTCACGAATGTGAAGTGGCTGGTAGCATCAATAATCGGAAAGATCGGGGCATTGTCTGGCCGCAGGATGGCATCCTGGCAGGCCGCCCCATTGGGCGTGGTGCACGCCGCCAGGTCAAGGGTGGCTGCGCCGTCCAGTGTGAACGAGTTTGTTGCATAGTTCGTGTTAATGCGTTGCAGGAGCTTGCCGTTCTGATTTGCCACGACGACGTACGTCTGGTCAGGCGATGGGAACGCGGCATGGGCCTGCGCGCCGACATCCAGACAAGCGACCGGGGCGCGTGTCGCCGCGTCCATGAATAGCACGTGCCCCGTCGCGACGAACGCCAGGATGGCGTGCGAGTGCGCGGCGTTGAAAAGTATCAGGTGCGGCCGGCGCGGCGCAGTGCCAGTCTGGGCCAGGCACAGGCTGCGTGCTGCACCGCCCAGGTCGATCATCTCAGGTGCCGCTATGGCTGCGTCCTGACCAGTGAGCGTGTCACCCTGGTAGATATAAAGTGTGCCGCCACCGTCAGTCATCGTGTCCGACTGGTCAATGACCCAGACTTCGTAGGCCGCCTCATTGCTGACAGCCGACTGCCCGGCCAGGGTATTCACGCTGGCCATAACCAGAGCCAGCGAGAGACTGACAACAAAAACCATCTTTCTGTTCATTGGAACTCCTTATGATATGTGATAGGCCAATTCCTGGTCCAAAGTGCACCGGGAACTGGGATAAACGTGGCAAAGGGTTAGGACCTCCGGCTTACAGGCTCTTCTCCTTTCCCTTGATGTCACGGGCCCTGGTTCATCTCTGAGCCAAGACCATTAAGGGAAAACTGTTTATCCGTATTCGCCATCAGGCATTCTCCGTGGATCCGAGTGAGTAACGAGAGATGTGTTTCTCGTCTTTGGTGGATGCTCACAATCTATCACGCAAGGTATTCCCGTGTCATGAGGGCGGTGTCCCGACTGGTCGGGAAATTTCACGGGTCGGTTCGTCGCGGGTGAATAGCATAACAGCACAAGGGTTTGCCCTTTCTACTGACTGGTTGTGCGCCTAACGACAGGGCTAACCTGTGATGGGCAGCGGAGCGTGTCGGGTTCATGCTGCTGTTAGGCCGCTTTCTGACTTTCCAAAGTGATTTTCGGAATGTATCGGGGAACACGGCGGCAATACGCCTCGTAGTCACGCCCAAACCTCTCCTTCAACTCCTGCTCCTCAAGCAGGACAATGATATGTATAACCGGCAGCGTGAGCAAGAAGACCAGGTACAGGGCCAGATAATTGGTGAAGAGGGCATAGCCAAGAATCCAAAGCACGGACTCGACATATCTGGGATGACGAATACGGCCATAGATGCCCTCCGTGAGGAGAACCCCCCTCTGACCGCTGGTGAGTTCGGGAACGCCAACCACTATAGGCAGCGTGAGGTGCTTCCTATGGCCGAGATAGATTGCCACGGCCAGGGTAAACGGGGCGACCGACAGTGCCATCAAGAGAAAGTTCGATCCATAGTCGGTTGCGAGTATCACGTCTCTAAACCATAGAATCGCTCCAGCCAAGAGGGTGAGTGGAACTGCAACGATGAGGTACGCCCACACGAGGCCGATGTGTCGCAACAGCTTGTGAAAGGGATGGATCACCAGCCACATCAGGAGTCCAACGGGCACACCGAAAAGGATTAGGATCGCTGTGTAGTAACGAACAACTTGGAGCCACATGTTTTGCTTCTCTTCAATGTTGAGTCAGTGCGCCGCCTGGAGCCGCTTATCCCCTTGCTCAGGCAGGCGCTCCCGCACGCCGGATCAAGACGGTGCTCACTGCGATAACCCAGAACAGAAACAGGATCATCGGAAGCCCCGCCCACTCGGGCTGGAGATCGGCGCTTCCCGACATCCCGCCGACGATGAACGCCGCGCCTAATGCTGCGGTAATCCAACCGAGCCATTTTGGAAGCGCGCCCGATTGGATCGCCACGATGGCGAAAGCGGCAAGCAGGACGGCCAGCGGGAAGAAGCTGAGGTAAAAGGACGCATCGTTTATATCCTGGAGTGTCCTTGCGAGCTGGGGGTCAAGCCCATCATCGGCTCGGTAGCGGGCGGCGAGCACGGGCGCGGCGCTGGCGACCTTGATCGTGACCGACATCAAGCCTCCTCCAAAG
>JAXIOW010000130.1:0-16354 GCA_045403215.1 Nitrospirales bacterium | reverse complement strand
TCCGTATCCTTCCACGATCTACCTGGCCGTGAACACGCGCTGCGGGTTCGCCTGCAAGATGTGCGACGTGGGCATGAATCAGTACGACACCCAGTTCTACAAGATCATGAGCCTGTCCAAGGACAAGCCCCGCGAACGGCTGGCCCTGGACCGACTGAAGACCCTGGTGGACGAGGTGAAAGACTTCAAGCCGATGATCGCGGCGACCTCCACCGAGCCGCTGCTCTACAAGGATCTCATCCCTGTCTGCGACTATGTGGTCAGCAACGGCCTGTCCATGCTGGTGACCACGGCGGGCCTGCAACTGGAGAAGCTTGCCGAGGACCTGGTCCGGGTGGGCGTCCAGCATCTCTGGGTCTCGATCGACGGCCCGCCCGAGATCCACAACGACATCCGTGGGGTCAAGGACTCCTTCCAGAAATCCGTCGCCGGCATCCGGGCCGTGGAGGAGTGGAAGCAGCGGCTCGGGCGCGAACATCCCAAGATGGGCATCAACTATGCGCTGTCCAATCACAACTACCACTGCCTGGAGCCCTTCATGGCCGCCGTGCACGCCTTACCGGTGGACCAGATCACCTTCTCCCACATGAACTATGTGACGGCCGGGACGGCGGAGAGTCACAACGCCCGCTTCGGCCACCTGTACCCCGCGACGGTCAGCAGCGTCTCGAACGCCGATCCGACCAAGGTGGACGTGGCCGTGTTGTGGGACCAGATCAATCTGGTGAAGTCACGCTACCCGGGGCGGGCCGGGTTCGGACCGGACCTGGACCGGCAAGGTTTGGAGGACTTCTATTTCCATCCGGAGGTCTTTGTCCGCGGAGACCGGTGCTACGTGCCGTGGCGGGCCGCCGAGATCATCGCGAACGGCGACTGCATCGTGATGACGCGGTGCTTCCAGGTCAGCTTCGGGAACATCTACGAGCAGAGCTTCAAGGAGATCTGGAACGGCCCGCGCTACCAGGAGTTCCGGAAGAACCTCATCACCCACGGGTCGTACCCGGCCTGCTCCCGGTGCTGCGGAATTCTGTGAGATGCGACTGCTCACCCGCGTGACGCGCGCGATCGCGGCCCGGTGGGGGCCGGGGACGCAGGCCCACGAGAAGGCCCGCGAGGAGCTCCGGGCGCTCGCGGGCATGGCCGACGAGGCCGTGCGAGCCTGTCTCAAGCCGGAGATCTCCGGGAGGGACGCCGCCGCGCTGCTGGTCTATTACCGCGCGCGCCGCCTGCCGTCGCCGCTCTTTCGACCGAGCGACCGGAAGGAGCTGGCGCGCCTGGTCGCGGAATGCTTTCCCGAGTCCTACAAGGAGACCCTGCGCCGGGCGGACCTGGCCTGCCGGCACGTCGTGGAGGTGCTCGGCAGCGGGCCCACCGACCTCGGCGATCCGATCAACTGGTGGACGGACTTCAAGGGAGGGACCTGGGCGCAGGGCGACTATCTGGAGCTCAACGCCACCCTCTATGCCAACGACTTCCAGAACGATCGGTACATCGGCGACATCAAGCTGCCGTGGGAGCTGAACAAGCACGCGCACTTCCTCGAGCTGGCCAAGGCGTACTGGCTCACCGGTGACGAACGCTATGCCGAGGTCCTGCTCGCGCAGATGGACGACTGGATCGCCCGGAACCCGTTCCTTTACGGCATTGCCTGGACCCAGAATCTGATCGTGGCCCAGCGGGCGATCGCGTGGGCGCTGGCGCTCCAGGCGGTCTGGGAGAGCCCCGCGCTCACGCCGGCCCGGCTCCTCCGCCTCCTGCGCGCTCTGTACCAGCACGCCTGCTACATCCCGGCCCACTTCGAGTTCGCCGAACGGGCCTCGAACCATCTCTTTGGGAACGCCGCTGGGCTGGCGGCCCTCGCGCTCGTCCTCCCCGAGTTCCGCGACGCGGAAACGTGGCGCGCCACGGCGCTCCGGGTCATCGAATCCGAGCTGGCGAAGCAAGTCTATCCGGACGGGGTGCAGTACGAGCAGTCCGTCAACTACCACCGGTACGTCGTGGAGTTCTGCCTGCTGCCGTGGCTCCTGGCCTGGCCGCAGCCCTCGCCGTACTCCGCCGCGGCGCGCGCGGCGCTCCGGCGCATGGTGATGCTCCTGCTGCACATGACCCAGCCGAACGGCCAGGTCCAGCCGATCAGCGATGCCGACGGGGCGCGGGTGTGGCAGTTCAACGACCGGCCGATCAACGACCATCGCGGCGTGCTGAGCCTGGGCGCGGTCCTGCTCCAAGACGGCGCCCTCAAGTTCGGCATGGACGGAACCAGGGAAGACGTGCTCTGGTGGCTGGGACCGGAGGGTCATCGCGCGTGGGAAGCGCTGCCGGCTGCGGAACCGCCGCGCTCGGTCGCGTTCCCGGACGGTGGCTACTTCGTCCTGCGGGAGGCGTGGCGGCCCGAGGCGCTGTGGGTCTTCTTCGATTGCGGCCATGTGGGCATGGGCGATTGGCCGGACGAGGTGTCGGTGGGCACCCACGGTCACAGCGACCTCCTGACGTTTGGTCTTGCGGCCGGCGGCGAGACGTTCCTGACGGACATCGGCTCCTACACCTATACGGGCTCCCGGCCCTGGCACGACTACTTCCGCAGCGCGCGGGGGCACAACGTCCTGCTGGTGGACGGGCAGGACCAGAGCGTGCTGACCACGACCTGGGCGATGCGCTCGCGTGCGCGGCCGCGCGAGGTCGCGTGGCGGTTTACGCCGGACGTGGACTTCGTGACGGGCGCCCACGATGGCTTTCGGCGCTTGACTCCTCCCGTGCTCCACCGGCGGAGTCTCCTGCTGCTGCGCGCCGAGCGGCGCGTGATCATCCGAGACGATCTGGAAGGAGAGGGCGGCCATGCGGTCGAGGCGCTCTTCCATGCGATGCCCGCCGTGCGGATCCTGCAAGCGGACCGGCTCGACTCCTGGAAGCTGGTCGGCCGGCGGGCCAGCGTCAGCATGACGTTTCTGGCGGAGAGCCGCCAGCGGGGCCAACAGCTCCCGCTCATCGCTCGCGTGGCGAGCGGTGAGACGGACCCGATTGACGGGTGGTACGCGGAGGATTACGGGATCAAAGAGCCTGCTCCGGTCCTGCATGTCTCGTTCCGGGGAACATGCCCGATCCGGCTCTATACCGTGCTGCAACTCGATGCGCCGGGACGCACCGACGCGCCCGACGCCTGGTCCACGTACCGTGGCGCGGACGAGGCGTGGGACGCGGCTGTGAAGAGCCTCGGCCTCTCCCAACCTGCTCGCGCGATCGTGATGCTGGTGACCAACGAGGGGCTGACTGATCCTAGGGTACTTCGGTCCACGCAGACTGCTCATCGTGCAGGGTTTGAAGTCCGCCTGGTCTGCCGAGTGCCGGCCAAGGAGAAAGAAGCAGTCGTCCCGCGGGGCGTTCATGTGCATCGGGTGCCTCCTCTGTGGGGTAGGAGCCTGCTGAAACGACTCCTTTCACGGCCAGCTTCGCCGGAGATCGTCGCGCCTCGCGGGACAAAAGACGAGCAGGGAGGCTTCTGGTTGAAGCCGTGGGAACTCTGGATCCTCGGCGGGATCGCCTGGTTTAATTTGCAGGCCGTGCGAGAAATGCGGCATCTCCCCGCCGCGCTTTACCATGCCAACGATCTGGATACACTTCCGGCTGGGGTGATTCTCTCGCGGTGGAACCGGGTGTCGCTGCTCTACGACGCGCATGAACTGTTCGCCGCGCAGTTCCCCGGGTGTTCCCGGCAGTTCCGCGCGATCCTCTTGGGCATGGAACGCTGGCTCATCCGGTTTGCGCACAAAGTCGTTACGGTCAACGACTCGATCGCCGAGACGCTGGCGGAGTGGCACCGCGTCCCGAAGCCGACCGTAGTGCTGAACTGTCCGCTCGCTGTCGAAGCCGTGCGGTCGGAGGCGGACCGCTTCGAGGAAGCCCATGCCGGCAAGGTCCGCGTCATCTTCCAGGGCGTGTACGTGCGCGATCGCGGACTCGAGGAGTTGATTCTGAGCACCGCCTGGTACGACTCGGCCGAGCTGTACCTTCGCGGGTATGGGGACCTCGAACCATCGCTCCGTGCCCTCGTGCGGGCAAAGGGACTGGAGGGGCGCGTGCACTTCCTGACGCCTGCTCCTCACGATCAACTGGTGGAAAGCCTGATCGGATTCGACATCGGAGTGGTGCCCTACCGGCCGACGACGTTGAACAACCGGCTCTGTCTGCCCAACAAGGTCTTCGAGTACCTGCAGGCCGGGCTCGCGCTGGCCGTCAGCGCGCTTCCGGAGATGGAGCGCGTGGTCAAAGAAACAGGGGCTGGGGAGGTCTTCAACCCAGAACAGCCCCGCGACATCGCGCGGGCCGTGAATGCGATGACGGGGGAGGCCAACAGACTCGCAGCACTCAAGGGGCGAGCACGTGCTGCAGCCCAGCGCTATACGTGGGAGGCGCAAGGAGAACCGCAGCTGATGGCCTGCTACCAGGAACTGGCTGGGCCCTCTTCAGCCGGCCGGAGGGAGGACCGCTGATGTGCGCCATTGCCGGACTCTATGACGTGTCCGGTCGGGCTGTGGAGCCTGCAGCGCTGGAGCGCATGGTGCGCCTTCAGGCGCACCGCGGGCCGGACGGGGAGGGCTACGTGCTGCTGGATGCGCGGGGTCGGGAGCAACCGGTCGCACTGAAGGACCGGTTGACGGATGCCCTCGGCTCCAGCTCACACTGTTATTCGATCGGATTGGGGCATCGACGACTGGCGATCATCGATCTGTCCCCTCTTGGCCACCAGCCAATGGCGACCGAGGACGGCCGCTGCTGGGTCACCTACAACGGGGAGATCTACAATCACGTCGAGCTCCGCGAGGAACTGCGCGGGAAGGGACACCGGTTTCGCTCGGCGTCCGATACCGAGGTCCTGCTGGCGGCCTACCGGGAGTGGGGCGAGGCCTGCGTCACGCGCTTCAACGGGATGTTCGCGTTTGCCGTCTGGGACGGAGACCGTCGCCGGCTCTTCTGCGCGCGGGACCGTCTGGGGGTGAAGCCGTTCTACTATGCCTGGGACGGCGTACGATTCGCCTTCGCCTCCGAGATCAAGGGCCTGCTGGCGGCTGGCCTCCGGCCCTCGCCGAACCAGCGCGCCGTCTTTGATTACCTCGACGGGGCCTGCCTGGATCATTCCGAGGACACCTTCTTCGAGGGCATCCGGCAGCTCCCGCCCGCGCATACCTTGACGGTGGACACGCGGGTCACGGTGCAGCGGTACTGGGACCTCCCCGCTCGCGGCGAGGCCGGCCTCTCGATGCGGGACGCGGCCGAGCGCTTCCGGCACCTTTTCCGCGACGCGGTCCGGCTCCGCCTCCGGAGCGACGTGCCCATCGGCACCTGCTTGAGCGGGGGCCTGGACTCGTCGTCCATCGTCTGCGTGGCGAACGACTTGATGTTTGTGGAGCACGCGGTCCCGCGCGAGATCATCGGGGAGCGGCAGAAGACCTTCTCGTCCTGCTTTGAAGATCCGGCCTACGACGAGCGGCGATTCATCCGCCCGGTGCTCGAGCGGACCGGCGCCGAAGCCCACTACACCTTCCCGGACCCGAAGGAACTGGCAGATTCGGTGTCGCGACTCGTATGGCAGCAGGACGAGCCGTTCGGCTCGACGAGCATCTTCGCGCAATGGAACGTCATGCGCCTGGCCGCGCAGCACGGTGTCAAGGTGTTGCTGGACGGACAGGGCGCGGACGAGCTCCTGGCCGGCTACCACGGCTTCTTCGGCGCGTTCTTCGCCGACCTGGCGGCCCAGAGACGGTGGCTTGGCTTGCTGCGAGAGTTGGCCGCTTACCGCCGCCTGCACGGGCCGATCCCGAAATATGTCTTCGCGAACCTGGCGCGGGCGTTCCTCCCGTCGCCGCTTGTCCGTCTCATCCGCAGTCGCATGACCGGCAGCGTGGACTGGATCACGCCGGAGTTCCGGCGCCAGTGGGGTCCGACTCCGGCCACGTCCCCCTTCGCTGGCTCGCGTCTCCACACCATGCAGCACCAGCTGCTGACTCACAACGGGCTGCGGGCGCTGCTGCACTATGAAGACCGGAACTCGATGGCCTTCGGGATCGAGACGCGCCTCCCGTTCCTGGACTACCGTCTGGTCGAGTACCTGTACGGGCTGGAACCGGCGCTGAAGATCCGGAACGGCTGGACCAAAGCGGTCCTCAGAGAGGCGCTGGACGGGGTCCTTCCGGGCGAAGTGTGCTGGCGCGCGGACAAGATGGGATTCGTGACGCCGGAGGACATCTGGTTCCGGACGTCGCTGCGCGAGATGACGCGGGACATCCTGTCGGATGCGCGGACCCGCGCCCGGGGCTACCTCAACGTGGAGGCCGCGCTGAGGGAGTTTGAGGCCCATGAGGCCGGCCGCAAGAACATCAGCTTCACGATCTGGCGGTGGCTCAATCTGGAACTCTGGTGCCGAACCTTTGTGGATCACCCCTTATGCGCCGCGTCTTCGTCCTGATCAACAACACGGGCATCGGCGGCTCGGAGCGGCGGTTGGGCCGGCTCTTCGCCCGCTTGGTGGGCGCCGACCCGGAGGCCGTGCTGATCATCAATGCCGGGCTCTGGGAGAAGCTGGCGGCGGCCGGCGTCGTGACGAACCAAAAGGGACGGGTGTGGCGGCTGCCCGAACCGTGGGGGAGGCTGACGGACGGGCTGGGGCTGCGGCGGGGCGCGCTCGCGTTCGGACTGCACAAGCTGGACTACGTCCTCTTCAGTCTTGTGCTCCTGGTGCGCTACGGATTGGCCGCGCGGCGTCTCTTCCATCTGGTCCTGGGCGGCGCCTACGTCGCGCTGCCGCTGATGCTGCTGCGCCCGGACCATCGCGTCGTCATCTCCGTGACGAACCGGAGCCTGGCCGCAATGGTCGGGGCCTCCGTGGCGCTGCCGGTCTACCGGTTCGCGCTCATGCGGTGCGCGTGCGTGGACGCCTTGACCGAGGGGGCTCGCGAGGACCTGCTCCAGCGAGGCATCGCCGGGGAGAAGATCGCCGTCCCGTCCGGAAGCGCGATCGATGTGGAGCAGTATCAACCTGCGCCGGCCAAGGAACCCTGGGTGGTCTTCGTCGGGCGCCTGATCGAAGACAAGAACCCGGTGCTCTTCCTCGAAGCCGTGCCGCTCATCCTCCGGGCGGTCCCGGCCGCGCGGTTCTTCTTGTTGGGAGACGGTCCGCTCCGCCAGCAGGTCGAGCAGGCGCTGGACCGCCTGCGCCTCCGCGGGTCCGTCGAGCTGGGATTCCGTGCGGACCTGGCGCCCGTGCTCGGCAAGGCGCGTGTGTTCGTGTCGTTGCAGCGGCAGGACAACTATCCCTCCCAGGGCCTGCTGGAAGCGATGGCGTCGGGAGCGGTGCCGGTCGCGACGGATGTCGGGCTGACGTGGAAACTGGTGGACGAGGCAACGGGGCTCCGCGTCAAGCCGGACCCCGGACCGATCGCCGAGGCGGTGATCGCGCTGCTTCAAGATTCGCAACGATGCGAGCGGCTGGGCCGGGCCGCCCGGCAGCGGGTGGTCGAGCAGCACTCGGATGAACGGTACCGGGCCTATCTCGCTTCGCTGTATGCCAGGGTCGAGGCATGAAGGACTGGCGGTGGGGCAGGCGCCTGCTGGGGGCCGGCCTGATTCTCGTGGCCCTGGCGTTTGCCGTTCCGACGGGGCTCAAGGCGTTGGGGGCGGCCTTGATCACGGACGATCGGCTCCACCGGGCCGATGCGATTCTGGTTCTTGGCGGCGAATCCCGTGAGGGCGACCGCGTGCGGCACGCGGCGGATCTCTTCAAGCGCGGCTTGGCGCCGCTGCTGGTGCTGAGCGGCACGCCCCTGGGCTTTCGCACGCACGAAGCGGACGTCATGCGGCGGCATGCCGAGTTTCTCGGCGTCCCGCCGGCCCGCGTCCTGACCGTGAAGCACGACTCGGACTCGACCAGAGAGGAAGCCGGCGTGGTTGTTCCGATCCTGAAACGCCGAGGGCTGAAAGAGGTGATCCTGGTGACCGCCAACTACCATACCGCCCGCGCCAAACGAATTTTTGAACGGGCCGCGGGTCCCGATGGTCCGCGTTTCCTCGCGTCTCCGGTGGACGACGGCCTGTTCAAACCGGACAACTGGTGGACGCGCCGCCGCTACGCAAAGACCTTCGTCTATGAAGCGATCAAGACCGTCTGGTCCGCCATCGAGGTCGACTAATGGTGCTGTATCTCCTGACGTTCGTCCTCGCGCTGTTGCTGGCCCTGTATGGAGTGCCGGTGGCGCGCCGCGCGGCGCTGCAGTTCAACGTCGTGGACCGTCCTGACGGGCGGCTCAAGCACCAGACCGCACCGGTTCCCTACTTCGGCGGGCTCGCCGTCTACCTGGCATTCCTGGTCAGCTTGGCCCTGACCTTCGAATTCCGCCAGGACGTCCTGGGGCTGGTCCTGGGCGGGACGCTCATGGTGATGCTGGGCTTGATCGACGATTTCGGGGTCCTCAAACCCTGGCCCAAGCTGATCGGCCAGCTCATCGCGGTCTTCGTCCTGATCCGGAGCGGCATCCGCATCGAGATCGCCGCGTTTCCCGACTGGCTGGGCCTGTTGCTCACCGTCGTCTGGATGATCGGCATCATCAACGCCGTCAACATCATCGACGTGATGGACGGGCTGGCCGGCGGGGTCGGCGTGATCGCCTGCCTCTGGCTTTTCGTCGTGGCGCTGGTGAACCACGACACGATGGTCGCCGTGATGCTGGCAGCGCTGGCGGGGAGCCTGGTCGGGTTCCTGCGGTACAACTTTCACCCGGCGGCGATCTATCTGGGCGACGCCGGCTCGCTCTTCGTGGGCTTCATGCTGGGGGCGCTGGCGATGGTGAGCAAGTATACGGTGGTGAACCCGGTGGCGGTCCTGGCACCGATCCTCATTCTCGGCGTGCCGGTGTTCGACACGCTGTTCGTGATGTACGTCCGCTGGCTGCGGGGCCTGCCGATGTTCCTCGGGAGCCTGGACCATTTCGCGCTCCGCCTGCGTCAATTGCCGCTCTCGGTCCCGCAGGTCGTCGTCGCGAGCTATGGCGCGTCGGCCGCGCTGGGCGGAGCGGCCCTGGCGATGATGTTCGTCACCACGGCGACTGCGCTGGTCATCGCGGGCGTCGCGCTGCTCCTGGCGGTCGTCGTGGCGGTCTGGCTCAAGCGCATTGCCATGCCCAGGCTGGCGAAGGGGGGCGTGGAGGCGGTGAATCTCCCGGCCCATGTGATCGAAGGGCCGGGTCCGGCAAGCTCGGAGCGGAGAGCGCCGTGATCCTGATCATCGGCGCCGGCCTGGCCGGACTCAGCACCGCCTATCACCTGGGGGACCGGCCCTATCGGGTGATCGAGAAGGAGAAGGAAGCGGGCGGCCTCTGCCGGTCCTACCAGAAGGACGGCTTCACCTTCGACATGACGGGCCATCTCCTCCACTTCCGCCAGGCCGCGATCAAGGCGCTCGTGGAGGGGCTGCTGGACGGCCGGCTGGAGAAGCACGTCCGCCGCTCCTTCATCTACTCGCACCGGACCTACACGGAGTACCCGTTCCAGGTCAACACCTACGGCCTGCCGCCCGAGGTCGTCCGCGAGTGCCTGGTGGGGTTCATCGCCACGCTCACGAAACCGGCCGCGACCCGGCTGGCGGACCGCTCCTTCAAGGACTGGATCCTGGACAACATGGGCGAGGGCATTGCCAAGCACTTCATGGTCCCGTTCAATGAGAAGCTCTGGCAGGTGTCGCTGGACGAGCTGACGTCGGACTGGGTGTCCTGGCTGGTGCCCAAGCCGGACCTCAAGGACGTGATCAACGGCGCGCTGGGGATCAAAGACAAGGCCTTCGGCTACAACCCGACCTTCCTCTATCCGGCGCAGGGCGGGATCAGCGTGCTCCCCGGGGCGTTCCTGCCCGGCGTGCGGGACATCGCCTACGGCTGCGAATTGATCGAAGTGGAGACGGGGCGCCGGCGGGCGACCTTCTCCGATGGCCGCGTCGAAGCGTACGAGACGCTGGTCTCCACGATCCCGGTGCCCGAACTGGTCCGCCGGTGCACGGACCTGCCGCAGGCGATCCGCGACGCGGCGGGCGGGCTCCGCTGCGCATCGGTCTACAACGTCAATCTGGGCGTGGCGCGGGCAAAGGTCTCCGACAAGCACTGGATCTACTTTCCCGAGCCGGAGTTCCCGTTCTACCGCGCCGGCTTCCCCATGAACTTCTCCCCCTCGCTGGGCCCCCCGGGGTGCAGCTCGCTCTACGTGGAGGTCTCGCACCAGCCGGCGCATGCCGTGCCGGAAGCGGCGTTGATCCAGCAGATCCGCGACGGGCTGGAACGGGCCGGCATTTTCCGGCCGGACGAGGAGCTGGTGGTCGCGGACGTCAAGGACATCCGGTACGCCTACGTGCTCTTCGACAAGCACCGGGCCCGCGCCTTGCCCGCGATCCTGGAGGAGCTGGCGCGGCGCGGCATCCATTCGATCGGCCGGTACGGGCGCTGGGAGCACACGTCCATGGAAGACGCCATGGCGCAGGGCAAGCAGCTCGCGGAGCGATTGCGCGCGCCGTGACGCACACGATCTGCCACATCATCACGAGCCTGGAACTCGGAGGCGCCCAGCAGAATACCGTGTTCACGGTGTCGCATCTGGATGCCTCCCGGTTCCGCGCCGTGCTCATCACCGGAGAGCCGGGCCTGCTGGACCAAGACGCCAAGGCGCTTCCGGGGGTGGACTTTTATCAAGTCCCCACGATGGTCCGCCCGCTCCGTCCGTGGCGCGATCTGCGCGCGCTGGTGTGCTTGACCATGCTCCTCCGGACCCTGAAGCCCGCGATCGTCCATACCCATAGTTCCAAGGCCGGCGTCCTTGGACGCCTCGCGGCGTGGTTCGCCGGAGTGCCCATCATCATTCACACCGTCCACGGCTTTGGGTTTACGCGCTACCAGCACCCGCTCCTCAGGCATCTCCTGCTGTCCGTGGAGCGGATCGTGGCGCGCCTCACCACCCGGTTTTTCGCGGTCTCGGAAGCGAACCGCCGGCAGGGCGTGGCCGCGGGGTTGTTTCCGGCTGACCGCTGCACGGTCATTCGCAGCGGGGTGGACCTCGCGGCGTTCAGGCAGACCCGAGTAGACGCCCCTCAAAAGAAGCGGGAGCTGGGTCTTGAGCCGACCAGGCCCGTGGTGGGGATGATCGCGCCGTTCAAGCCGCAGAAAGCGCCCGTGGACTTTGTGCGTATGGCGGACCTGGTGCATCGCAGCAGACCCGATGTGCAATTCCTGTTGGTTGGGGACGGTGAGCTGCGCGGGGCCGTCGAGGCCGAGTGTGCCGAGAGGGGCCTTGTGACCGTGTTGCGGTTGGCCGGCTGGCGGCGGGACATTCCCGGAATTCTGCGATGCCTCGAGGTGTTGGTGCTGACCTCGTTGTGGGAAGGACTGCCGCGGGTCTATCTGGAAGCGCTGGCCAGCGGCGTGCCCGTCGTGGGCACGCGGGTGGACGGCGCCGCGGAAGTCGTTCGAGACGGAGTGACCGGCTTCCTCACCGAACCGGGTGACGTCCGGGCTCTGGCCGAGCGCGTGCTGCATGTCTTGGCGCATCCCGAGGAAGCCAGGCGCATGGGCCGCAATGGTCAGGCGCTTCCGTTGGAGTTCGACATTCACGAGATGGTGCGGCAGCAGGAACGTGAATATGACACGCTCCTTGCAACCGTGCCGAAAAAACGAGAAGATGGAGTCCCATGCACGTTCCCTTACTTGACCTGAAAGCTCAGTACCGTCAAATCCGCGCGGAGGTCATGGCGGCCCTCGAAGCGGTCTGCGACGAGCAGGCGTTCATCCTCGGGGCGCGCGTGGCCGACCTGGAGAAGGACATCCAGACGTATGTCGGAGTGAGCCAGGCCGTCGGCGTGGCCTCCGGCACCGACGCCATCTTACTGTCGCTTATGGCCTGCGGCGTGGGACCGGGCGACGAGGTGGTCACGGTGCCGTACACGTTCTTTGCCACGGCTGGCTCCATCTCGCGCCTGGGCGCGAAGCCGGTGTTCGTGGACATCACGCCGGACACTTACAACCTGGATCCCGCGCTGCTCGAAGGGGCCGTCACGCCGAGGACCAAGGCCATTATGCCGGTGCACCTGTTCGGCCAGTGCGCGGAGATGGAGCCGATTCTGCAGATCGCGGCTCAGAAGAGCATCCCGGTGATCGAGGACGCCGCGCAGGCGATCGGGGCGACGTGGCGGAACCGCAAGGCCGGCTCGCTCGGCCGGGCGGGATGCTTCAGCTTTTTCCCCTCGAAAAACCTGGGCGGGTTCGGCGACGGCGGCATGGTCACTACCAACGATCAGGCGCTCGCCGACCGCGTCCGCATGCTGCGGGTCCACGGCAGCCGCGTGAAGTACGTCCACGAAGCGGTCGGGCTGAACAGCCGGCTGGACGCGCTCCAGGCGGCGGTGCTGCGCGTCAAGCTGAGATACCTCGAAGAGTGGACCAAGGGCCGGCAGCGAAACGCCGCGCGCTATGAGGCCTTATTCAAGCACGCGAACCTGCTGGATCGCGTGACCTTGCCCACGGTCACCGCCGAGAACCGCCACGTCTACAACCAGTACATCATCCGCGTCTCGAAGCGGGATCAGCTCCGGGCCTTCCTGCAGGAGCAAGGGGTCGGCACCGAGGTCTACTACCCGTCGCCCTTGCACCTCCAGGTCTGCTACAAGGACCTCGGCTACCGTCGGGGCTCGTTCCCGCACTCGGAGCGCGCCGCCCGGGAGACGCTGGCGCTACCCATCTACGCCGAGCTCACCGAAGACCAGCAGGCCTACGTCGTCGAGACGATCCAGAAGTTCTACAGTAGGAGTTAATTATGAAGGGCATGGTGTTCGGTCTCGTTCTGGGCCTCGGGCTGCTGGCTTCTGGGTGCGGCGTCTTTGATGTGTACAGAGACAAACAGATTCACACTCTGAGTCCGCCTCAGACGCAAGACCGGCAGACGATGTCCCAGATTCCGCCGGACGCCTTGACGCTTCCCCCGGCCTTGTCGCCTGGCACGGGGCAGTTGCCGCCGTACTGGTACTGGGCCGACCGGCAGCGGCAGGAGTTTGACCGGTACGTGCAACAGCAGTGGATGTACTACTACCTGAACCGGCAGCCGCCCCCGCAGTTTCCCCGCCAGCCGATCTGTACCAGCACCCTCCTCGGCGGCCAGGTCCTCACCACCTGCCGCTGACCTGCGAGGGGACTGGCTCCATTTCCGAATGGCGCCTGCCCCCCTTTTTTGATCAACCTTTCTACTTGGAATGAACAGTATGGCCGACCATCTGGCCCATGCTCACCGTACCGTTAGGCAACTTGGCTCCTTCCGGCCAGAGCGAGAAAATGATCCCGTCCGTCTTGGCGACCGTGTCCGCCACTTCCTTGGCCTTATCCGGGGGGAGGTCCAGCACCTTGACATTTCCTGTTGCGATCTCACTCTCATGATCATGCCACACCTTTTCCCATACACTTTTCGGGACGACCTCTGTGTTTCGTGTCATGGTCTTGGCGACGACATACTCGATCCCGACCAGCTTGGCATTGAGGTCCTCCGTCTCATATAACAAACACTGGATGAAAGGGTCCGGAGAGACAACCTTGCAATAATGGTGGAACGGGCCGCGGACCTTGCCATCAATCAGGTGCGCGGCCGTGACGTGGATCGTATAGCCATCGCCCGGTGTGGGCTTGGCCTCCGGTGTGGGCGCTTGGGAGCATGCAGCACCCCCTGCGATCAGCAAGAACAATGCAGCAACGAAGAGTCTGGTCATCGTGATATCTCCTTTATGATGAACTGGTTTTTGCCGAGGTCACCCCCTCACCTGCTACCCGCACTTCGCATCAGCACATGGCCCTCTCGCCCGACCACCTCATACGATTGGCCCGGCGTGATCTGAAGACGGTCGGTGCGCACGCGCACCGTGAGCCCGCGCGCCGTATAGCCTGTCGCATGTTTGCGAAGGTGGGTGGTGATCCGTTGCTTCAAGAGGTTCCGGTGAAACGGCACACGTTCGCCCGCGGAGAAGCCCAACGCAATGACTCGATGATACCCCAAGGCCTCCTGGTCCAGTTGCAGATAGTCAAACCCGATCTCTCCCTGCGGGAGGGGCAGGACTCGTTCCCCGATCCTGGCGGCGTTGGTGATGGTGTCGAAGCGAGCCAACACGATTTCCTCGATGGGCCTCGCAGCATCGGCCAGGAACAGCATCACCGCCATCACCCCGATCGCCGCCAGCGCCATCGCCGCATCTCCGATGCGGGTCAGCAGCCCTTGGTGCCCAATCCGCAGGGCGCGCCCGCCGGACCAGCCGACAACCGCCAAGGCCACCAATGCCAGGCCTAAAAAGAGCCGATGCAACGCCCCTTGTGGAGCCAGCACCCCTGTCGCCGTCACGATCCAGACTGAAAGCAACAGAAAGACGAGGCTTCCAAGCAGATGACTGACCCACCTGAGCTGCCGTATAAAAGTTCCCTTTCCTATTCTCGTGAAGAACGTCCAGAGCCGCACGACCATGGGGATGCCCAGGTCCTCTTTGCAAATGCCGCACCGACGGCCGGTTACGATCGTGCGCTTCTGGCAGTGAGGGCAGATCATCAGCCATCGCTGTTCCATTCCCGTACGCACGGTTAAGGACTCCATCCAGTACCGCCACACGGGAACCAGCACCACCAAGAGCAGGAGGGCCATCCCGCCCCAGTACAACAGCAACGAGACCTGCGCGAGGGAGGGACCAAGGCTCTGCTCGATGTTTTGGAATAACAGTCTCAGCATATGACTCGAGGGAAGGATAAAGGAATGTGCGGCTTAAGTCACGCAGTCTTCAGAGCGGGTCCTGCCGCGGAGGGGACTGGCTCCATTTCCGAATGGTGCCTGTCCCCCTTCTTCGATTCTGCCGGATCACCATCACCCAGACCGCCTTACGATTGAATCGAGGCATGCCTTAGGCTCTTAACCGATCTACCTTATTCGGTATCGCCTAGGGCCTCTCGGGCAACAGCACAATGCAGTTCGGGTTGAGCCCCTGATTTTTCAACGTGTCTACGCGTGCGATTGGCTCTCCTTTGGCCACGTCGATCACGGTGATCGAGCCATCGCTCATCTCCGGAAGATTGAGGAAACTATTTTGGACGAAAAGGTATCGCTCGTCGGGGGAGAGGACCAAATGGTGAGCGCCGGGGGCTGCCGGGATCGCCTTGAGGAACTTGGGGTGCTGGGGGTCACTGTTATCATACACGCTCACGTGGCCCGGCTTGGCGGTGGTGACAAACAGGCGATCCCCTTTGCGGTTATAGAGTATCTCTAAGGGAACACCGTGCCCTCGAGCGCCGTACTCATCTACCTGGTGGAAGCTAAAGTCTTTGGACTTCGGGCTCCAGACGGCAGCCCATAGCGTGCCCTCGAACATCACCGTGATGTGGGCAACCGGGGGATCTGCTGCATGGGAGAACATGACTTCAACCGGCGCGGCCTTCGAAGGGGAGGGCTTCTTCGAAACCTTGTGGGTGGACAACACTTTTCCGGTGCTGGCTTCAAGAACCGTCACAGTTTCCCCGGCATCACCCAGATCCGATGGCTTCACCGTGCTGGTGATCATGATGCGGTCGATGCCGTTGTGGATGCTGATGCCGTGCGGGTAACTGATAAAAGGAGGTCCCGGCGGTGGCGCGCTGATGGTCTTGAGCGGTTTGTCATTCGTCGCGTCCCCCATGATGACCGTGCTCGAACCCATACAGGTGAGGTACCAGGTGCGATTGTCTTGAGAGAAGACAATGTCCTCTAACACCTGACAGTCTCGGACCTCCACGGTCTTCATCCGGTACGGGAAGCGCGTGAGATCGAGAACATGGAGGATGCTTTTACCCAGAGCGGTGACATAGGCCTTGCTCTGATCGCGATTATAAAAAATATGATGCGCAACCAGATCGGGCGGCAGCGGGATGTCCATGAGCATCTTCCCAAACGTCGGGGACTTCGGGTCCACATCAATGACCGCGATCCCTTCTTTTCGGATTACCTGCTCGGGTTTGGTCTCAAAATTCAGCATGGCGAGAATCTCAGCGTGGGCGGGAGGGGAAAAGGAGGCAAGGATCATTACTGCAAGTAGGAGGGACGAGTATGTCCGTTTCATGGCACGTCTCCTTCAATTCGCCTGTTCAGGAATATTACTTTTATTTTTTCCAGACCGCCAGGATGGCGCCAGTCAGGACAGCGCCGACGAGTTCCTTGCCCGCGTCTATGCCGATCGCCAGCCAGGATAGTCCGATAAATTTGTAGTGAATGGCCAGTGCCGGAGCGATGAAGCCCAGCCACGCCAGGCCGCCGACGAGCGCCCCGTCTTGGGCTGACTCGG
>JAXIOW010000030.1:0-4850 GCA_045403215.1 Nitrospirales bacterium | reverse complement strand
GAACTGGGAATCCTCCCAGATCACCTTGTTGCCGACGGGCGGCTCGAACGCGTGCCGGTTCTTGTCGACCCATTCCCAGAGGTTGAAGGCCATCAGTGCCTGCATCACGCTGGTCCCCCGCCCCTTCAGGGTATCAGGGCGAGGGCGGGCTGACCGTGGCGATGGCCTCGATCTCGACGCGGGCGTTGCCGACCAGCCGCGAGCATTCGAACGTCGTCCGCGCCGGTGGGTCTGTGTGGAAGTACTGGCTGAAGACGTCGTTCATGGCCAGGACCTCCCCGAGGTCGACCATGTAGATGGTCACCTTGACGACGTTGTTCAGCGACGATCCAGCCGTTTCGAGGATCGCCTTGAGGTTCTCGCAGACTTGGCGCGTCTCGGCGGCGACTCCCCCCTCGGCCAGCCGTCCCGTCTTTGGATCATTGCCGAGCTGACCCGAGGCGAAGACCCAGTCGCCGACCTTGATGGCCTGCGACAGGGGCACGCGCGCCGGCGGGACCCTGTCGGTATGGATCACCTGCTTGGCTGCGGGGACGACGATCTTCTCCTCGACGATGAAGCTCTTGATCCGGCCGATGAAGAGCGCGCCGTCGGCATGGAGCGCCTTCGATTGCGGCGAGGCCAGCGCGCGCTCCATGGCGTCGCGGTCGTCGTACCAGAGCTCCGCGATGCCGTCGACGTCCACGGCGGTGGTCGGAATGTCCGCTCGTGTTCGCTCCGCGACGATGTGCGACTGCACGTACCGCCGCAGCCCCGGCACGGCGTGGGCCAGCGGCGCGTGGATCTCGACCCAGTGCTTCATGAACTGTTCGTGCGTCAGGCTGTCCTTGCGTGTCAACAGCGCGATGCTCTTGATCACCTGCATCCTCCTCGGCGACATCCGGCCAGATGCCCGGGACACCGCGGGTGAGCCGCTGTCCAGGTGCCTGGCGGCCGGATGCGTCCCGGTCAGGGATTCGGCGCCGCGCGGCCGAAGTCGACGGCGGTGGTGTTGGCCCCGCTGATGATGACGCCGACCCGCTCGCCGGGGTCAGGGGCATAGCCGCCCGAGAGAAGGCCCGCCAACGCGGCCGCTCCGCCGGGCTCGGCCACGATGCGCAGCGACGCCCACAGCGCGTCCTGGGCGTGCCGGATGTCGGCGTCGCTCACCAGCACGACGCGGTCGACGTAGGTCTGCGCGATGGGGAACATCAGCTCGCCAACGCGCCGAGGGGCCAGCGAGTCCGCGGCGATGCTGCCGGTCTCCGCGTCGACGGGCCGGCCGGCCTTGAGCGCGTCGGTCAAGGTCGGGGCGGCGTGAGGCTCGACGCCGATGACCCGGGCCGCACCCGCATACCAGGCCGCGACGCCACCGATCAGGCCGCCTCCACCGACGGGCACCAGCACCGAGTCGAGGCCCGGAGCCTGGGCGGCGAGCTCCAGGCCGATTGTCCCTTGGCCGAGCACGGTCTCGACCTGATCGAAGGCGTGCACCGCCAGCGCGCCGGACTGCGAGATCCACACCTCGCTGGCGGCCAGGGCATCCGCGTACCGCTCGCCCCCCACGACGAGGTCCGCGCTGTACTCGCGGATGCGCTGGATCTTGGCCGGCGAGGAAACCGTCGGCACGAAGATCTTGGCGCGGACGCCCAGTCGCATCGCGGCGTAGGCGACGGCGACCCCGTGGTTGCCTCCCGAGGCCGCCACCACCCCCGCCTCCGGCACATCGCGCATGAGGAGATTGGCGAAGGCGCCGCGCGTCTTGAAGGCCCCGGCGTGCTGCAACTGCTCCAGCTTCAGGACGAGCGGGAAAGGAGCGAGCCCGAAGTCGGCTCCGGTCGCCTCCACCACCGGAGTCAGACGGACGTGGGGCTTGATGACTGCGTACGTCGCCTCGATGCCCTTCCCGTCGATCATCGCGCGGGGCGTGCGCTCACCTCGACACCCGCGAGCCGCTCGATCACCTTGATGACGGCGCTGCCGTCTTCCTTGTTGAGGCCGGCGGCGCGCGCCATCTGGTACACCTGCTGGCTGACGTTGGCCAGCAGCACAGGCACCCCGAGCTGCTTGGCGAAGCTCGTTTCCAGCTCCTGGTCCTTGTAGGAGATGTCCACCGTGCCGCCGGGGGAGAAGTCGCGGGCCAGGATCTTCGGAACGCGGCTCTCGAACCCCCAGCTCGTTCCCGTGCTCACGCGGATGACGTCGTAGATCGTCTGGGGATTGAGCCCGGCCTTCACCCCCATCACCAGGGCCTCGGCGATAGCCACGGCGTTGACCTGGCCCAGCATGTTGTTCACGAGTTTCATGGCCAGGCCCTGGCCGAGGCCGCCCACGTGGAAGATCTTTGCCCCCATGGCCTCGAACAGGTCGCGGCAGGCCGCGAAGGTCTCCTCCGCGCCTCCCACGATGATCGACAGCTCGCCGGAGATCGCGCGCACCGTCCCGC
The DNA here is from genome assembly GCA_045403215.1 of Nitrospirales bacterium. Taxonomy (GTDB): domain Bacteria; phylum Nitrospirota; class Nitrospiria; order Nitrospirales; family NS-4; genus NS-12. The sequence goes on along the minus strand of JAXIOW010000030.1, from coordinate 2,425 downwards.
CGCTCACCGGCGCGTCGAGCATCGCCACCTGGCGCGCGGCGAGCTGTTCGCCGAGCCGGCGAACGGCAAACGGATCGACGGTGCTCATGCACGCTGCGATGTGACCGGGCGCCGCGCCCTGAATGACGCCGTGCTCGCCGGCGATGACGGCTTCGGCCTGCGCGGTGGTCTCCACCATGCAAATGCTCCGGTCCGACGCGGCGGCCACGGCCTTCGCCGACGCGGCCACCTTCGCGCCCTGGTTGCGCAGCGGCTCGACCTTGGCCGGATCGATGTCGTGCACGACGAGGGAGAAGCCGTGCTTGGCGAGGTTCACCGCCATCGGCCCTCCCATGTTGCCCAGCCCGATGAATCCGACTGCTCCCGCCATTGCGCGCTCCTTTCGTCTCGATGGGCTTCGCAGAGCATGAGACAGCGAGGCGCGCGACGCAACCGGCCGGCGCCGAAGCGGCCCTCACTCGAACGGGCGCCCATACCGCTCAAGATGCGCCACCTCCCGCAGCGGCTTGCGCTGCTTCTTGCCTCGTCCCACGGCGCGCGCCGGATAGCCGAACGGAAGGATCGACAAAACATCGAGGCCGGCCGGGATGTCGAGGAAGGCCCTGACTTTATCGAGCCCACCAAAGCCCACCCAGTTCGAACCCACGCCATCGGCCCACGCCGTCAGCAGCATGGACTGGATCGCGCGGCTCGCGTCTGAGACGGCGAACCGAGTCTTGTCGGTCGCCACAACGATCGCCAGCGGCGCCTGGGCGACGTACGGCCCGCTCGAGGCCAAGGCCCCGAGCCGGCGCAGTGTCTCGCCGTCGCGGATCACGATGAAGTGCCACGGCTGCCCGTTCATCCCGCTGCCCGTGAGGCGTCCCGCCTCGACGATCCGGCGGACCACGGGGTCTGGCACCGGCTGGTCCTGGTAACTGCGCACGGCGAGGAGCGTGCGGATGGCCTCGAAGACGTCCATCGGTGCCTGCGTTTCACGTGCGCGGTTCGTCATGTGTCGCCTCCCGGACGGCGTGCCGTCCTCAAAACAGGGTGCCCGCAGCCGACGGGCCCCGCGTCCAGCATGTGCAGTACTCTATCCTTCAACTGGCCGAGCGCCACTTGACGCGGTGCCTGTTTGGGCATCGGACTTGATCGAGGGGGGACCCACGGAGGAGTGAGACGAAGGGGGGCGGGCGGTACTCGGGGGTGGCATCTCGGGGGCGTGCGCTCGTTTCGCAGCATGGGAGAAGGAGAACTGGCTCTGGTCAGTTGATTTTGTCAGTGAGACAGCTGGGGGCCGCCTCAAGAAAGGAATAACCGATGCCGTACGTCATCTCGATGGTCATCCTTACGGTGATCGCGGTGCTCCTGTTCACAGCCAAGAGAAATTTGCCAGAGATCCGTGACTACAGGCAAGCCAAGGTACTCTACCTGGCCAGTTTGCGGAGACCGATAGGGTTCTTGATCCTTGCCCTCATGGCCTTTATCACTTTTTTCGCTTCCGTCCACCAAGTACCGGCCGGCCATATAGGCGTGGTCTATGAATTTGGTGGCATCAAAGGCCAGATCGGCGAGGGGCTCCAGTTTGTCGCGCCTTGGCGCGACGTCCTGCTCGCCAACATCCAGGTGCAGCGTCGCGTGTTCGATAAGCTCAACTCCTTCAGCGAAGAAAGCCAAGATGTGTTTGTCAGGGCCTGTCTAAATGTTCGTGTGTCGCCGCAGACCATCCAGCAGCTCTATCGGACCGTCGGGCCCAACTTTTTCAATGTCTTGGTTGAATCAAGGGTTATTCAGAACTTCAAAGATGAAACGGTGAAATACAAGAGCGTGGAGATTGCCCCCAACCGCGAAAAGATCAGACAGGCCGTCCGGGAAAGACTGGAGAAAGAACTGTCCCCCTTTTCGATCGAGGTGGTTGATTTGCTTCTGGACAACATCGACTTCAACCCGGACTTCAAGAAGGCCATTGAAGATAAGCAGATCGCTACGCAGCGCGCCCTGGAAGAGCAACAAAAGATTGAAGGGGAAAAGCACAAGGCTCAGCAGGCCATCGAAAGGGCCAAAGGGGAAGGCAGCGCCATTTTGTTCCGCGCCGAGAAGGAGGCAGAGGCGAACAGAAAACTGGCGGCTTCGCTTACTCCGGAGCTCGTGCGGTACGCCATGGTTCAGAAGCTGAGCGACAAGATCCAGGTCATGATGCTCCCTTCGGGCCAGAACTTCATCTTGGACTCGGATATCTTACGAGGCGCCCCAAAGGAAAAGAGATAGGGCTTCTGTCTCTGGGAAGGGGAGCTTCCGAGAAGGGGCGGAAACCTTGACGGAGAAAACTCATGGCTGACGACGGTTCCCAACAATCGACCACGGTATGGCCCCTCCCCAAGTTCCGTTTCCAGGTGAAATGGGATTCGGCGGTGATGTCCTTCGAGGAGGTCTCAGGCCTGGA
>JAXIOW010000052.1:0-29354 GCA_045403215.1 Nitrospirales bacterium | reverse complement strand
GCCAGTTGGCTCGCTTCTGTAATCGCCTTTCCGTCCGCCTTTCACCGACACGCTTCCATTTCCGTTCCAACCACGTAATGCCGTACGCGATGGCTCCGTCCTGCGAGGCGTGGTGCCGTCGTCGTTCCGGTGTGAAGGGAGGTGGACACCATTCCAGAACTGGCCATTGTGATTGTTGCGGTGGTCGCCGGAGCGGCCCTCGGCGCCGGCATGCTCAGGCTCATTCAAGGCAAGGTGGTCGCTTCGCGCCTCCATGAGGCCGAGGATCGCGCGGCCCAGATCGTCCGGACGGCCGAGAAAGAGGCTTCCACGCGGGCGCGCGAAGCTCAGCTTGAAGCCAAGGACATGATCGTCCAGGCGAGGGCCGAGCTCGACAAGGAGCTGCAGGCTCAGCGCAATGAGATCCTCGCGTTGGAGAAACGGTTAATCCAGAAAGAGGAGTCCCTGGACCGCCGGATGTCCAATTTCGACCTGCGCGAGTCCGAGTTCCAGAAAAGAGAGAAGACGGTGGGGGTCCGGGAGAAGGCGTTGGAGGAGAAAGCGGCCGACATGGCCCGCCTGATCCAGGAACGCACCAAGGCGCTCGAATACGCCTCGGGCATGACGGCCGACGAGGCCAAGGCGGCGCTCTTGCAGCAGGTGGAGAGCGAGTCCAAGTTCGAGGCTGCCAAGATGATCAAGAGGATCCAGGACGAGTCCAAGGAGATCGCCGATCGGGAAGCCAAGGAGATCATTACCCGGTCCATCCAGCGCATCACGCGGGACTACGTGGCGGAGGCGACGATCTCGGTGGTGCCGCTCCCGAGCGACGGGATGAAGGGACGGATCATCGGCCGGGAGGGCCGGAACATCCGGGCGCTGGAGGCCGCGACGGGCATCGATCTGGTCGTGGACGAGACGCCCGAGGCGGTCCTGATCTCCGGCTTCGACCCGCTGCGCCGGGAGATTGCGAAGGTGTCGCTGGAACGGCTGATGGCGGATGGCCGCATCCACCCGACCCGCATCGAAGAGGTGGTCGAGAAGGTCAAGAAAGACCTCGACAAGATGATGCTCGAGGAGGCCGAGAAGGTGCTCTTCGAGTTGGGGATCACCAACATCCATCCGGAGATCGTGAAGCTCCTGGGCAAGCTGAAGTTCCGGACGAGCTACGGGCAGAACAACCTCTACCACGCGAGGGAGGCGGCCTACATCTGCGGGATCATGGCCTCGGAGCTGGAGCTGGATGTCAAGCTCTCGAGGCGCGGTGCGCTGATGCACGACATGGGCAAGGCGCTGAGCCAGGAAGAGGAAGGCCCGCACGCCATCATCGGCGGGGACTTCGCCAAGAAGTACGGGGAGGAGCCCCGGGTGGTCAACGCCATCGCCGCGCACCATGAGCAGGTCGAGCCGATCTGTCCCGAAACGGTGCTCGTGGCGGCGGCGGAATCGCTGTCAGCGGCGCGGCCGGGGGCGCGGCGGGAGACCGTCGAGGCCTACATCAAGCGCCTCGAGAAGCTGGAGAAGCTGGCCGTGGACTACAAGGGCGTGGAGAAGGCCTACGCCATTCAGGCCGGCCGGGAGATCCGGGTGATTGTGAGGCAGGACGCGATCACGGACGCCGAATGCGCCGTCCTGTCCCGCGACCTGGCCCGCAAGATCGAGCAGGAGCTGACGTATCCCGGCCAGATCAAGGTCACGGTCATTCGTGAAAGCCGTTTTACAGACATCGCGAAGTAAATGAAAATTCTTTTTATCGGCGACGTCATAGGCGAGCCGGGGCGCAAGACTGTGGCTCGGCAGGTGCCGCGGCTCGTCCGCGAACGTGGGGTGGACTGCGTCATCGCCAACGCGGAAAACGCCGCCGGTGGATTCGGTGTCACGCCGGACGTGGCACGGGAGCTGTTCGCGGCGGGTGTGCACGTGCTCACGAGCGGCAACCACATCTGGGATAAGAAGGAGATCATCGACTACATCAAGGACGAGCCACGGCTGCTGCGGCCCGCCAACTATCCCAAGGGGGTGCCGGGACTCGGCCGCGTCGTGGTGACGACCGCCGCGGGCGAGAAGGTCGGCGTGGTGCAGGTGATGGGGCGGGTGTCCATGCCCACGGTGGACTGCCCGTTCCGGGTCGTCCGGCACGAGATCGAGGCAGTCAAGCAGGAGGCGCGGACCGTGATCGTGGACATGCACGCAGAGGCGACCTCCGAGAAGATGGCGATGGGCTGGTACCTGGACGGCGAGGTCAGCGGGGTGTTCGGGACCCACACGCACGTCCAGACGGCCGACGAGCGGATCCTGCCCAAGGGCACGGCCTACCTCACCGACGTCGGCATGGTCGGGCCGACCGAGTCCGTGATCGGGATCAAGAAGGAGATCGCCATCGAGAAGTTCCTCTCCCAGATGCCGCGCCGCTTCGAAGTGGCCCCGGGACCATGTGTCTTTTCGGCGGTGCTGCTCGACGTGGACACGGCGGTCGGCAAGGCCCTCTCGATCGAACGCTTGCGGATTATGGATTGATCGCATGCCCAGCGGGCCTCCTCCGCGAACGCTCTATACTGTTTCTGCCCTCACGGCCCTCCTTCGGGTCCACATCGAGTCCGCCTTCTCCAACATCTGGGTGGAGGGGGAAGTCTCCAACCTCCGCATCCCGACCTCCGGCCACGCCTACTTCACGCTGAAAGACGCCTCCAGTCAGATCCGCTCGGTCCTCTTCCGGTCCGTCGGGCGCTCCCTGCGGTTCGCCTTGCAGGACGGGATGCAGCTTGTCTGCCGGGGTCGGGTGACGGTCTACGAGCCGAAGGGCGACTACCAGGTGATCGTGGAGTACGCCGAGCCGAAAGGCGTCGGGGCGCTCCAGCTTGCCTTCGAGCAGCTCAAAGCGCGGCTGGCGGCTGAGGGTCTGTTCGATCCGGCACGCAAGCGACCAGTGCCGTTCTTCCCGCGCCGGATCGGAGTGGTTACCTCGCCCACGGGCGCAGCGATCCGGGACATCGTGCAGGTCGCCCACAAGCGCGACCCCGGCGTCACCATCGTGCTCAATCCCGTCGCGGTACAGGGCGAGAGCGCGGCCGACGAGATCGCCCGCGCCATCGAGGAGTTCAACGAGATGGGCAGCTTCGACGTCCTGATCGTGGGGCGAGGAGGCGGATCGCTCGAAGACCTCTGGCCGTTCAACGAGGAGATCGTCGCCCGGGCCATCGCGGCGTCGCGCATTCCCGTCGTGTCGGCTGTGGGGCACGAGATCGATTTTACGATCGCCGACTTCGTCGCCGACGTGCGGGCCTCCACGCCGTCGGCGGCCGCCGAACTGGCGGTGCGGGACCGGCTCGACCTCCTCAAGCGGGTCGTCGGGTATGGGGATCGCGCCGTGCATGCCGTCCGGGCCGTTCTCCGGGACCTGTGCGCGCGCGTGGAAGCCGAGCGGCGCGGCCTCCTCGATCCGACCGCGCTCGTGGCGCGCGCGATGCAGCGTCGCGACGATCTGGAGATACGCCTGCGCCTGGCGCAGGTGACCCGCCTGAAAGACCTGCGTTCGGCGGTCGAGGCCCTCCGGCAGGACGTGCTGTTGCGGAGCCCCCTCCAGCGGATCCAGCGAGGCTTGACCCTGTTGCCTCACCTGCGGATGCGGCTCCAGCAGCGGATGAAGGTGGCGCTGGAATTGTGGCGGCGCTCCCTAGAAGAATACATAGGGACGCTCCATGCCTTGAGCCCCCTCGCGATCCTGGGACGGGGCTACAGCATCACGCGGCGGTGGCCGGATCTGACCGTTTTGCGGGCTGCCTCCGCCGTCGCGCCCGGCGAGGTCGTGCATGTGCGGCTGGCCGCCGGCGAGCTGCTGTGCGAGGTCCAGAAGACCGCTGACGAGTTGATTCGGAAGCCAGGCGGCGTATAATGCGCAGTTGACGGAGCGAGGGAATGGCCACGGTCAAATTCGAAGAAGCGCTGGCCCGGCTGGAAGCGATCGTCGCCGAGTTGGAGCGCGGCGAGCTGCCGCTTGAAGATTCAATGCGGATCTTCGAGGAGGGCATCAAGCTCTCCAAGGTCTGCCTCAAGATGCTCGAGGAGGCCGAGCGCAAGGTGGAGGTCCTTGTCAAGGACAAGGACGGCAGGACGCGAACCCGCACGTTTGATCTACAGGAATTCTCTGAAGCTGGCCAGGACAACAGCAGCGTCGAAGACTGACCCGGGGAAAGACTCCGTCGTGGCGGAGTCGGGGCGGGCGGGTGCGAAGGTGGCGGCCCCGCGTGGGGAGAGATCGACGAAGCGGTTGGACCTGGCCATGGTCCACCGAGGACTGGTGGAGAGTCGGGAGCGAGCCCAGAGTCTCATCCTGGCCGGCGTCGTCACAGTGGCCGGCCGTGTCGCCAGCCGGGCCTCTCAACCCATTCCTGCTGGCACTTCGATCGAGATCACCGAGCCGGAGCACCCGTATGTGGGGCGGGGTGGCCTCAAGCTGGCGGCGGCCTTGGACGCGTTCGGCATCAATCCGGAGGGCCTAGTCGCCCTGGATGTCGGCGCCTCGACTGGAGGGTTCACGGACTGCCTCTTGCAGCGCGGCGCCGCACGCGTCTATGCAGTGGACGTCGGCTACGGCCAACTGGCCTGGCGCCTCCGGCAAGACCCCCGCGTGGTCGTGGTCGAACGGTGCAACGCGCGATACCTGGACCGCTCGCGGGTGCTTGAGCCCATTGATCTGGCCACCATTGACGTCTCCTTCATCTCGCTGGCGCTCATCCTCCCGGCCGTGCGCCGGTGTCTCAAGGGCGAGGGCCAGGTGGCGGCCTTGCTCAAGCCGCAGTTCGAAGTCGGCAAGGGGAAGGTCGGAAAGGGCGGCATCGTCCGTGATGAGAGTCTGCGACAAGAGGCTGTCCGGAAGGTCCGCGCGGCCGTGGAAGCCCAAGGATGGCGCTGGGAGGGCGAGCTGCCCTCGCCGATCACCGGCCAGAAGGGGAACGTTGAGTACTTGATCAGGTTGCGCCCATCATGAAGGTCCTGATTACGGGCGGGGCGGGCTTCATCGGGTCGCACATCGTGGACCGGTTCGTCCAAGAAGGCTATGACGTCGTGGTCGTCGACAACCTATCCGCGGGCAAGCGGCGGCATGTCAACCGCGCCGCCAGGGTCTACCGGTGTGACATTAGGAGCTGGTGGCTGGAGCGGGTCTTCCGCCGGGAGCGGCCCGCGATCGTGTCGCACCACGCCGCGCAGGTCGACGTGCGCCGGTCTGTGCTGGACCCGAGGTTCGACGCCGACGTCAACATTTTGGGAATGCTCAACGTCCTGCGGAAGGCGATCAAGTACGGCGTGCGCAGGATGATCTTCGCCTCCTCCGGCGGGGCGGTGTATGGGGAGCCGGAGTCGTTGCCGGTGTCGGAGCCCCACCCCACGCGGCCGGCCTCCCCCTACGGCATCAGCAAGGCGGTGGGGGACGAATACCTGCGGTACTTCCGCGACGCCGACGGTCTGGAGTACGTGAGCCTGCGCTACGCCAACGTCTACGGGCCTCGCCAGGACCCGTACGGCGAGGCGGGGGTCGTGGGCATCTTCGCGCAGAAGATGCTGCTCGGCGAGCAGCCGATCATCAACGGCAACGGCCGGCAGACGCGCGACTTCATTTACGTGGACGACGTGGTCGAGGCGAACATGGCCGCCATGAACAAGGCTGCCCACGGGATCTATAACGTGGGGACGGGGAAGGAGACCACCATCAACGAGCTGTTCGCAATGCTGGCTGGCCTGATCAACCCCTCCGTCCGCGAGATCCACGGGCCGGCGAAGCGTGGCGAGCAGCTGCGGATCGCGCTGGATGCATCCCGGCTCACCCGCGAGTTGGATTGGGAGCCCAAAGTCTCGCTGGAGGACGGCCTCGCGAGGACCGTGGAGTATTACAGGAAAACGGTCCGGTCGGCCTGATGGCTCTTTAATATCTGGGGACGGATGAGTCGATTTGCAGGGACCAGGCGTTGATGCCGCCGGCGAGGTTCTTCGCGTTCTTGAATCCTTGCTGCAGAAGGAATTGGGTTGCGTCCATGCTGCGCATTCCCATGTGGCAGTGCAGGACGATCTCGGCGTTCGGGTCGAGCTTCTTGTATTCGGTGGCCAGCGTGCCGAGCGGGATGAGCTGAGCGCCCGGGATCTTGCAGATGTTGTATTCCCAAGGTTCCCGGACATCGATCAGGACGATCTTTTCTCCCCGATCAAGTTTTGCTTTCAACTCCTGGACCGTGATGGTGGAACCCATGGCGCGAACCCTCCTGTGTATCAGGGATAGTAAGCCGGCGCTCTTCCGGCTGTCAACCGTGGGAAACCGTAGAATGAGTGAGCGTGTAAGGCATAGTAGGGCAACAAGCCTGACGGCGAGGTAAGACGATGAGTGAAGAGCAGATGACAGTTGTGGAGGGCGGGGACGCCCTCGTGGTCCTGATCACGGTGGCCTCGCGCGAGGAAGCGGAACGCATCGCCCGGCGCCTGGTCGAGGACCGGCTCGCCGCGTGCGTGAACATCGTGCCCCAGGTACGGTCGCTCTTCATCTGGCAGGGCAAATTCTCCCAGGAAGACGAAGTCCTCCTGGTGGTGAAATCCCGGCGCGCCCGGTTTCGGGAACTAGCGACCGCCGTCAAGCAGCTCCATAGCTATAGCGTGCCGGAGATCATCGCCCTCCCAATCCTTGTGGGGTCTTCCGATTACCTCCGCTGGGTGGCCGAATCCACCCAGCCCGGCACAACGCGCGATTTCGCTTGACAACCACACGCTTTTCACGACAGGGGAGTCTCTCATGTTGACATTGGGCATGTCGCTGTGGTAGTCCTTTACCCCTACTTATCTTGTAGGACTGGAGGGATTTCCTAGATGGGGAGCCTAGATGAGTAACAAGACGGACCAGGAATTCCATATCGTCGTCTTCCCGAGCGCGACCTCGCGCCCGCGCCGGTTCAGCATCAAGCGGCGTACCGTCCGCGTGCTGCTGTTCGCGACCGTGGTCGCGGTCGTCCTGGAAGCACTCTTCCTCGTCCAGTACGTCACCCGCAGCGGGGAGATCTGGGAGCTCGAGACCTTGCGGTCCGAGGCGATCCAGCACCGCCAGCAGGCCACTACCCTATCCTCGGCGATGGAGGAGCTGCGAAAGCAACTGTCCAACATGCGGGAAGTGAATGTCCGGCTGCGCGTCATGCTGGGCTTGGACCCCCCTAAAGTCCCGCCGTCTCCGCTCGGGTTGGGCGGTAAGGAGGAGTCCCGCGTGGTGCTCCCGTCGGCAGGCGGCATGGGCGGCGAGGGCGAATCGCTGTCGGAGGTCGTCGCGCAATTGCAGCAGAAGCTGACGTGGCTCAAGGAAGAAGCAGTCATCCAGGAGCGGTACCTGCACGAACTGACCGGGATCGTCGGCGAGCGGCGCGCCCAGTGGGCGTCCACGCCTTCGATCTGGCCGGTCCGTGGCTGGGTCTCTTCAGGCTTCGGGCTCCGCGTGTCCCCTTTTACCGGGATGGACATGATGCACGGCGGATTGGACATTTCCGCGCCGATGAGCACGCCGGTCAAAGCGCCGGCGGCCGGGACTGTCATCGCAGTCGGACCCGAGAAGAGTCTGGGCAACGTGGTCGTGTTGTCTCACGGCTACGGCTTCAAGACGCTCTACGCGCACATGTCCAAGCTGAGAGTAAAGAGGGGACAGACCGTCAGGCGGGGAGACATCATCGGAGAGGTCGGGAACACGGGTCTCTCGACCGGTCCCCACCTCCATTACGAAATTGAGCTCAAGGGCACCGCCATCGACCCGATCAAATACATTATCAATTAGGTTTTTCTTCGAAGATCTCCTCGATCGATCGGCTCTTCCATTCCACATAATAGTCGGTGATGCCGAACGCGCGCATGACGGTCGCGGCGGTGTCGATCAGCGAGACCGGCCGCGTGATCTCATACCCGGCCTTGATCCCCGGCCCCGCCGCGATCCAGGGGATGGTCATATCTTCGGACATCGAGGTGCCATGGGTCTTGGCGTGGCCACCATGGTCGGCGGTCACGATGAACGTGGTCCGGTCGTAAAGCCCCAGGTCCTTGAATCCCTTGATGAGAGTCCCGATCGCCCGATCGACTTCCTCCACCGCCTTCAAATAGGGCTTGCTCATCCAGCCCTGGTCGTGGCCGGCCGTATCGGCGTCGGCCAGATGGACAACGAACAGGGCCGGTTTGCCTTCGGTCGCGGTCTTGTACGAGGCGATCACGTCGCCGGCGATCTTCTTGGCTTTGCAGCCCTGCTCGATGGTGCTGCACACGTTCAGCAGCAGCCGACGGTCTTGTTTGATCACGTGCAGCAGCTTCTCCGTATTAAGGAACGCCGCGCCCCACTTGCTGCCGTTGAACGAGGCGATCTCAAACAGGGTCGGGGACTTGATAAAGCCGCGCGGGGGATCGTACTCGTTCCAGTCCACCCCATGCTGGTCGACGGGCAGGCCGCTCATCATCGACGCGAAGGCCGGTAGCGTGAGGCTGGGCTCGACGGTCTGTGCCTTCATCGTGGAGGCCCCTCGCTTGATGAGCCTGTCCAGGTTCGGCACCTTGGCCTGCTTGAGCGCGTCGGGCCGCAATCCATCCACCACGATGATTATGACATTGTCGGCGTAGGCGGGCGCCGCGGCGGCTTGCGGCACCCGCAGACCCACCAGGCCGGCGCCGATGAGGACGAGCGTCAGCAACCACCGAGCGGGCACGCGGACTGTCATGCAGACCTCCCTTGAATGAGCACAAAACGTCGGCATTCTACACAAGCGTCGGAGGGATTGCCAGCCTTGACTCTGGTCCGACCCTTTTGTAGAGTGGGCCGGCAGTCTCGCTCTCCCGTTGACGTGGAGGTGGCGTGTCGGACCCCCAGCCTGCGCCAGTCCCGTTCGCAGCCCAAGCCGTGCCGTTTCAGGAGATGCTGGCGACGGGTAAGATACCCGACGGCTTGATCACGAGTCCGTATGTCGCCGAGCAGTTCGTCGAGCGCCTCGTCCACTACGTCCTGAGCGTCCCGGCCGGCAGCTACTCGATCGCCAATCTCGGCAAGCTGCTCGAGCAGGTGGACCCGCGACAACAAGTATTCTTTTTCAAGAGGTTGAAGGAAACGAGCCCCGACAGCCTGAAGCACTTCGCCCCTCTGTATTACGGCTTCATGTCCGAGTTCAGCGAACTCCTTTTCACCTAGCTGCACTGTTTGAAATCCCCTCCCGTTCGGCTTACACTGCTCATCCGTGGTGCAGGTATGAGCACGGTTCGTCTCAACAAGTTCTTCACTGAACAGGGGTTCTGCTCCCGTCGCGCTGCGGATCGGATGATTGAAGAAGGCCGCGTCCGGATCAACGGGCGTGTGGCGGTCTTGGGCGATCAGGTCGCGGATGCGGACGTGGTGACCGTAGACGGGCGCGTGGTGTCCCATCGGCCTCCGCCGGTGTACCTGGCGTACCACAAGCCGGTCGGCGTGACCTGCACCACGGAACCCCACGTGGTCGGGAACATCGTGCACGCCGTCGGCTATCCCGAGCGTATCTTCCCCATCGGCCGCCTGGACAAGAACTCCTCAGGCTTGATCCTGCTCACCAACGACGGCGACATCGTCAACCGCATCCTGCGGGCGGAGTTCGGCCACGAACGGGAATACGTGGTCACCGTGGATCGCCCGTGCCCCCTGTCCTTTCTGAAACAACTGGAGCAGGGGATCCTGGTGCTGAGAGAAAAGACCCGCCCGTGCCGGACGAAGAAGGTGGATGCGACCACGTTCCGGATCACGCTGACGGAAGGGCGCAACCGCCAGATTCGTCGCATGTGCTCGGCGCTCGGATACCGAGTCGTGACCCTTGTCCGTATCCGCATCATGCACATTCGTCTGGGCGATCTGCCGGTCGGGCAGTGGCGGCATCTCACGCCCAAGGAGCGTGATGAGTTGCTGACCGCCGTCGGCCTCCGTCACGAAACCCCGGGAAAAGACCCCGTCTTGGCGGGGTCGGGGCGGGCGGGTGCGATGGTGATCGCGTCATGAGCGCCCCCCGTCTCCTCCTACTGATCCCGCCGCTGACCCAGCTCAACACGCCTTATCCCTCCACCGCATACTTGACCGGCTTTCTCAAGCGGCATGGCTATGACGTGACGCAGGCCGATGTTGGGATTGAGATGGTCCTCACGTTGCTCTCCCGAGACGGTCTGACGCGCGTGTTCGACCGGGTCCGTGACAAGCCAGGAGACCTGCCCGGCGAAGCCGAGCAGATGCTGGCGTTGGAACAAGCCTATCTCGACTCGGTCGACGCCGTGATCGGGTTTCTCCAGGGACGGGACCCGACGCTGGCGCATCGGATCTGCCAAGGGAGCTTTCTCCCGCACGGCCCCCGGTTTGCCCACGCGGACGTGCAGAGCGGCACCTTCGGAACACTCGGCATGACGGACCGGGCCCGGTATCTCGCCACGCTCTACCTAGAGGACCTGGCCGATTTGATTCATGAAACCGTGGCACCCCAGTTTGCGCTCAGCCGCTATGCAGAGCACGTCGGCGTCTCGGCCTCCTCGTTCGATGCGGTGGCGTGTGCCCTCGCCGAGCCGCCCAGCTTGACGGACGAGATGCTGCTCGACGCAGTCTGGCGGCACGTAGAGGCGGCCGATCCGACCCTTCTCGGGCTGACGGTTCCGTTCCCGGGCAACCTCTATGGCGCGCTCCGAATTGCCCAGGCCGTGAAAGCGCGGCGGCCTGCGGTGCGGATCGTTCTCGGTGGCGGGTACGTGAACACGGAACTGCGGCGCCTCCAGGAGCCTCGCCTGTTCGACTATGTGGACTACGTGACGCTGGATGACGGCGAGCGGCCCTTACTCTGTCTCCTGGAGCACCTCACCGGCAAACGCGACGAGGCTGAGTTGCGACGGACCTTCGTGCGGTCGGAGGGACGTATTGTGTGTTGGGACAGGGCCCGCGATCCCGAATTCGGCATGACCGAGATCGGCACGCCGACCTACGTCGGGTTGGCACTAGACCGCTATCTCTCCGTGCTTGACACGCTGAACCCCATGCACCGCCTGTGGTCGGACGGGCACTGGAATAAGCTGACGGTGGCGCACGGGTGCTACTGGAAGCAGTGCACCTTCTGCGATGTCGGCCTGGACTACATCGGCCGTTACGAGGCCATGCCCGTCGAGATCTTGACCGACCGCATCGAGGCGCTGATCGCCGAGACGGGGCGGCGGGGGTTCCACTTCGTGGACGAGGCGGCGCCGCCGGCTGGGCTCAAGAGCCTGGCGTTGATCCTGCTGGAACGGGGTGTGGCGATCACGTGGTGGGGGAACATCCGCTTTGAGCTGGCCTTCACGCCGGACCTCTGCCGTCTGCTCGCCGCGTCTGGGTGCGTTGCCGTCACGGCAGGACTTGAAGCGGCCTCCGACCGGCTCCTCGACGCGATGAAGAAGGGGATCACCGTCGCCCAGGCCGCGCGCGTGGCGGCGGCGTTCCAGGCCGCCGGTATCATGGTACACGCCTATCTCATGTACGGGTTTCCGGGCGAGACCATCGTCGAGACCGTGGAGAGCCTCGAGCGTGTGCGGCAACTGTTCGCGTATGGCCTGATCCAATCGGCGTTCTGGCACCGGTTTGTGGCGACCGCTCACAGTCCAATCGGCTTGGATCCGGCAGCCCATGGCATCCGTATCACGGGCCCGTCGTTCGGGGGCTTTGCGGAGAACGACCTTATCCACAACGATCCGGCCGGGGACGCACCGGAGTGGCTCGGCGTCGGATTGAGAGCGGCCCTCTCCTCTTACATGCGCGGGGCGGGATTGACGGCCAATGTCCGGCGATGGTTCGACCGTCCGGTGCCGCGACCGACGGTGCCGCGCAATTGGATTGCACAGGCGCTGGAAGAGACGCCCGTTCAAGATGATCCGACGGCAGAACGTCGGTTCGTCTGGATCGGAGGGACACCGGTGAATGAGTCCTTTGGGCGGCGTCTTCGCCGGGTGATCCTTCCCAACCAGACCGAAGACGTCGAGGTCCGGCTCTCTCCAGAGAAGGCAGACTGGTTGCTGGGCCTCATCCGATCCGCGACGCCCACACGGGGGAGGCGAGGCGAAGGATACCCCTCGCTCAGAGAAGTCCGCGAGGCGTATCCGCAGGGCGGGCCGCGGGGGTTCGATGCGCTGGTCAGGTCCACCCTGTGGCAACAGGCGCGGACCGCCGGGCTGCTGCTGGTCTGAGACGCGATACGCCGATGACCGCGTGCAGGGTGGAAGTGGTGAAGGACGCGGCCGCGATCGCGCGCGCGGCCGCCGAGCTGTTCGTGACGCTGGTGGCGCAGGCTGCAAGAGCGCGTCGTCCGTTTCACGTCTTGCTGGCCGGCGGGACGACGCCGAAGGCCTTGTATACGCTCCTGGCCTCCGCCGAGTATCGGTCGCGGGTGGCCTGGGAGCGGGTCGCCTTCTTTTTCGGAGATGAACGGGCCGTGCCGCCCGATCATCCGCAGAGCAACTACCGCATGGCCACTGAGATGCTGTTTCGCCCCTTAGGGATTGCGGAATCGTCCATACACCGGATGAAGGCGGAAGCGGAGGACTTGAATGCCGCCGCAGCGGCGTATGAGGGCGAGCTGCGCGCGTCCTTCGGGGCGTTTCCGCGTTTTGATTTGATACTGCTGGGCATGGGATCGGACGGGCACACGGCCTCGCTGTTTCCCGGGTCTCCGGTGCTCAAGGAACGAGCGCGGTGGGTGGCGCCCGTGCTGGATGCGCCCAAGCCGCCGCCTCGGCGCCTGACGGTGACCCTGCCGGTGTTGAACGCGGGTCACCAGGTGCTCGTCACAGTGGCTGGCCGTCACAAGGCGCCTGCCCTTCGGGAAGTGTTGGAAGGGACGGCGTCGCCCGAGCAGTATCCAGCCAAATGTGTCCAACCCGGGCCGGAGCGTCTGCTATGGCTGGTGGACGAAGCGGCTGGCGCTGAACTTCAAGGTAGGTGAGGAGTCCGGATGGCCTTGGCTCGCGCCGCGAATTGTTCAGCCTCCTCCGGGCGTTCCATCGCCCACAACAACGCTGCATAGTTTTCCAGAGTGTCGGCCACCTTGGGATGCGCTGGTCCCAGGGTCT
This sequence comes from Nitrospirales bacterium, assembly GCA_045403215.1. GTDB lineage: Bacteria > Nitrospirota > Nitrospiria > Nitrospirales > NS-4 > NS-12. Next base: position 16,286 of record JAXIOW010000052.1, on the reverse strand, counting down.
TCTCCCGGATGGCCAACGCACGCTTGAAGAGAGCTTGCGCTAGGTCGTGTTTTTCTTGGTGGTTATAGAGGACTGCCAGGTTGTTCAGACTCGTCGCGACGTCCGGGTGCTCAGGCCCGAGACGTTTCTCGCGGATCGCCAATGCGCGCACGTGCAGAGGCTCCGCCTCTTTATACCACCCCAGGACGAAATAGAGGGTTGCCAGGTTGTTCAGACTCGTCGCGACGTCCGGGTGCTCAGGCCCGAGACGTTTCTCGCGGATCGTGAGCGCGCGCTTGTGGAGATCTTCTGCCTCTGCATACCGCTTTTGGGCTTTATAGAGACTCGCCAGAACGTTCAGGGTCACAGCCACGTCTAGGTGCTCGCGCCCTCGCGCATGCTCTTGAATGGCAAGCGCTCGCGCGTACAGACGTTCAGCCACTTCATACTTCCTCTGGCTCGTGTACAGGGTTGCCAGGTTGTTCAAGCTCTCGGCCACGTCGGGATGGCCCGGCCCACGAGCCTTCTCCCGGATCGCGAGCGCCTGCCTGTAGAGGCGCTCAGCCGCCTCAGGCTTCCCTTGATCGAGATTCAGAGTTGCCCAGCTATTCAGGGTCTCGGCTATGGCCGGATGCTCCAGACCCAACATGCGCTCTTGGAGGGCAAGCGCCTGCCTGTAGAGGCGCTCAGCCGCCTCAGGCTTCCCTTGCGTGAGATACAGCTCCGCCAGTGAGGCAATGCTGTCGGGTACACGAGTGCCTAGGGCGCCGGCCGCCTCCTTCAGGGCCGCGAAATACTGCTTTTCCGCTTCATCGAAGTTGCGCTCCTTCACGGCTCGCCTGCCGTTGTCCACATGCCACTCCGAGAACAGCACATTCTGGGCGTGGACTTCCGAGACCAAGAACAACAGCACGCATGTTCCCAAGAGGGCTGTGAATCGTTTGTCTCTCACCGCCGTACTGCTCCCTGTCCTTCGGGGGTGTTCCCGACACGCTACCCTACACTACCGTCGAACACAAGCAAGTCTGATGCCAGGCCCAGATGATGGATGATGAATTTGTCGAAGGCTTTCAGAAAAGAGATTTTCCCATGATCTCCCGTAACAACTTCTTCGGGATCGGCGGGGAGGGGAAGTTGGGGTTGCCCATCCAGGTGGGGCGGCTGTCGTAGTAGTTGACGGGCGCGTCCGGGTCAGCGCCGCGGAAGGCCTGGTAGCGCCGGAGTACCTGCTCGTGGCGCCGTTTCGACATGCGATACTTCTTGTGCGGCATCTTGAGGAGATGCTTTTCGACCTTCCAGACGTTCTTCGGTGAAAACCGCCAGTCGTAGTCGCCGAGATCGTACAGATTGCCCACGCCATAGCCGGTCAGCCGGCCGGTGAAGTCCACGTAGGGCTCCACATACGTGAGCACCAGGTCCCGGACCGATCGGAAGACCGGCTTTCGCCCGTGCAGGCCCGCCTCGCGCGAGCGGGCGATGGCCCCCCAGCGCCCGTTCTGCTTGAAGAGATACAGGACGTGGTCGAGCTTGTCCGCCGACTCGAGACTCAGCATGAGCGGCGGGTAGCCGTGCTGCTCCAGAATCACCGCGGCCGTGATGGCCGCTTCCAGGCAATGGACGGTTCTCTTGGTGATCACGCCCCGGAACGAGCGCAAGGTCTCCTTGGGTTTTTCCCAGTTATAGGGGAGGGAATCAATAAGGCGTTGAACTTGCTGTGGGGTCCGGTGCTTCCGGATCACTGCCCATTCTTTGGGGGTGAAGGCGGACGGAGGGGGCACCCGGTTACGCTCGTGGATACGGCGCGCCGCTAGAAGATGCCGGCCTGCTTTTGAAGCCACCGGATGTACGCGATGATCTGGGTGAGATCGTCCCGGGTGACGCCCGGGATCTTTGGCATGTCGCCGAACTTCCAGTGATGGGCGCGCACCCCCATTTCTGCGGCGCGGTAAAAGGCGATGTCCGCGTGGTGATTGGGTTCGTAAATCTTGTCGAGAAACGGCGGTCCCTGCTTGGTGCCTCTTGCCCCGACGCCATGACACACGGAGCAGTTGGTGTTGTACAGGGCCTCCCCCTTGGCGAGCGCGGGGGGCACCTTGGAATCCGGTGCATCGGCGGCAGCCGCTGCGCGGGGCACAGCCAAGCACAGGGCGAGTGCGACCGCGGCAGGGAGAGTCATTTGGCGTTCTCCGTGGCGACCCAGAAGCGGTAGCGGATCGCGGGGTTCTGATTGCTCTCGGCGTTGGGGTTGTCGTACAGGCAGCGGTCCACGGCGTGGATCTCTTCGTCCGTGAACTCGATGGTCACCGGCTCTTTCCAAAACTGGTGGAGGGTGAAGTAATCCGACGTGTCCGGCTTCTTCTTCAGTTCCTCCTGCATCCGTTGAAACGCGGCACTGTCCGTTCCGGGAATGTTCTTGTGGTTGCGCTCGATGCACCATTTCAGCACCTCGGCGATCCCGTACCGGGTCAGTGTGATCTTGTGTGTCGCCATGCGGTCCTCCTCGAAAAACCGCGTCAGTCTACCCGAACCGTTCGATGGTTGACAAGCCCATTTTGCCTTCCATCGAATGTTCGGGTAAGCTCAGGTTCAAATGGACTTGTGGCATTGAATATCCGCCACCTTTGATCGAAGTGGCGGTTCGAGCAAGCTCGGGTGTGAGGCGAGCGATGAAGCACAATCCGGGGTTTCTGAAACTGGTTGAAGAAGCGAAGACGCGCATTCGGGAATGCACGATCGCCGAGGTGAAGGCCAAGCTCGACCGCGGCGAGGGGTTTCATTTCATCGACGTGCGCGAGGACAACGAGTTCGCGACCGACCATGCCAGGGGCGCCGTGCATCTGGGGCGCGGTATCCTCGAGCGGGACATCGAGACCGTGATCCTGGACAAGCACGCCGAGATCGTCCTGTATTGCGGCGGGGGGTTCCGGTCCGCGCTGGCCGCCGACAATCTCGGGAAGATGGGCTATACCAACGTCTCTTCGATGAACGGAGGCATCCGGGCCTGGCGCGAGGCAGGGTATCCGATCGAGAAGGGATGAGTCCTGATCCGGCCCCAGTCATCCCGCCTGAGGTCGTCCTTCCGGAGATCACGCTCAAAGCGGTGGTCCTCGCGGTCGTGCTCGCCGCCGTGCTGGCCGGGGCCAACGCCTACCTCGGCCTGTTCGCCGGGATGACGGTGTCGGCATCCATTCCGGCGGCGGTGGTCTCGATGGCGGTGCTCCGCCTCTTCCGGGAGTCGAACATCCTTGAGAACAACATCGTGCAGACCGCCGCGTCTTCGGGCGAAGCCCTCGCCGCCGGCGTGATCTTCACCATCCCCGCCCTCCTGCTCATCGGCTACTGGACGAGCTTCGACTACGGCCAGACCGCGGCCATCGCCGCAGTGGGGGGTCTCCTGGGTGTGCTGTTCACGATCCCCTTGCGGCGCGTCCTGATTGTGACCGAGCGACTTCGGTACCCAGAAGGGATCGCGACGGCCGAAGTCCTCAAGGTCGGATCGGGCGGGGGGACGGCGGTGGCCGGCTTTCGCACGCTGCTCTCGGCGGCGATCATCGGCGGGCTGGTGAAATTCAGTGAGAGTGGTCTGCAGCTCTGGGCGGAGGCCCTGGAGGGCGCCGGGCGTGTAGGACGATCTGTGATCTATGGCGGCGTCAACCTCTCGCCGGCCTTGCTGGCGGTGGGCTTCATCATCGGACCGAACACGGCCAGCGTGGTGTTCCTGGGCGGGGCGCTGGGCTGGCTCGTGCTGTTGCCATTGTACGGAGCGTGGACAGGCGCCCCGGAGAATGTTGCGGCGATCGAGGCGGCCAGGTTCATCAGCAGCACCCGCATCCGGTATGTCGGTATCGGCGCGATGCTCGTCGGCGGGCTCTGGACCCTCGTCCAGCTTCGCGGGCCCTTGCTGGAAGGCGCGCGGCGGTCGGTCGCTGCCTATCACGACGCCTCGACCGACGGGCGTCGGCACGGGACTGTCGTCTCGCGGACGGACTATGATGCGCCGCTGCTCTGGGTGCTGGTACCATTCGCGCTGGTGCTGGTGCCGATGGCGCTCATCTATCACACGGTCGTGCGAGACGGCGTCGTCGCCCTGGTGATGACGGTGCTCATGGCCGGCGCGGCGTTTCTCTTTTCCGCCGTGGCCGCCTACATGGCGGGACTCGTGGGCAGCTCCAGCAATCCCGTGTCCGGGGTGACGATCGCGACGATCGGACTGACCGCCTTGGTGCTGGTGCCGGTGATGGGGGGTGGCCATCCGGCCGGGCCGGCGGCAGCGCTCCTGATCGGCGCGGTCGTGTGTTGCGCGGCGGCGATGGGCGGGGACAACCTGCAGGACCTCAAGACGGGGTACATCGTGGGATCCACGCCATGGAAGCAGCAAATCATGCAAGTGGTCGGCGTGGCGACTGCCGCGGTGGTGATCGTGCCGGTGCTGGTCTTGCTGCAGGCCAAGTACGGCATCGGCGAGGTGACGGCGGAGCATCCCCATCCCTTGAGTGCGCCGCAGGCCATGCTCATGGCCAGCCTGGCGCGCGGCGTGTTCGGGGGCACGCTTCCGTGGAAGATGGTCGGCTTGGGCGCGGCCATCGGGATCGCCGTGATTCTGGTGGATCGGAGGCTGGCGGCGCGTGGCTCTGACTTCCGGATGCCGGTGCTCGCGGTCGCCTTGGGCATGTACCTCCCGCTGAAGCTCTCCGCGGCGATTCTGGCCGGCGGCCTGGTCGGCGCGTTGGCGAGGCGGAGAGCAGACAAGTCCACGCAGGCCGGGAGCTCGCGAGGTCTCCTGTTCGCTGCCGGTCTCGTGACCGGCGAAGCGCTCATGGGAATCCTGCTGGCGGTGCCGATCGCCCTGAGTGGGCTCTGGCCGACGCTGGGCGCGGACCCCTTCCGGCTCTTCGAGACACCACCGCTGGGGGGATGGCCGGGGCTCGTCGTGCTGGCGGCGGTGGCCGTGCTCTTGCACCGAACGGCGACCGCACGGGGTAATTAATGATCGGCAGGGGACGGCAATCGTGGACGCGGGAGTTCTGCCGGTGACGCGCCGTCGGGGCGGGCTGGTCCTGGGGCTCGCGTGCGTGGTCGCGCTGGCGGGCGCATGGATCTGGCGAACGCACCAGCAGGGCGAGGCCAATCTCAATGCCTGTGGCGGCCTGGAGCCGGGCGGCCAGCGGGCGGACCTCGTTCAGATCCTGGGAGCGCCTACCACCATCAAGGCCAACCAGGCCAAGACGCGCGTGGCCCTCACGTTTACCAGCCCGCTCCTTGCCGGAAAACCCATCCGGGCGGTCGTGAGTGTTCGCGACGACGTTGTTATGGAAATCGATTGCGGTGACGGGCGCATCAAGACCTACGACAAGTACTGAGCGCGCCCGGCTGAGGGTTGACCCTGTCCCGTGACTCTGTATACTGTGAAGCCTGTAGCGCAGCGCTGCACCCTGGCGAAAGGGAGAGACGATGAAGCAAGAGTACGTGATCTACGCGTTGATCGCGCTCATTCTCTGGTTCGCTCGAGACACCATCCCGACGCAGTTCCAGTTCTGGAAAAATGTCAATACGATGATCTCCGTGCAGAACAACTCAGGCCAAGATATCTCGGATGTGGCAGTGGTGGTCTGGTCGAAGCCGCACCCGCTGGGAACCATCAAGAAGGGCACGGCGAAGTCCTTCAATACGTCCCGGACGCGCGATGTCACCGACGTCTTCATCACGTTCAAGTACGGGGCAGAGACCGTGGAGCGGCTGGTCGGGACCCTGTACGAGGACTCCGACTATAAAATGACCATCCTGGTGAACTTCGCCGGCGTCGTGACGGCCCAGACCGGGACTGCCTTATCAGGGGACAGCGACGACCAAGCCAAGTAGCTTAGGCCGCGTGCCCGCCTCCACGCTTCCCTGTATCATCTGTTTCGGCGACAGCCTTACCGCCGGGTTCCAATCCCCGACCGCTGAATGTCCCGACTGCCTGGAGACGCCCTACGGCCGATTCTTGGCGGAGCGGATCAGGGATCGCGCGCGAGTCCAGATCAGCGGAGTCTGCGGAGAGCTGACGGCGGAGATGGTCGAACGCTTTGAGCGCGACGTGGTGCGCCACCGGCCTGCCTGGGTAGTCATCCTCGGAGGGACCAACGATCTGGGCTGGAACCTCCAGCCGGCGGAGATCCTGCGCAACCTCACTGCGATGTACGAGCGGGCCGCCGTGGCTGGCATCCGGGTGGCGGCGGTGACGGTGCCATCTATCCGAGGATTCGACGACCACATTCCGCGGCGGCACGAACTGAACGCGCTGATCGCCGACTCTTGCGCTCGCGGGAACCTACCCTGCGTCGATTTCTTCACCGCGACGGCCGAGCTGGGCACGCACCGGCTGGCGGCTCCGTACTCGAACGACGGGCTGCACCTAACAACGGCCGGCTATGACCTGCTCGCGCGGTTGCTCTACGAGCAGGTGTTCAAAGATCTGTTGGGTTAGGGGCACGGCAAGGGAGCAGGTAGGGGCACGGCGCGCCGTGCCCCTACTAGTCGATTCGCGCCGGGGCGGGAATGTCCTTGAACAGGTAGTCTGCGATGCGCCGGGCCGTCGCCAGTTGGACGGGGAGGTCGGTGGCCGTGAAGGCCCGTTGCAGGAGGTCCCCCATGGCATGGTCGCGCTGGCTGATGAAGCGGAGATGCTCGACGGGTGAGGACGGCCAGAACCCCCACAGCTGGTAGAAGGCGCTCATGGCTTCATCGAGAAAGAGCGAGAGGAGGTGCCGGGCGATCGCCGGGTCGGCCTGATGGTCTTCCGCCTTGCCCAGCCAGTGGAGGACGGTAGCGCGGAGCCGGATCTTCTCGTGAATGGTCAAAGAGGGTGGCCCCTGCCGGAAGCGGGCATGGGCCTTCTGTAGTAATTGCGATCCGGCCGCTTCCAATTCGTAGAGGACGCGGGCCTTGCGCAGGATGATGGGCAGGCGCGGTGACGTTTTGACCTGCTCCTCGGCCTCGGCCACGCCGATATAGCGGATCTCGACGATGCGGGAGAGAATCCGGACCAACTCGTGACTGTTGTCCGAGCCCAGGACCAGGACCAGCAGGTCCACATCGCTGTGGCTCGTCATGGCGTCCCGTGCGGCAGAGCCGACCAGGATGATGGCGGCCAGGTCCCCCCCGCGTTTTGCCTTGACGTACCGGACCGCTTTCGCGATGACCTGAGCGGTCTCCGCGACGGATTCGTCCTTTGCCGGTGCCGGCGCTGCGTCCGCCGGCGGAGGCGGATCGCCCGTCACGTCTGTCGGTAGCGGTGGCTCCATCATGATGCGGCGCATTCTAACATACCCTCTGGTCGCGTTGACAATTACGGGGGTATCCCATAGAGTAAATCGCCTCGGGGGTGGCGGATGTCCGAACGGCGCACCGTCAAGTTCTACCAGGCGGATGTGTTCACCGACACCGTGTTCGGGGGCAACCCGGTGGCCGTGGTTCCGGACGCGGGTGACCTGGACGCCTGGGAGATGCAGAAGATCGCCCGGGAGATGAACCTCTCCGAAACCGTCTTCGTGCTCCCGCCGACGGATCCCTCCGCCGAGTACCGTCTCCGGTTCTTCACCCCCGCGCGGGAGATTCCGTTCGCAGGCCATCCAGTCATCGGCGCCTTCTACGTGCTGGCGCATCTCGGCGTCCTGCGGCTGCAGGAGCCGGTCACCCGCATCCATCAGGAGACCAGCGTCGGCGTGTTCCCCCTCGAGTTGACGGTACGGGACGGGCATGTCCGGCAGATCATGATGAACCAGCCCAAGCCGGAGTTCATCGGGATGGTGGAGCCGTTGCGGGACCTCTTCGAAGTCGCCAAAGCCGTCTCGGTGCCCAAGACCCAGATCACCGGCACCTGCCTGCCGGTGGAAGTCGTCTCCACGGGGTTTCCGGTGATGATCGTGCCGGTCCGCACCCTCACGGCGGTGTCCAAGGCCAGCCCCAACATCGGGCTGCTCAACAGTGTCTGCGAGCAGCACAAAGCCCAGGGCCTCATGCTGTTCACGACGGTCACAGTGGAGGAACAGTCCACGGTGCACACCCGGATGTTCGCCTCGCCGGTCGGGGTGCTCGAGGATCCGGCCACGGGATCTGCGAGCGGCGCGCTCGGCGCGTACCTCGTCAAGCACGGGGTGGTGGAGGTCGGTCCGACGACCGAGATCATCTGCGAACAGGGCTACGAGATCGACCGCCCGTCCCGCCTGACCGTGCATGTCCACTCGGATGACGATGAGATCCAGTACGTCACCGTGGGTGGGCAGGCGGTCATGGTGATCGAAGGGACCGTGACGTTCTGAACGGATGAAGGCGGCGCGCTTCCACCAGCACGGCGGGCCGGAGGTGCTCCGGCATGAAGACGCTCCGGAGCCCAAGCCGGACCCGGGCGAGATCCTGGTCCGGGTCAAAGCCTGCGCGCTGAACCATCTCGATATCTGGGTCCGCCAGGGCATCCCAGCCTTTCAGGTCCCGCTTCCCCATATCGGCGGTTGCGACGTCGCCGGTGTGGTGGAGCGTGTCGGGGGCGAGGGCACGGGCCGGCAACCAGGCGACCGCGTGGTCATCGCGCCGGGGCTTTCTTGCTGGCGGTGTGAGTTCTGCCTGGGCGGAAAGGACAACCTCTGCACCTCGTACCGCATCCTCGGTGCACAGGTGGACGGCGGGCTGGCGGAATTCGTGAAGGTGCCCGCCCTCAACGTGATTCCCATCCCCGGCACGCTCTCGTTCGAGCAAGCCGCGGCGTTTCCCCTGACGGCGGTCACCGCCTGGCACATGCTGTTTGGCCTCGCCCAGCTGCAGCCGGCGGAGGATGTGCTGGTGCTGGGGGCCGGCAGCGGCGTCGGCAGTATGGCGGTACAGATGGCGAAGGCCGCCGGCGCGCGGGTGATCACGACGGTGGGCTCGGACGACAAGGTCGAGAAGGCCAAGGGGTTGGGCGCTGACGTCGTGCTGAACCACACGCGGGACGCGGTCTCGGACGGCGTCAAGCGCGCGACGGGCGGGCGGGGCGTGGACGTGGTCATCGAGCACATCGGGCCTGCCACGTGGGAGCAGAGCCTTCGCTCGTTGGCCAAGGGCGGCCGGCTCGTCACCTGCGGCGCCACGTCAGGACCCGAAGTGCGAATCGACCTGCGCTACCTCTATATGCGGCAGACCACCGTCATGGGCTCGTTCATGGGCACGCGGGACGAGCTGCTGGGCGCGGCTAAGTGGATGGGCGAGGGGCGGATCCAGGCCGTGATCGATTCGGTGCTGCCTCTCCAGGACGTCCGCGCAGCCCACGAACGGATGCTCGAGCGCAAGCTCTTCGGGAAAATCGTCCTCACCCCGTAAGCGCTCGCTGTCACGAATCGTGCTAAACTTGGGAAGAGCCGCCTGAGGCGGCTTATCCACGGGAGGCATTGATCTCCCGGCCCGTGTGATCGAAGGGCCGGGTTCAGCAAGCTCGGTAGGGAGGTGCCCCATGCAAACGCTCCGCGAAGCGATGACCAAGAACCTCAAGACGATTCTTCACAGTGCGACCGTGCAAGAGGTGGCTCGCCGGATGCAGGCCGAGAAGGTGGGGTCGTTGCTGGTGGAACATGGCGGGCAGATCGTGGGGATCGTGACGGAGACCGACATCGTCCGCAAGGCCGTGGCGAAGGGGGCCGACCTGGGCAAGGAGAAGGTGGAGGCCATCATGTCGGCGCCGGTTGCCTCGATCGACGTCCATCGGACGCCGCAGGACGCCCATGACATGATGGCGGATCTCGGCGTGCGCCACCTGGGCGTGACCGATGCCGGGAAGCTCGTGGGGTTGCTGTCGGTGCGGGATCTGCTGGTGTACTTTAAGCGGGTGTCTGAGCCGAAGATCACTCAGGACTGAAACAATCGTAACGCTGCTCGGCCGAGACCTCGCAGCTACGGAAGCCGCAGGCGCTTACTTTGTCATCTCGTGGACCATATGGCCCAGTTCGTTGAGGATGAGCGTGTCCATCGCGAGGAGGGCGGCTTTTTCCGAGCCGGGGATCGAGATCACGATCGTGCCCTTGTAGAGGCCGGCCGTGGCGCGGCTCATGATCGCCGCGGACCCGATGTCCTGGTAGCTGAGGTAGCGGAAGATCTCGCCAAACCCGTCCAACCGTTTTTCCAACAGGCCGTCGATCGCCTCGAAGGTGGAGTCCCGCCGCGAGAGTCCGGTCCCGCCGTTCACGATGATCGCCTGGACGTGCCGGTCCTTCGCGCCCTGTTTGATCAGCTTCCGGATGACCGACGGCTCGTCCTTGACGAGGTGGTAGGACGCGATCGTGTGGCCGTGTTCCTTCAAGGTGTTCATGATCAGCGCGCCGCTGGTGTCGGTCTCGGGCGTCCGGGTATCGCTGCAGGTGATCACCATGCAGGAGACAGACTTCGGCGCAGCCGCCTTGTGCTGCTGGTGAGACGCTTTCTCTCGGCGCGCCGCCGGCATCGGGCTGGCTACCCCCAGACTTCATCCGGCAGCTTGAGCCGATCCACCGGCTTGCCCTTGCCGATGTGCTCGTCGAGGATGGCGGCGACGTCGGCTTCGGTCACGCTCTTGTACCAGACGCCGTCAGGGTAGACGACCACCGTGGGTCCCAGCTGGCAGGGACCCAGGCAATCCGTCGGGGTCACGATGACCTGCCCGAGCAGGTTGCGCTCCATCACTCCGAAGTTGAACTGGTTGAGGACGCCCATGGCGCCTTTCTCTCCGCAGGAACCCTTGGGATGGCCGGGGGGACGGGTATTTTTGCACACGAGGATGTGGTACTTGGGCTTCGGCATGATGGCTCCTTTTGTGGGGTCTCTCCTAGCGTCGTGGCCGTTGGTCCTCCCACCAGTCAAGGCATTCCTGGGGGAGTTTCCAGTGTTTGATCCCGGCGATGACGAAGTCAATATAATGGTCCTGCGGCTTGAACTTGCCGGCTGGCTTGGCCACGTGGGTCGTGACCATCTCTTTCTGGGGGAGATGATCGTCCTCGTGCTCCGGATAGACGTTGATGGTGCAATGGCGGAAGGCGCCTGACGGCACCTCGTCGCCGTACTGGTCGATGAGCTTGAGGTCTTCCGGCGTGATTTCGAAGACCACCCCCCAGACCCGGTCGCTGACAGACGGGGTGATGCTGGCCAGCCCGCCCCGCCACTGCGACGACCAGCGCGGAAAGGTCAGGGTATGATCGGGCAGGTACGCGCGGAAGAGGAAGGTCGCTTCCGGTGCGCGCTCTTTCAATTGGGTCGGGCGCAGATTTTCGCTGTAGATAAAGTATTTCACCGGTGCTACTTGTACAGAATGGTCTTTCGGCTTGTCAAGTCAGCAGAGGGCGCATATGGATGAACGCGATGCGCAGCCTCGCGCCCGCGCCATCGTCTGGCTTGAGTGGGGGGCGGTCGTGCTCCTGGTCGGCGGCGTTGCGGCATATCTGCTGTGGAAGCCGCTGGACCCGATGGCCGATCCTCGCGCGGCCCAGGCGCTCGCGCTGGTACAGACCCATCCGGCCGGCGTGGCCCCGACCATTCGTCAGGCCATTGACGCCATCGTGAAGGCCAACCGGAAGGGCAACCGGACCCCCGCGGTCGGGGACTGGACCGTCCGGGCGGATGAACGGAACGGCTATCTGGTGCGGGTTGTGGTGAGGCTGCCAGGTGACGAGAAGCACCGCTGGGTTGAGTGGGAATATCTGTGGCGTGTGCGGCTGTCTCCCCAAACCGTGATGCCGCTGTCGCGGCCGGCCGTTGACGTGATGCCGCCGTGAGCGCTCCGGAGAGCTATTTTGCACCTTCTTTTTTGTGGTGGTCGATCCCGACGTAGGCTTCGATGAAGCGGTCGATGCGGGCCTCCTCGAAATCGTTGAAGGTGTCGATCCGCGTCCAGGCCGTGAGGGCGATCCGGGCATTCATGTCGGGGTGGGGCGCAAAGATCAGGTGCATGTAGCGCTTCTCTTGTTCCGCTCGCTTCTTGTACCTGAAAAAGACACCCTCAAGCTTTTTCAGCAGGTCCGGGCATCCTTGCGGGCACTTGTACTGGATGAGCACGCCCCCGTCCTCCAAGTTGTGGACTTGGTATTCCTTGGGTATGGGCTTGTCGTAGAAGCCCCACGGGGCGATGCCTGGCATGTGCGGCCCCGACGTGGGCGGGTTGCTGTTGTAGGGGGCATGCGGGTCGCCCAGGCGCTGGAGGTGGGCGTTCCCGAGGTCAGGAACCTCTTTGCCGGGCAAGGCGCCTGCTCCCATCAAACACGCCAGCCAGGCGGTCGCGAGCATGGTGAGGAGGAGCCGGCTCACGGCGCGACCGCGACCGAGATCTTGCCGTCCTCGACCTTCACCGGGTAGCAGGCGACGCTCATCTCCGGGTTTTTGACGTACTGGCCGGTCTTGATGTGATAGCGGTACCCGTGCCATGGACAGATCACGATGTCGCCCTTGATCTTGCCCTCACCCAAGGGCCCGCCCGCGTGTTGGCACATGTTGTCGATGGCGAAGATCGACCCCTCGAGGTTGAACAGCGCCACCTCCACGTTGTGCACCGCGACGACCTTGGCCGTGCCGGGCGGGATGTCTTTGAGGTCCGCGACATGGATGTAGGTCGGCATGGCCGAATTGTAACAGGCTAGATTTTCTCCCGCCACCTGTGCTATATGAATCGGACCCTAGCGGCTGCCCTCATGCAGGGGGGCGGAATTGGTCGGACGTTGTCATTGGTGAAAGGGGGTCTATGGAGCTGACGCTACTCTTGAACGCCACCTACGAACCACTCCGCGTCGTGAATTGGCAGAAGGCCATCACGCTGCTCTGGCAGGGGAAGGTCGAGGTGCTGGAGGTTTATGACCGCGAGATTCGCGGGGTCTCGATCTCCTTCAAGCTGCCCGCGGTCATGCGGCTGTTGAAGATGGTCAAGATCCGCGAGGCCCACCGCTCCGTGAAGTTCTCCCGGATCAATATCTTCACCCGGGACGGGAACCGGTGCCAGTACTGCCGCCGCAAGTTCCGGACGGAGGACCTCACCTTCGACCACGTGATTCCGATCGCCAAGGGCGGGAAAAAGACCTGGGAGAACATTGTCACGGCGTGCTGGGGGTGCAACAACCGGAAGAGCGGGCGGATGCCGGAGGAGGCGGCCATGCAGTTGATGCGGAAGCCGCTTAAGCCGAAGTGGAACCCGGTGGTGACGATCACCATTGGGGTCCGGAACACGCCGGAGAGCTGGCGGGACTACCTCTACTGGAACGTGGAACTGGACTCGGACATCCCCGAGCCGTAACGGTCTTGTGCTTGGCGCGCAGGGGAGGACGCCGCGTGGCGTGCTCCCCTTTTTTGTTACCTGACGGTGTTGAGAAGGATCTCGACGTTTTGGGCGCCCACCAGGGTCGGGTTCTTGGCGTACTCTCCCTCGATGTCGCCGGGTTGCGCCGGACCGGCGCTGCCGTCCTTGTCCAGCCGGGCGATGATGGACACCACGCCCTTGAGTTCGGAGCCCTGTAGCATCACGTCGGCATTGGTCACCGCGAAGGGCTGGGGGAACTTCGGGTGGTCGATCCGGACGGCGGCGAGAGGTCGCGGCGGTCCGCTCGGCCTTTTGATGATCACGAAGAGGACGTCGGTGGGGGCCACCCTGGAGACCAGCGCCGGGTCGATCGTGACGACCCCCGCGATCGAACTGGCGGCTGCCTTGCCGCCGTGGAGGAGACCCTGCCAGGCCGCCACGCCGGCAAGCAGGACGATGCCGATGAAGATGATTGGAACGACCAACTTCTTAGTCACGGCGGGATTATAGCCGACGCGTTCCGTACGGACAATGTATTTACCTGTTCTGCGGCAGTAAGCTAAGATACGCTCGCGGGGAGGGATAGAATGAAATTCGGCTTCCAGATCAATCTTGACGTGCAGGACCGGCCGTGCCTCGTGGTGGGCGGCGGCGATGAAGCGACGGAAAAGACCAACCGGCTCCTGGACGGCGGCGCCAGGGTGACCGTCATCAGCCCCACGCTGTCCGACGAGCTCAAGGTCCTCGCGGCCTCGGCGAAGATCCTGCATCGCGGCCGGCGCTTCAAGGCCTCCGATGTGGAAGGGGGGATCTGGCTCGTGATCAACACGGTGCGGACCGATGAGGTCCTGAGCCGTGATCTCTACAATCTGGCCAAGCAGAAAGGCTTCCTGCTCTGCTCCACCGACCAGCCGGAATGCTCGACGTTCACGCTGCCGGCTCTCGTGGCGAGGGGGCCGCTCCGGATCGCGATCAGCACGAGCGGCGTGTCACCCGCCCTGGCCAAGCGGTTGCGCGAGGATCTCGAGCCCCTGTTCGACGAGCGGTTCGAGGTGTTCTTGGAATGGCTGGATGCGTACCGAGTGCATCTCATGGCGACCGAGCCACATGTAGAAAAGCGCCAGCAATTACTGCGAGATGCAGTTGCGAAGGTCAAGCTTCACGCGAAGATTGAGTTTCCCAAGGTCGAGAAGAAAGGGACGTGAGCATGGTGCTCCTGGAGTTCAGCATGTCACCGCTGGGGAAGGGGGAAAGCGTCGGCAAGTACGTGGCCCGGTCTCTGGAGATCGTGGACAAGAGCGGGGTGGACTACCGGCTCAACCCGATGGGAACGGTGCTGGAAGGCGACTGGGATGACGTGTTCGGGGTCGTGAGGCGGTGCTTCGAGCGGATGCGGAAGGACTGCAACCGCATCTCGTGTTCGATCAAGGTGGACTACCGCAAAGGGGCCATGGGACGTCTGCATGCCAAGGTCGCGAGCGTGGAGAAACGCCTGGGACGGACGCTCAAGACTTAGAACACGGAGAACTTGAAGTACCTGGTCGGATTCTTCTTGACGTCCGCCAGCAGGGACTCCATCTCGGTCAACACCCTCTCTGCCCGTTGATACAGCTGGTCCTGGGTGACCAGCTTGCCGAGGGTGCCGTCGCCACGCTCGATCTTCCCGACCAAGGCCTCGCTTTTCGTGGTGATGCCCTCCAATCGCTGATATAAAGACGGGTCGCGTGCCAGCCGTCCCAGGCTGCCGTTCGGCTGATTGAGCAAGGCGGCCACCTTCTGCAATTCATCCACGGCGGCGGCGGCCCGGTCATAGAACGCCTGGTCCGTGATGAGCCGGCCCAGCGTCCCTTCCCCGCGTTCGATCCTGGCGAGCAGTTGAGCGGTCTTGTCGGAGATCGCCTCTGCCTTGTGGAGGAGCACTGTCGTGTGGTCGTAGAGGGCGGGGTCGGTCACAAGCTTGCCAGCGGTGCCTTTGCCCTCCTTCAAGCTGGTGAGAATCGTCTGGAGGTCTTTGAGACTGCGGTTCACGTTCTCCAGCGTGACCGTCGCACTGTCGGCCAGGCCGGTAATGTCGCTCTCGGTTTGCCCGGTGAGGACCGCGTCATCCTGGAGAGGCGGCTCCTTGGGGGTTCCCGGGAGGAGTTCCAGATATTTGTCGCCGAGCAGCCCCATCGGTCGGATCAGCACGGAAGCGTCACGGCGCAGGAGCGGGCGAATGTCGTTGTTGACGGTGAAGGTGAGCGACACTCTGCCGTTGCTGCTGTCGATGGCGATGTGGATAACATTGCCCGTGTTCACCCCGTTGAGGCGGACGGGCGCCCCGACCTTGATGCCGTGACTGTCTTCCACCAGGGCGCGGATGGTCGCGCGCCCTCCGAAGAGCCCCATGCCCTCGTTGAGGTTCATGATGGCGACCATGGTCCCGGCGGCAGCGGCGAGGATGACTAGGCCAACCTTGAGTTGCAACCAATGCACCTGCGTACGGGGCCTCATTCCGGGCTCTCCTCGTCCAGGGTCGGCGCGACCACGCGAATCCCGCCGTCCTTAACTGGGAAGCAGCCCGGCGTCGCCAGGACCTCATGCGGGCGGAGGAAAGTCCGGATGCGCGGGTCAGCCGCGGTTTTCAGCATGTCCACGGTGCCGTCGAAGAGTTTTTCGCCCCGGTGGATCATGATCAGCCGGTCCGCGACGCGATAGGCCGTTTCGAGGTCGTGTGTCACCACCACCTGCGTGAGGCGTTCCTCTTTCTGAAGCCTGCAGATCAACTCGTTGATGAGGTGGGTGTTGATCGGGTCCAGTCCCGCCGTCGGTTCATCGTAGAGGATCAGCTCCGGACTGCAGGCGAGGGCCCGCGCGATCGCGACCCGCTTTTTCATGCCGCCGCTGAGTTCGGCCGGCATCTTCTCGAGCGTGTCTTCCAGCCCGACGAAACACAATGACTCGATGATCTTCCGTTCGATGGCGTCGTCCGGAAGGGCCTGCTCCTCGTAGAGGCGATAGCCCACGTTCTCGCGGACGGTGAGCGAGTCGAACAACGCGGACCCCTGGA
>JAXIOW010000153.1:0-2255 GCA_045403215.1 Nitrospirales bacterium | reverse complement strand
TCTTCGAGGGACAGCTTGTCGGTTCCTACCGCCACGGAGTGAGACTGCAGGGCTTCAACAGCGGCAATCGCTCTGGCCTGTCTGAGGGCAACCAGCGAGCCCTCCAGGGTGTCCTCAGACACAGCCGAAAGAATGGCGATCGGTTTCCCGTTTGACGTGAGCACCAGTTCCTTGTCGCGAGACAGCTTTGTCCAGACCTCAGTGGGCCGCCCTCGCAAGTCGCGCACAGTAATGAATTTCATGGCCGGATCTCCCTTATGTGAGTGACGTTATGGTACACACTTTACACCCGATTGTCAATCAATGAATGGTCCGTGCAAACACACGCCGGGATTCAATTCGGTCTGGGTCGAGATGGAATGGGGAATGGTGTCACCACCGCAGGGCTTACCAATCCAATCGCAACACAAGTCCTGACTCTTGAAGGACCGAGAAGCAAACGGGCGGCAGAACTGCGCTGATAAAAGGGGACAGGCTGAGCTAGCCCTTTTTCCGTTACGGCTTGTAGTGAGGGATTTTTCGGGGGTCGAAGCCCATCTTACGCACTTCCTCTTTCGCCCGCGCATAGTCCTTGGCGTCGACCGCATTTGATAGCAGGAACTCAGCCTGCCGTTCCGGGGCATACATCTCAATGGGGAATGCTGCAGCCGGACGAATGAGGACTCCTTCCGCCCGTTCCTCAGCAATCACAAGCGAACCTTCCTTGATGCCGAAGCGCCGCCGCAGAGATGCCGGAATAACCACGGCCCCCCGTTTGCCTACCTTGCTCATTTCTGTGGGCATAGAGCCTCCGCCAAATGTCTGACTGTCAGACAATCTGATATTCAGACAGTCTTGGTCTAGCCCCTTCAAGAACGAAAATCAAGCGCACGTGCCGACTCCTGCTTCTTATGCCGATCTACGAACTGATTGAGGTCATTATGAAGAGCGAGGCGTCGCTCACCGGAGACGGGGATGGATCTGATCGTCGGGGATGCGTTGGTGCTGAATATCCTCGTCAATCGCGCTGCGAAGATCCTGATAGTAGCTGATGGCGTCGAACACCTGGGCGAGCGTGCGGTGGGGTAGCCGCACGAGACGGGTTGGTCTGGTTCAACCAAACAAACCAAACAAACCAAATAAACGAGATAGACCAAATGAACAAGTTTCAGTGTGGGAGGTGCTGCAAATGATGTGCGACTCCTGTCGTTCCAGCAAGGACGTCCGGGACGGGCCCTTGAGGTGTCGGGAAAATCATGCGAGCCAAGAGGCCTGTTCGAGTGGTGGTCTGGGTTTTTTGCATGATCCGTTTGAGGTGCTCTTTGACGGTGTATTCGCTCAGGTTGATCCGGTTCGCGATTTCTTTATTGGTAAATCCGAGCATGAGATAAATGATGACCATTTGCTCGCGTTCGGTTAGGTGATAACGTTGCTGCATGTCGGTGTCTGGACATTCGAGCTTTTGCTGATTCAGCTTTTCCATGATGACGAGGAATCTGCTGTTCCGCGCGAGGGGTTCATCGGGAATACAGAACCCGCGAAGGAGGAGCCGCTGATCGTTGGCAAAACAGAGTCGTTCCACTTGGATGGACTCGCAATCCTTGGGATGATCGCAGTGCATCAAACGACCGATGAGGTCGCGGACTACGGTATGGATCTTTTCGGGAATGAGACAGGTGCCGTTCTCTCTGGTCGATAGGGGTTGCAGTTGTCGGGTAAATGCCTGGGCGTCGGTGTTCATGAACAACAGCTGCCCCGTGCTATTGAAGAGAATGATGCCGGTAGCACCTTGTTGCGGCAGGCTCTGTGCCTGCTTTTGCCCATTGAGTGGCCCGGCTATTTTTTCTGCCGTGATGATCGACATGGCCCCCCAATCTTAGCAGGATGCTGAAAAAGTCCGCCAGCTTCGTTCTCGCATCGCTCAGAGGCTCAACGTACCGAAGCGTACGCCTCGCCTCTTCGCTCGCTGCGGCCTTGCTGAACGGCCTTTTTGAGCATCCTGCAGGACTGTTCTCCTGTTGTGCCACACGTACGGACCGTCGAAGCTTTTGCCTGCCAAAATAGTTTTGCCGCAGCCTGCTAGGTACTAAGATTGCACTTATTTATTCTCCTTTGCCGAATATCCCGTAAGTTGCTGGGTGGACTATTTGAGCATCCTGCGCGCGGTTCTTCTGATGTTCTTGATGTGCGGGCTATAGAATTTCCACTGTGCCACAATAGTTTTCCGCAGTCTGTTAGGCCGTTCCAGTTCAGCTGCGCGTGCAGGCACCGCTTAT
>JAXIOW010000009.1:0-16708 GCA_045403215.1 Nitrospirales bacterium | reverse complement strand
GCCTACAGCAACGGGCCGAGGCTCTTCGCCAACTGAGCGCTTTGATCCGGCAGCACTCGTTTAGCCATACAATTCTTCGGCATTCTGGAGAGCATCGCTAGAAAGAGCGTCCAGGCGAACGCAGAAGGCACGGGAAGGTGGTTCACGGCGGCACCAACCTCGCATCCTGCCATAGCCCAAAGCGACGAGGGGCCGCAAGCCGCGTGTGGCTCGGACCGGGCCGGCGGCCTGACGCGCCACCTTACGCCTGAACGGTCGCGGGTTTCCCCCCTCGCGTGGTCGGCCGGATGGGTCGCAGCGGGCCCGCCAACCGCCCGCCCCGGATCTTGCGGAAGAAGCGCTCAGCCGATCCCCCGCTGGCTCAAAATTGGAGGCGCACCAGCGCGTAGCGTGATGCGCTTTGCAGCTCGTCGAGCTGCACATCGCCCCCAGCGAAATCTCTCCATTGCTCTATCCCCGGTCGCATCGGCGAGCCACCGGTCGCGCATCCCCGGAGGCCGCCGTAAGCAGCCACCTCTCGGGTTTGGCAGTTACTTTCTCTTGGTGGGAGTTAGGACCGTCGGATCGCTCGCGGTAGAGGGCACAGTGCTCTTCAAAAGCTTCGCAATACGAAAGCTCTTGCCCGGGTAATGCTTTTCCGTATAGGCAGACAGCTCGTCGATAAAGCTTCGTACGACAGGCGGTGTGAAGCGCCTGGGATCCCAAAGGGCGTGCATCCATACGCCGAGCGGACTTTGACGATAGGTCAGCGGAATCGTGGGAACGTGGCCCTTCGGGAGGCGCACGGTCGACGGGATGATCGCCACGCCCAGACCGCTCTGCACCAGAGTAAGCAGGCAGTGCGGACTCGCGCTCTCGATCAAGACGCGAGGCTGTATGTGGGCTACCTGGCACGCACCGTCAAAAAGTTTTCGGGTCATGAAGTCCTTCCGAAGGAGCATGACCGGCTCGTTCTCGATTTCACTCACCTCGACGGAGGCGCGCTGCGACAGGGGGTGATCCTCGGGCACCGCGGCCAAAACGACCAGGGGAAACAGTGGCCGCGAGCGCAAGCCGCGCTCGCGATCGAGCGCGCTGACTGCTAGGTCGATGTCTCCGCGCTCGACCGCTTGCGCGAGGTTCGCGCTTCCGTCCTCGACGAGGGATACCTGTACTTCTGGGTGCTTTCGCTGGAAGCGCGGCAGGATGACGGAGATGAGGCTCTCCAGCGTTTGCGGTGTGGCGCCGAGCTTGAGGACACCTTGCTTTCCGGACGCCAGGTCAGCGGCTCGGGAAAGAAAGGAGTTAAGCCCCCGCTGTATTTCGTAGCTGTGATCGAGCAGCTCGCGGCCCGCGGATGTAAGAAAGACCTTCCGACCCACCCGGTCGAAGAGCTTCAAATTTAACTCGGCTTCCATGAGCTGGATCTGCCGGGACACCGCTGGCTGGGACAGCCCCAACTGCTCGGCCGCTGCCGAGAAGCTCAGCAATTCCGCCAGAGTCGTGAAGTAACGCAGCGTGCGCACGTCCATGGCTTCATATTACTTCAAAGCATCGATCTATGAGATCAAATGCATTTGACAAATGCTTAGTGCTGACAAATACTGACTCGCGGAAAGGGGTGGCACGTGGCTCGAGCAATGGAAGCCGCTCGACTTCAAGCGCCTGCTGTCGCGGAACGCGTTCATCAACAAGGATTCGCGGAACAGCATTCTCGACCCGAAGGGATGCCTGATCCGTAAAGGATTGGGAAGGGAGCGGGGAATGAGGGCAGCCGCTCTGCGCCATGAGGGCCCAGTATGGCGGTCTCGGGCGAGGGGAAAGTGCAGTGACCACAAGATCGGCATCGGGTGGCGCCGGTGCGCTCACGGGTATTCGCGTGCTGGACTTGTCGCGCATCCTTGCCGGCCCGACGTGCACTCAGGTCCTCGGCGATCTCGGCGCCGATATCATCAAGGTCGAGCGCCCTGGGGAGGGTGACGACACGCGGAAGTGGGGTCCACCGTTCGTGCGCGACGCGACCGGGCGCGACACCGCCGAGAGCGCCTATTACCTCTCGACCAACCGCAACAAGCGTTCGATCGCAATCGATATCGCGTCGGCGCAGGGGCAGCGCCTCGTGCGGCAGCTCGCGGATCGGTCCGACGTCCTGATCGAAAACCACAAGGTCGGCTCGCTCGCCCGGTTCGGGCTCGGCTACGCGCAGCTGCGCGAGTCGCACCCGCGGCTAGTCTACTGCTCGATCACCGGGTTCGGCCAGGACGGCCCCTACGCCGAGCGAACCGGTTACGACTTCCTCGCCCAGGGGATGGGCGGCATCATGAGCGTGACCGGCGCGCCCGACGGCGAACCGATGAAGGTGGGCGTCGGCATCACGGACGTGATGACCGGCATGTACGCCGCGATCGCGATCCTCGCCGCCCTCCGCCATCGGGACGCGACCGGACGGGGCCAGCACGTCGACCTCGCGCTGCTTGACACGCAGGTCGCCTGGCTGATCAACGCCGGACAGTTCTACCTGACCTCGGGCGAGGTGCCGCCGCGCCTCGGCAACGGCCACCCGAACATCGTGCCCTACGACGTGTTCCCTGGTAGCGACGGCTACTTCGTCCTGACGGTGGGCAACGACGCGCAGTTCCGCAAGCTGTGCGAGCGCGCGCAGGTCGCCGAGCTGGCCGACGACCCGCGGTTCGCCACCAACGCGTCACGGGTCCGTAACCGGGACATCCTCGTCCCGATCCTGAAGGAGGTGACTGCCCGGAAGCCCGTCGCCGAGTGGATCGAGGCGCTGGAGCGGCTCCGCCTCCCGTGCGGGCCGGTCAACCGCATCGATCAGGTGTTCGCCGATCCGCAGGTGAAGCACCGGGGCATGCGCGTGACCGTCGACTACCCGGGCAGCGCGACGGGCACGGTCGACCTGATCGGCAGCCCGATCCACCTCTCGGAGACCCCGGTGCGCTATCGGCGCGCCCCGCCCCGGCTGGGACAGCACACCGACGAGGTCCTGCGCGAGGTGCTCGGCATCGGCGAGGCGGAGATCCGCTCGCTGCGCGCCGAGCGCGTGCTCGCCTGATCCAAGCGAGGAGCGTGATGCAGTTCGACCTGTCCGCCGAGCTCAAGGAGTTCCAAGCGCGAGTCCGGCACGTAGCCGCGACGGAGATCGCCCCGCACGCCGCCGAGACCGATCGCAGCGAGCAGTACCCGTGGCATTGCGTGGCGATCCTGAAGCGCCAGGGCTTCATGGGCATGACGATCCCGCCCGAGTACGGCGGCCGCGGCGCCTCCTACTTCCACGCGGTCGTGCTGATCGAGGAGATGGCCAAGGCGTGCAGCACGACGGGCCGCATCTGCGTCGAATCGAACATGGGCGCCCTGGGGGCGATCATGCAGTACGGGAGCGAGGCGCAGAAGCGCCTTGCCGCCGAGCTCGTCCTCGCCGGAGACAAGCCAGCGATCTGCATCACCGAGCCCGAGGCCGGGAGCGCCGCGACCGAGATGACGACGCGCGCCGACCGCAAGGGCGACCGCTACGTGCTGAACGGCAAGAAGCACTGGATCACCGGCGGGGGCATATCGCGCCTGCACCTCGTCTTCGCCCGGGTCTTCCGCGACGGACAGGAGCAGGGTATCGGCGGCTTCATCGTCGTCCGCAATCCCGACACCGGCGAGCCGAAGCGCCTGGTCGTGGGCAAACGCGAGCCCGCGATGGGCGTGCGCGGCATCCCCGAGACCGAGGTCATACTCCAGGACCTGGAGGTCGCCGAGGACATGGTCGTCGTCCCCCCGCAGGGGATCCGCAAGGGATTCGCCGGCCTCATGGACGCCTACAACGGGCAGCGGGTCGGCGCGGCGACCGTGTCGCTGGGGATCGCCGAGAGCGCGTACGAGCTGGCACTCGACTATGCCCTCAAGCGCCACCAGTTCGGGCGGCCGATCGCCGAGTTCCAGGGCATCCAGTGGATGCTCGCCGACATGTCGATCCAGCTCGCCGCGGCGCAGGCGCTGATCTACAAGGCCGCCGCCCACGCCGGCGCCGGGTTCCCGAACAAGCACGAGGCGGCCGCGGCCAAGATCTTCGCGTCCGAGACCGCGGTGCGCGTCACGAACGACGCGCTGCAGATCCACGGCGCGATGGGCTACTCGCGCAACCTCGGGCTCGAGCGCAAGGTGCGCGACGCGCGCATGTTCCCGATCGCGGGCGGCACGGCGCAGATCCTGCGCACGCAGGTGGCGGGCGCCATCCTCGGCATCCGGACGCCGCAGTCGCGCGACGGCTACCTGAGGCTCGCCAGCGGCGATTAGAGTGCCCGCCATGGCCACCGTCGCCCAGCTGATCGCCAGGCGCCTCCACGAGGCGGGCATCCGCCACGCGTTCGGGATCCCCGGGGGCGAGGTGCTGTCGCTCGTGGACGCACTGCGCGGGGCCGGCATCCGATTCGTGCTGGTCAAGCACGAGAACTGCGGCGGATTCATGGCCGAGGGCGTGCACCATCGCACCGGCGCGCCCGCGCTCCTGGTGACCACCGTGGGTCCGGGCCTCGTCAACGCGGTGAACGTCGTCGCCAACGCGCAGCAGGATCGCGTACCCCTGATCTTCCTGACCGGATGCATCGAGCCAGCCACGGCTCAGACGTACACCCACCAGTGGCTCGACCAGAGCGCGCTGCTCGGCCCGATCACGAAGGCGCGCTTCGTCGTCGACGCGGGCGCGGTCGACGTGATGGTCGACAAGGCGGTGAGCATGGCGCTCGACGACCCGCCGGGGCCGGTGCACATCGACGTGCCGGTGTCGGCGGGCACGGCCGAGGCCCCCGCGGGCGAGCCGGTGCGCCGCGCGCGCCCCGTGCGCGGCGCACCGCGCGCCGAGGCGCTCGCGATCGCGCGCGAGTGGCTGGCCGCCGCGCAGCGGCCGCTCGCGATCGCCGGGGTGGAGGCGCTCAACCACGACGCCGGTGAGGACGTGCGGGCGTTCGTGCGCCGGTTGAACGTGCCGCTGATCACGAGCTACAAGGCGAAGGGCATCCTCCCCGAGGACGATCCGCTGGCGCTCGGCGGCGCGGGCCTCTCGCCGGTCGCCGACAAGATCCTGCTGCCGCTCGTGCGCGCGAGCGACTGCGTCGTGCTCGCCGGGTACGACCCGATCGAGATGCGCATCGGCTGGCGCGACCCCTGGCTTGCGACGGCGCGGGTCATCGAGCTCACCGCAATGCCCAACACCCACTACATGCACCGCGCGACGCTGAGTTTCCTCGGCGACGTGGGGGGCGGGCTGCAGGCGCTCGGCGCGAACCTGACCGGCCGCTCCGCCTGGACGCCGCAGGAGATCGCGGCGCACCGCGCCACGCTCCGCGCCGCCTACCGGCCCGACGAGGAGTGGGGGCCGGCGGCGATCATCGACACGGCGCGGCGGGTGCTTCCGCGCGAGACGATCGCGACGGTGGATTCGGGCGCCCACCGCATCATGCTGAGCCAGCTCTGGAACGCGTACGGGCCGCGCGAGCTGCTGCAGTCGACCGGGCTCTGCACCATGGGCTGCGCGGTGCCGCTCGCGATCGGCGCAAAGATCGCCGAGCCGGGCCGGCCGGTAGTCGCCTTCACCGGCGACGGCGGGCTCGACATGGTGATGGGCGAGCTCGCCACTGCCCGGGACCTGAAGGTGCCGGTCGTGGTCGTCGTCTTCGCCGACACCTCGCTCGCCCTGATCGAGATGAAGCAGCGCGCGATGGGCTTTCCCAACGCGGCGGTGGACTTCCCGAGCACCGACTACGCGCAGGTCGCGCGGGCGCTGGGCGGCGAGGGCCACCTCTGCCGCAGCCGCGCCGAACTCGAAGGCGCGCTCGCTCAGGCGCTGAGGTCCGACCGCTTTACCGTCGTATCGTGCGTGTTCCCGCGCAGCGCCTACGACGGACGGATCTGAGGGCTGCGCGGAGTTCCTCCGGAAGCGGCGGCATGGAGAAAAGGAGGCGCCAGTGAAACGAGACAGCGTCAACACCCGGGATGCGATCTCCCCCGAGACCACCCGGGAATGGGTCGAGCGCGCAAAGGCGTTGAAGCCGCTGCTCGAGGCGGCGGGGGCGCGGATCGAGCAATCGAAGACCCTGCCCCCCGATGTCGTGGACGCGCTGCACGTGGCGCGGATGTTCCGCACGGTGCTTCCGCGGTCGATCGGCGGCGCGGAGCTGGATCCCGCCACGCACGCGCAGGTGGTCGCGGCGATTGCCGAGGGCGACGCGAGCGCCGCGTGGTGCATCGCGCAGAGCGCCTGCGCCTCGATGGCCGCCGCCTACGTCGACCCGAAAGTGGCGCAGGACGTCTGGGCCGATCCCCGCGCGATGTTCACGTTCGGCTTCACGAGCGGCAACCCGCCGTGCCTCGCGGTGCCGGCCAAGGGCGGCTGGAAGGTGAACGGCACCTGGACGTTCGGCAGCGGCAACCGCGTCGCGACCTGGCTCGGCGGGCATTGCCGCCTGCTCGACGAGAGCGGCACGCCGCTCAAGCATCCCGACGGCCGGTTCGTGGAGCGCACGATGCTCATCCCGCGATCCGCGGTGACGGTGCGCGACGATACGTGGGACGTGATGGGCCTCTGCGGCACTGGCAGCGACACCTACTCGGTGACCGACCTCTTCGTGCCCACCGAGTATTCGGTCGTGCCCCGGGTCTCGGCCCGCGACCACCAGCTGCCCGAAGGCGTGCGCGGCGAGCCCGAGCCCGAGCGGCGCGAGAGAGGCACGCTCTACCGCCACTCGATGCAGCTGGTGGCGTCGGCCGGGCTATCCTCCGTCGCGGTCGGCATCGCGCAGGCAACGCTCGACGCCTTCATTCCGCTCGCCAGAAAGAAGTCGCCTTTCAACGCGAATCTCTCGTTGCGCGACGACACCTGGGTCCAGGCGCGCGTCGCGCAGGCCGACTCCAAGCTCCGCTCGGCGAGAAACTGGCTCGTCCAGCTGCTCCACGAGGCCTGGGACGAGTGCGCGACGCAGGGCGAGGTCAGCTTCCCGCTGCGGATCAAGCTGCGCCAAGCGTGCACCCACCAGATCGACTCCGCGCGCGAGGTGGTCACGATGCTCTTCCTGGAGGCCGGTGCGACCGCGATCTTCAAGAGCAATCCGTTCGAGCGGCGTTTCCGCGACGTGCACACGGTGTCGATCCAGGTGCAGGGAAGCGTTGCTCGCATGCAGGCCGCAGGACAGTACTACCTGGGGCTAACGCCCCAGCAGATGATCCTCATACCATGAAGTCGGTCCACCGATGCATTTCCACGTGATGAAACCAAAGGAGGAGAAACATGAAGGCGCTGCGCGCTACCCTGTTTAGTCTTCTCGCGTTGACCCTGCTACTCGCCGCGAACGGTCTTGCCAACGCGCAAGATGCCATCAAGATCGGCGTGTTGACCGTTCGGAGCGGTCCCGCCAAGCCGATCGGCGACGACATCCTCGCCGGAATCGAGACCGCAACCAAGATGTACGGGCCGGTTCTCGGGCGCCCGGTGGAACTCGTCGTCGAGGAGAGTCTCTTCAACCCGCAGCAGGCGGTGACCAAGGCAACCAAGCTCGTCCAGCAAAATCACGTGGCGGGAATCCTGGGCACGAGCACGATCGAGACCCTGGCGCTTCTTTCCGTCGCAGATCGTCTGGGAGTTCCGATCGTCACCTCGAACTCGGGCTCGGCCGCCATCACGCGCGAACGCTGCAACAAGTGGGTGTTTCGGACCAATGCCGAAGATCTCATGTCCGTCGTCTCCCTGGAGGAGCTCGTCAAGGGGACACCGAAGCTGCAGAAGGCGAAGTGGTTCACGCTCGGGCACGACTACCCGTGGAGCCGCCTCGTCGCCAGCTCCGTGAAGGGCGTCAAGAATCTCGAGTATGTCGGCGAGACCTTTGCGCCTCTCAACACCACCGATTGGGCCCCGTTCATTGCACAAGCGCGCGCGGCCGGTGCCACGGCAGTAATCATGCCGGTTACGCTGGGCACACCGCTGCTCCAATTCATCCAGCAGGCGAACGAGTTCGGCCTCACCAAAGAGGCGGTATTGGTGTCTCCGATCGGGCTCCCGGACTGGGTCGTCGCCAAGCTGGGGCCTACCTCGACACACGTGGTGTCGGCGGGTTCCTGGGCGGCCTGGCGTTACGAGGAGAGTAACCCCGCCACGAAGGCGTTCAATGAGGCGTTCTACAAGATGCACGGCCGCGTAGCGGGCATGCAGGCACTCCAGTCCGCGAGCGCCGCACTGATGTTGTACAACGCTATCGCCAAAGCAGGTTCTACGGAGCCTGCGGCGGTTGTCCGCGCCCTGGAGACGATCGAAGTGGACACGCCGGTGGGAAAGCTGAAGTTCCAACCCGGCGGACGCCAGGCGCTGGTCCCGTTGTTCATGGGCCCATACGAGAAGCTCGACGGCCCACGGTATGGCGCCAGCTTCGGCCAGCGCGCCGAAGCGCTGCCGGCCACCAAATCACTGCCCAAGTCGGCCGCGGAGTACGGCTGCAAGCTGAAGTAGCCGACAGCTCTCCCCAGGCTCGATGACCGCGACCTCGCCGTCATGGACGTGAACTTCGTATTCGTCAGCGTCCTGAATGGCGTCGTCTACGGCGCCTTTCTGCTGCTCACGAGCTTGGGGCTGAGCCTGGTATTCGGTCTAGGGCGCGTAGTCAACTTCGCGCACGGCGCCCTTTACGCGCTGGGCGGTTACGCGCTGATCGCCGTGATGCATGGCGTGGGCGCCGGATACTGGCCGGCGCTTCTTTTGGCGCCGCTGCTGGTCGTGCCGGTCGCGATCGCAATCGAGCGGGCGACGATCCATCCGATTCGGCATCGCCCTGACATCTACTCGCTCCTCGTCACGTTCGGACTGTCCTTCATGATCATCGGCGGCATCGAGTACGTATGGGGGACCGGTACTACGCTGCTTGCGCCTCCCCCACCCTTCGTAAGCACGGTCGACATCCTCGGCAACCAGTATCCGCTGTACCGCCTGGTCGCGGCAGCGGTGTCGCTGCTCGTATCCGCTGGCGTGTTCGCTGTGATCCAATTCACACCGGTCGGACTGCGCATCCGGGCGATTACGGACGACCCCGGCATGGCCGAAGCGCTCGGCGTGAATACGAAGTGGCTCCTCACGCTGGTATTCGGCTGCGCGGCCGGCCTGGCCGCCTTCGCAGGAGCGCTGGGTGCGCCGATTTTTGCAGTTCATCCCGAGATGGGCACGGACATCCTGCTCGACTCGTTTCTGGCGGTGATTCTCGGCGGGCTCGGGAGCCTTGCAGGTTCGGCGATCGGGGCGTTCGTCGTGGCACTCACGAAGTCGATCGGCGGTGGATACCTCGCGGACTGGTCGATAGCGTTCTTGTTCGTGATCGTCGCAATAGCGTTGATCTTCCGGCCGACGGGCGTGTTCGGGCGCGGACGAGTCGCCTAGCGCAGTGGGGACCCCGCCGTGGAATAGTCTTGCTCCGGCGCTGCTCATCGCCGCCGGAGCGGTCTTACTTGCCGTCCTGCCGTTTGTCGGGACACCTCCATTCACCATTACCCTGCTTACCGAAGCGCTGATATTTGCCATCTGGGCGATGAGCCTGGATCTGCTCGTGGGATATACAGGGCTGGTGACGTTCGGACATGCGGCAGCCTTTGGCCTTGGAAGCTACGCGGCGGGGTATTTCGCACGGGAGGTGACCGCCGACTTCTTCGCCGTGCTTGCTGTTGCGGAGGTCGTCGTCGTCGGGGTCGCGCTTACGATAGGGTTCGTTGCCACGCGAGTATCGGGAGTCGCGTTCGCGATCATCTCCCTCTGCATCGCGCAGGTCCTCTTCCAGATCGCAGTCGCCTGGCGATCGGTGACGGAGGGAATGGACGGTCTCGTCGGCGTACCGCTTCCAAAGATTCTCGGCAACACGATCAACGCCGGAACCGAGTTCTATCTGCTCACGATCCTGACCCTTGTCGTCGTCTACATCGGTCTCAGCCGGCTAGTCGAATCATCGTTCGGGCGGACGCTGCAGGCGATCAGAACGAACGAGGATCGGGCGGCCGCAATCGGCATCAACGTCCGGCTCCACAAGTGGCTTTCATTCATCATCTCGTGGGCCGTTGCGGGCATCGGCGGAACGTTGATGGTGTTCATGAAGGCGGGCACCACCCCCATGTCACTGCACTGGTCGGAATCGGGCAACGTGCTTGTCATGGGCATTTTTGGAGGGCTCGGCACACTCTTCGGTCCGCTGATCGGCGCGCTCGCGTTCGTCTTCCTGCGCGATGAGTTCACGACCCGGTTCGAAACGTGGCAGCTCGCGTTCGGGCTGGTATTCGTCGTCGTCGTTCTAGCATTCCCCAGCGGCTTGGCCGGGATCATCACGCGTGTCTGGAGGTGGCTTTGGGCAGCACGCTCGTAGTCCACGGCCTTTCGAGGTCGTTCGGTGCCATTCGGGCCGTCGACGGAGTCAGCCTCGAGGTCCAGGACGGACACGTGCATTCGCTGATCGGACCCAACGGCGCTGGAAAGACGACCGTCTTCAACTGCATCTCCGGGTTCCTGCGACCGGCCGAGGGGCAGGTTCTGCTGAACGGCTTGGACGTAACGGCGTGGCCGCCACACCGCCTAGTCCCGGCCGGGCTCGCCAGGACGTTCCAGATCACCAAGGTCTTCGGCGATCTCACGGTCCTCGAGAACGTGGCGCTGGCAGCTCGCTCCCGGCTCGGTCAGAATCTCAAGGTATGGCGCCGTGCGCGCAGCGTCGCAGGCGCTCAGGCCGAGGCAGAAGAGGTCCTGGAGATGCTCGGTCTTTCCGGGTGCGCGACCTCGAGCGCCGATCACCTAGCGCACGGTGACAAGCGCATTCTCGAAGTTGCCATTGCGCTGGCGCTCCGACCGCGATTGCTCATGCTAGATGAACCAACGGCAGGAATGTCCGCCGGGGAGACCGAGCGCATTGGAGAGCTGGTTCGGCGGATCGCCACGCGCACCAGCGTGCTCCTTGTTGAGCACGACATGGAAATGGTACTGGGCATTTCTGACCAGGTCACGGTGATGACCCAAGGGCGCGTCATCGCGAGCGGGACACCCGATGCCGTCAGCCGTGACTCACACGTCCAAGACGCCTACCTTGGTGCCGTCGACGCGAGGAACTTGTAATGCTTGCGCTAAGCGGGGTCCACGCGCACTACGGCCCGGCACACGTGCTGCACGGCGTGGACCTCGAGGTCCAGGCCGGTCAAATCGTGTGCCTCGTCGGGCGTAACGGTGCGGGAAAGAGCACGACCCTGAAGACGATCATGGGCATGGTGCCGCTGAGCGACGGCGGGATCTCCTTCCGCGGCGAGCGGATCGATGGGCGTGCAACCCACGTCATCGCTGCACGTGGCCTGGCGTGGGTTCCGGAAGATCGCCGAGTCTTCGGGTCGTTATCCGTGGAGGAGAACATAAGGGTTGCCGCGCAGGCAACCCGGCGCTCGAGCCCCGAGCGCGCCAGGGCCGCGCTTGAGTTCTTCCCTGCCCTCCTGGAGCGATCCCGTCACCTGGCTGCGAATCTGAGCGGCGGACAGCAGCAGATGCTCGCGATCGCCCGAGCGCTCGCCAGCAACCCTGAGCTGATCATGCTCGACGAGCCGACCGAGGGACTTGCGCCCGGCATGGTGAACGCGATCCGGTCGGGAATTCTCGAGAGTCGAGCCCGCGGCGTGTCTGTTTTGCTGGTCGAGCAGAACTTTCGACTGGCCCTATCTGTCGGTGACGTGTTTTTCGTGCTAAGCCGCGGAACGGTGGTGTTTCGAGGCACCAGGGACGAACTTCAGGCGGCACCCGAGATTATCAGCGAGCACCTCGGAATAGGTCGAGCAAAGGAGCTCTCACACTGGCAGGAATGACTAGTGCGCAGGCAATGGTCAGATGTGTAGAGATTCCGCACTCGAACAGGCCATCAAGAACGACGGGCCGTTTGTCATCGATGCCGTAGTGACACCGCGACCACGTATCCGCGGGTCGGTATTGAGAAGCGAATCGCTACCTTGAGCCCGGAGCGAATGAGTCCGAAGGCAGTGATTCCGCATGGAATGTCGATGATTCTGCCCAAGACCAGACCCGTCCATGATTTTTAGGAACATTACCGGCAACAGTAGCTCATGACTGAATCGCACGGAATCAAACCCGAAGAACGTGATCTTGGCAACGGTATCACTCCAGATCTTCTCCGGAGGGCGTTTGGAACGTTCACGACCGGTGTCACCGTGATCGGCGTCTGCGGCACGGACGGAAGACCGGCGGGCATGACCGCCAACTCGTTCACTTCGGTCTCACTGGAGCCACCGCTCGTGCTCTTCTGCCCTGCGCGTTCGCTGACCGGTTTCGATATGTACAGCACGACGCATTATTTCTCGGTGAGCGTCCTTCCTGCGCACAGCGAGGCCTCGTCCAATCGATTTGCTCGGACGAATACCGCTAAATGGGAATCCGAGCCGTATGTTATCGGTAAGACCGGTACACCACTCCTGCTAGGCGCCCTGGCGAGTTTCGAATGCGAGGTCGTAGCACGGCATGATGGCGGCGATCATCTAATCGTTGTCGGACGTGTAGTGCAACTGAAGGCGACAAAAACAGGCGAGCCGCTTGTGTTCTTTCGCAGTCGATATCGAGCGCTGGATTCGCAGACGCGACTTGTAGCTCCAGTCAGCGATCCGTGGTTTGTGGTCTGGGAATGAGGTCGTACTAGCTTCACGAGCCCAGGAGGGCCTTGTTGGACTGAGAACGGCACTCTGTAACCTGCCCGAAAATTCCCGGTAGGCGGCTTTCCGTCACTGTCGCTCGAGTCCGGCGTGGTTCTCCTCCTCGACGAGCTTCGCTCTAGGGGCAGCCCCCTTGACCGCCTTCGGCTGCCCCGCAGCCGGGATGTCGGGCCGCCCCCGACTCGCCACCTTGCGCTTGCAACGTTGCGAGTCGCCTCTCTTGCGCGCTGTCACCCATCGCGATCCTGAAGACTCACCACTTTGTCGCCCCCGCTGGGATTCGTACCACGCCTCAACGGCCGAAACCGACCTATTCTGTTGAAAAACTCGAAATCGCGAGGACGGCAGATTTCCGTCCGACGTGGATCCAATCGAAAATGCGATCCAATTCCCGCTCGTGGACCAATCAGAGGCGCTACGTCGCGACATTCGACTCTTCCTTGTGCCCCCTCAGCTCGAAGCAGGCTTCGCAGCCTACAAGGGCTACAAGTTTTTCATCGTCGGCGGAGATCGAGTTTTTCAACAGAATAGACCCGAAGCGGACGGTCGGTGACTGCAGAGAACAGCCGAAAGACCAGCGGTGAACAGGTGCTGGCGCTTGATGAGACTGCCCGGTTGGCCGAACTCCGATGACTGCCGCGATGGTCTTGATCAATCGGGATAAGGGGAGGCTTTACTCCCACATCACCTTACCTTCGGCTCACGTAGTTTGCTCGGCGTCTTACTAGGCAAGGCACGAAGGCGAACTCGGCTTCACGACTGCCGTTGCGGGCCCTTTTGTTCACATCCTCGTCAGCTTTGGTCGATTGACAATCTGCAGATCAGAGCGGAGCATGCACAGCACACCGGAAGAAAAAATAGCAAACCCGGTGAACTCGGCCGGCAAAGACAAACAGCCTTTCCAAAGGGGGTTGGCCATGACATCCATTCTCCAGTTCTCTGTTTTGCTCGGACGTTGGACCAAGCGATTCCTACTGCCTGCATTCGACAATCGCCGGCGGCTGCTTGTAGTCGCAGCAGCGACGATCGTTGTGATGGCCGGTGCCCCGGCCGGCCCGATCGCCTTCGCGCATGACCAACTAGAGAAATCATTCGTCGCCACATGGTCGGTCGGCCATATCAATCCGCTGCCCGCTGGCACTGTCCAATACACCAATCAAACGCTGCGAGAGATAGTACGCACGAGTATTGGCGGGGACCACGTCCGTGTGCGTATCACCAACACCTTCGGGGCCGACACGCTTGTCATAGGGGCTGCGCACATTGCCGTGCATGGCTCCGGCTCGAAAATCGTTCCGGGCACGGACCGTGTTCTGACCTTCAGTGGCCAGGCGTCCGTCAGCATACCGCCCGGTGCACCCGTTTTGAGTGATCCGGTGCGCCTCCATGTAAAACCGCTGTCAGAGCTAGCAGTCAGCATCTATCTGCCCGAGGCCACGAAGACTGAGACCTCAACCCTGTTCCAAGGCAATAGTTACGTATCCTTGTCGTCGGGCAACCATGTTGCAGCCATCGATCTACCGAGCGCTTCACCGGTCTCCGCGTGGCCGTTTCTGTCCGGCGTTAACGTAACGTCTTCCAAGAAGGGTGCAGCGATCGTTGCGCTGGCTGATTCGGCTACGCTGACTTCCGAATGGCCCAGGTTCCTCGGGGAGCGACTGCAAGACCGTCGCCGCACCGACCATCTCGGGGTGGTGAGTGTAGCGATCGCGGGCAACCGGCTTCTTCACAACAGCGCCAGCCCGTCAGGTCCGGCCGATCCGAACCCGCAGTGGGGTCAAAGCGTACTGACACGGTTTGACCGGGACGTGCTGGCCCAGGCTGGCGTACAGCACGTGATCGTGTTCATCGGCCTCAACGACATCGCTGGACCGGGCGCGTTTTTCCCGACGTCCGAGATCGTCTCCGTCGATGATCTTATTGCGGGTTTTCGTCAGCTCATCGCGCGGGCGCACGAACAGGGCCTTACCATCCTTGGGTGCACACTGCCGCCGCTCGAGGGGAATACGAGCCTTCCCGGCTACGACACGCCCGCGAACGAAGCCAAGCGCATGGCGCTGAACCACTGGATTCGCACCAGCGGCGAATTCGACGGCTTGGTCGATGTCGATCACGTGCTGCGCGATCCGAGTCATCCGACCCGGCTCTTGCCTATCTACGATAGTGGCGATCACCTCCACCCCAATGCGAATGGTGGCCGGGCGATCGCCAATGCCATCGATTTGAGACTGTTCCGCTAAGGCGCGACAGGGCCGCCACTATTCGAAGGCCAGACAAATGCTCTGGCTCTTTTGTTGCCCGCCATCGCCGCGTACGGAGGGGTGCGGGCTTGCTTGAGGTAACTATCCTCCGGCAGGTACGGGGCCTGTTGTGATGTGAAGCTTAAAGCGGCTAGAGGGGGTGCCAACGCGGCCAGTTTCATTGGGCCGGCTAAAGGTGGCCAGCGGGCTTGGGCCCGTCGAAGCCCTTGACCGGTCCCGGAAGTCTGCCTTTGGCCGGGAGTCGCCGATCGACCTGCAGTGCCACCGAACGTGCTTCCAGCACGGTGGGCATCATCGACCCGGCCAGTGGCTCCGCCGTAGGCGCCTGCCGCGGCGAAACGAATCAGAAGCCAGGCGGGGCGGGCAGCCTGCCGAGAATCCTCTCGAGCGTCAGCGCGATCCCGAGGAGTCGCCGGTCACTGTTTGAGGGACCGTCGATCTCGATCCCGACCGGCAATCCCTTTGCCGTCAGCGCGATCGGCAGCGAGACGCCCGGCACGCCAGCGACGGCGTTCGCGTCCGTGTTCCGGATGTAGGTCGTGAAGGTCGGCACGCGGACGCCGTTCAGCTCGACCGTCTCGTCAGATCCCACGACCGGCGACGCCGGCAGCGGCGTGGTCGGGAAGATGATCGCGTCGAGGCGATTGTTCCTGAACGTGTCGGCAGAGAGCTGCTGCATCTGTGGGCGGATCACCCCGACCGCTTGGTTGTAGACCGATTCGGGGATTGCCTGCGGCGCACCCGGGACAACGAACGTGTCGAACACTCCCTTGACATCGGGGCTAGCGATCTGGGCCGCGAGCTGCGTGAGCGTGAGGCCCGTTCCGTAGCTGAGCAGGTAAGCACTGATGTCCCGGTTCGCCTCGAAGAGCGCGATCGGGAACGCGGCCTGGTTATTCAGATCGGTCAGGCCGGGCATCTGGACTTCCACGATCTCCACGCTCGCGCGGCGTAGCCTGTCGAGGGCGCGCTCGGTGAGCTCGAGCGTCTCGGTATCGATGTTCTGGAACATCTCCGGCACTACCCCGAGACGGATCCGGTGCCGGTCCACCGGCCGCACTTTCCTCCAGTCGCGGGTGATCACGCTGTCGAGCAGGATCAGGTCCGCGACGGTGCGGGCCATCGGCCCGGGCGTGTCGCGAGTGGACGAAATCGGCGTGACCCCGACCTGCGAATAGCGATGGATGGTCGGCCGGAACCCGGCGATGCCGTTCAGCGCCGCGGGGATCCTCACCGAGCCGCCGGTGTCGGTTCCGAGCCCTCCGGGCGCGAGCCGCGCGGCGACCGCGCTGCCGGTTCCGCCGCTCGAGCCGCCGGCGAATCGCGCTTTGTCGTAAGGCGTCCTGACCGCGCCGAATGCGGCGTTGTTGCTGGTGATGCCGAACGCGAGCTCGTGCATGTTGGTCTTGCCCAGGATGATCGCGCCGGCGTCCAGGAGCGCCTGCACGACAGGTGCGTTGTCATCGGGCACGAAATTCCGCAACCCCGGCGTGCCGGCGGTGTTCGGAAGCCCCGCGACGTGCATGTTGTCCTTCACGACCAGCGGCACACCGTGCAGCGGCCCGAGCTCGCGCGGGTCGCATCGACGGCGCTCGGCATCGGCCCGGCGCGCCGCCTCGAGCGTCTTCTTCGTATCGACGGTAATGAAGGCGGCGAGATCGCGGTTCGCCTCGATCTTCTTGAGCAGCACGCGGGTGAGCCGCTCACTGCTGACCTCCCCTTCCTTAATGAGGCGAGCGGCCTCGGCGATGGTC
>JAXIOW010000032.1:0-2433 GCA_045403215.1 Nitrospirales bacterium | reverse complement strand
AACCGGACAAGTAAAGGAACTCACTTGCCGGTTATCCAGAGCGTTAGGCGGCATTTTGGACCGCGCGACGTTTCAATTCATTTGAGATACATCCAATGGGCGCGGAAATAAGCTGCAGGAACCGTTTTCTTATGTGCTGGTGTGGGGCGTTAGGTTTTTGGCGCTGAGGCGGTGGGGATTTCTTCTACTCGGATAGTGTTGGCCCATTCGGCTACGAGGGGATCTCGTTCTTCCATCGTCATCCCTGCATACTTCATGAACATCTGCGGGCCTTTGCGGCGACGCCAGGTGAGATAGCTGAGAAAGTGCTCCCGGCAGATGCTGTGCGTTCCGGCTGGGGCATAGACCCTCGCTTGGCAGCCTTTAATCATGCAGGTCAGATCGTGCATCACATGCTCCGTTTCCGTGCGATAGTATGCGGGACAGGCGGGCTGATTATCAACTGCTTGACCCGGTGACACCGTTCCGGTAAGCCAATCCACACGATGCGTCAGTTCTGTCTGTTCTTCCTTCTCCTTGCCTCGATACCCGCTGTGTTCAGCTGCGTGTCAGCGTCCCGAGAGGGGCTTCCCCCCGGGAGTCCTTTTGCCGAGACGGCTGCCACTTCGATGAATCCGCTACCTCAAGGCATTGCGGTCGGAGACGTCACGAGCCAATCGGCGCTGTTGTGGCTTAGGACAGAGGGGCCCCAGGCGGTGCAAATTGAATGGGCTTCGGTTGCGGCTTGGGAACTCATGTCGAAGATGGCGACAATTCGATCGCCGGCTGCTCGAACGGCGGTATTCGTCACCAGTGCCGACCACGACTACACCTTGACGATTCCCCTGGATGGCCTCGCCTCTGCGACGCGCTATCGCTATCACGTATTGGTCGGCCAAGCGCAAGGAGAGGCGCTGACCGTGGCGACGCGCGGGGAGTTCACGACCTTGCCGGATGCCGCGAATTCGGCCCCGGTGACCTTTGCCTGGAGCGGCGATCTGGGTGGCCAGCAGCGCTGCAGGCGTGGCGCTGCCGGATACCCCATCTTCGATGTGATGCGCGCCCAGCAGCTCGATTTCTTTTTGTTTCTCGGCGATACGATGTACGCCGACGATTTGTGCCTGTCGCCTCCGAACGAACCGGGCGCTGACTTTCGGGCGACGACCTTGGCCGAGTACCGTGTACGTCATCGCTACCAACGGGGTGCGGAGGCGCTACGGAGGTTTTTGGAGACCACTCCAGTCTATGCCATTTGGGACGACCATGAAGTGCGGAACGACTTTGCAGGGCCCTTTGATAGCCAGATGCCGGCTGGGCGTCAGGCCTTGCGCGAGTATTGGCCGATCTGCGTGGCGCCTGACGATCCCCATCGGCTCTATCGAACGGTGCGTGCTGGGGCGGATCTCGAGCTGTTCATCCTCGATACGCGGCAGTATCGGAGCCGCAATGCAGATCAGGACGGCCCGGCGAAGACGATGTTGGGAAAGAGGCAGCTTCAGTGGTTGCTGAGCGGGCTCACCGAGTCAACCGCGACGTGGAAAGTGATTGTGACCACGGTGCCCCTGTCCATTTCGAAGGGAGGAGGCGCAGCCGTTCCTGGGAACGATGGCTGGGCCGGAGGACCTGGCAGTCCAGGGTTTGAATGGGAGCGGCAGGTGATTGTGGACCGCATTCTCAACCGGAGGGTGAAGAACGTGGTGTTCGTGGCCGGCGATGTCCACTATGTGCAGGCGAATGCGTACGATCCGAACGGTGACGGGACTCCTGACTTCCATGAGTTTGTGGCTGGTCCGTTGTCCGCCGCGCCTGGTCCACAGACGCCGGCCAGTGCGGGATTACGCCCGACCACATTGATCAATGAAGGCGGGTACTTCAATTTTGGTCTCATCCGAGTCACCAAGTCCTCTTTCGACGTCACAGTCCTCGACGAGGCTGGTGCCACGCGGTTTTCCCATCATCTGCCCGCCAAGTGAAGCTCCCCGCGCTCATGCGGGGGCATCCTAATAGGAATGCGGAACTCTCCGTAGCCCGTAGCCCTCCTTCGCTAAAGCTTCGGCACGCCGCTCATAGGCTCTGGCCGACGGGTCGGAGGGCTCTCCTCGCCATTCATCCCCGCTCTTCCGAGCGGGGCATTCCGGCGAAGGAGAGTAACCACCATCGTCTTCTGCGAAGATCCTCTTGATATCAGGACGGGTGGCCAGTTACGGTACGCATGCGTTCCGCACGTGATTGAGGTCCCGACGAGGTGCTTGATGCTGTTGCAGCTGATTTCCCTGATGGGCGCCCTGATGGTGCTGTCGGCCTATGGGCTGATTCAGGGTGGGGTCTGGCGTGAACTAAACGCGGGATACCTCGCGTTGAACATCGTCGGGTCGGATTCATTTTCTTGGAGTTTGCGTGGGCCGGCCTTGGATTGGTCGGCGTAGCCAGAGCTGTGAAGGCCCGGCATACCGC
>JAXIOW010000049.1:0-5951 GCA_045403215.1 Nitrospirales bacterium | reverse complement strand
CACCGTCCCTCACGTCGGTCCGTCAGGATACCTGCGTCCTTGAGCGTCTTGAGATGGAAGGAGAGTCGTGACTGTCTGGTGTCAAGCATGTCGGTTAGATCGCAGACGCATTGCTCTCCCTCGCTCAGGCGCTCGATGATTTTCAAGCGAGTTTCGTCGGAAAGCGCGTGGAACCAGCGTGCCGTACGTTTGAGATCTTTCACGATCGAAGAAGGCATGAGCACAATATATCAAGAAATTTTGATTTGTCAAGTGGGCTAGTACCAGGGATCCCACCAGTAGGGATAGAAGGGATGGTAGGGGTAGCGGTAGAAGTAGGGGTAATAAGGATAGGGCCCAGGCCAGGGCATATAGCGTTGCTCCGGCCAGACCTTGAGCGTGCGGATAGTGAGAGTCGGGTAGGTGTAGTCCACTTCGTCGAGCGGCTGGGTCTTGTGCCCCGTCACTTCCGCGATCATGGAGACGGCCGTGCCGGCGGGAAGCGTGGCTGGGTCAAGGAATGCTTCCTGGTAGGCGAGGAACCGGCCCCTGGATCGGGCGAGGGTCATGATCGGCGCGTCGGCCTTGTCTAACGGCAACTGGAGCACTTCGATCTGCGTGCCCTCCTTCAACCGCTTCGCGCTCAGCACCTTGCCCCCGAGGACGACCACGCGTCCCTTGAATTTCTCCGGCTCCGCTTTGAGCGATTCGAAGGAAAGATCCCTGGCGATCTGGGGTTCCATCTCGGTGGGCACCAACTGCGAGGAGGCGCAGCCGGAGACGAGGAGCAAGGTCATGGCAAGTCCGGTGGACAGACCGGATGAGCGAAGAAGTTGTGGGAGGGCTGCCATCTCCTATATTATAGGATACTGAGTGTTCCGGTGGGGGAGAAGCGGGTGGCTAAAGGATTAGAGCAGGGGATCGAGCAGTACCGCGTGAAGACCGAGCCGTTCTACGCCGAGGTGAACGGCGAGATCGGGCTGTTCAAGGCGGCTGCCGCGGTGCGGATGCCGGTGATGCTCAAGGGGCCGACCGGCAGCGGGAAGACCCGGTTCGTCCAGTACATGGCGCACAAGCTGGGCCGTCCCCTGATCACCGTGGCCTGCCATGAGGACCTCACCGCCTCCGACCTGGTCGGGCGCTTCCTGCTCAAAGGCGACGAGACGGTCTGGGTGGACGGCCCGCTGACCTTGGGGGTCAAGCACGGCGCGATCGTGTACCTGGACGAGATCGTCGAAGCCCGCAAGGACACGACCGTCATCATCCATCCCCTGAGCGACGACCGGCGCCTCCTGCCGATCGAGAAGAAGGGGCAGATGATCGAGGCGGTGGACGACTTCCTCCTGGTGATCTCGTACAACCCCGGCTACCAGAGCGTGTTGAAGGATCTCAAGCAGAGCACCAAGCAGCGCTTCATGGCGATCGAGTTTTCGTATCCCCCGAGGGATCTGGAAACCCGCATCATCGAGCGCGAGGCCGGCGTGAACAAGGAGATCGCGGTGGGCCTGGTCACGGTCGGCGAGAAGGTCCGCAATCTCAAGAACCATGGGTTGGAAGAAGGGGTCAGCACCAGGCTGCTGATCTATGCGGGCCAACTGATCAACAGCGGGGTCAGGCCCCAGGCGGCCTGCGAGGCGGCGATCATCCGGCCCATCACGGACGACGCCGACATGCAGCGCAGCCTGCGGGAGATCGTCACCGCGGTGTTCTGAGGGACTACGTCATGGGGACCGACGATCAGAAGAAAAAAACCAACAAAGCGGGAGGTGAGGCGGAGCCTTCGCCGCCGGTCGATCCGGAAGAGGCAAAGCGCAAGGCCAAGCGGAAGCTGAAGCCGGTCGGGCCGATCATGAAGCCGCTGAGCGACGAGGAAATCAAGAGGTTGCTCTACGACCCTGAAGACAAGGAGCGGGAGCACCTGTTGGATGCGATGGCCAAGCCGGACACCGACGATCAGGACCACTGGTGATTACGTGTCCGCAGAGTGCTTCTTGCCGGAATCGTCCCCGGTGACAGCGGCTGGCGCCTGGTGCCGGAGCGCGCGGCCCTTCTCAGGCGTGGGGTCGGTCACCAGCCCGTAGGTCTTCCGGCCTTCGTGGTCTTCCGGCAGGTACTCGGTGATGGGAAGACCATCTTCGCGCACGAACAGCAGGCAGTGGCAGTACTTGTAGATCTGCATCTCATCGCAGGCGCAGATCCAGCGGCGTAGCTTCGCTTCGGCCTTCTTGTCCGGGTAGAAATTGCAGGGACAGAGCGGTCTGCCCAGTTCGTCCACGTTGGCGGCCAGCCCCTTCACGACCGCCTCCGTCACGGCGGGGTTGGGATGCATGGTGGTGCCGGTCTTCTCCGCGAACCCCTTCACGAACTTCCGCATCTTCTCGAGACTCTTTTCGCTGGGCTCAGCCACGCCGACTGTCCTCCCTGGTGCGAGCTGCGGCATCTTACGCCCCGAGGCACTTGAAATCAACGATGAATGCGGAATGGTGATGATGCTATAATCGCGCCGGTTTTGCGAGGGCTGGCATGGGAGCTGACTCTATCGTCAACAAGTTGACGGCGTTGCTCGCGGACGATCTCGAGCGGACGGCAGCGGCGACGCTCGCCGGCCGGCTGGTGGAGATCGGGCACGCAGCGGCCGCGCTCGAGCTGCTCACCGAGCTGCGGGACGCGTCCCGCAAGGTGGCGTCCGCGGCCGTCGAGGCCTTGCCCGAGGTGGTGGCGCTCCTTCCGGGAGAGGCGGTCGTCACCTGGATTGATCTTGCCGTCTCGCTGAACGGGCAGTCGGGCGCCGCCGCTATCAAATTCTGTAAAGAAAGCCCCGGGCTTCTGCGCGCGCTGGGGGCCGCGACCGCTGGCCCGGCGCTGGCGATGGCCTTGGAGCTGGCGGAACAAGACGCCAATGTCGCGTTGGAAGGCTTCCGTCAGGCTGCAGGGGTGGCGGCGGCCGCCGGTGTGGAGACCCTGCCAAGGTGGGCGCAGATCGGCGCGGACCTCGCCACGTTGGATTATGTGCTGGGGATTGAATACCTCCGGCGCGGTCCTGAGATCCTGAAGGTCCTGGCCGGTGAGGATCTGAAGGCCTGGGCGTCGGTCAGTGTCAAGCTCGTGACGCCCAACAGTCTGGGCA
The DNA here is from genome assembly GCA_045403215.1 of Nitrospirales bacterium. Classification (GTDB taxonomy): domain Bacteria; phylum Nitrospirota; class Nitrospiria; order Nitrospirales; family NS-4; genus NS-12. The sequence continues at coordinate 2,845 of JAXIOW010000049.1, read as the reverse complement.
AGCCTGACTACATGGCGGCGCTGGCCTACTTCCGGACGAGCCCCGCGTTGCTGGGGGACCTCGCCACGCCGGCGGTGCGCCGGCGGGTCCTGGCGCTCGGCGGCGTGCTGGCGGACCACTCGCCCGAACAGGCCGTCGAGTTCCTGGGCGAAGCGCCCGGATGGCTGCGCCGCATCCGCGACCCGCAGTGGCAGGAGCGCGTGCTCCAGTACGGGGCCCTGATTGCGGAGCGGGACGCGGTGACGGCCCTGGCCTACCTGCGCCGCGCGCCGGAGGTGATCGACCTGGCCGATCCGGACGCGCCCGCCCTCTCTCCCGCGATGGTGGGTACGGGAGGGGAATCTGCGGGGCTCTCTCCCGCGATGTTGGACCGGTTTGACAAGTGGTACCGCGGCGGGATGGAGGTGCTGGCGTACAATCCCGATGCGGCGCGCGCCTACTTCGCGGTCGAGACCCGCAAGGCGCTGGAAGCGATCGAGGAGGCCGCGAGCGGCGTGGCCTTGCGTAGCGTGGCCCGTGTGCTCAAGCTCTTCGCGGAGGCGCTGAGCGGGCGCCCGGTCACGATCCGCCCGCCGGGGGAGGGTGGAGGGGATGGGAGCACGATCGTCTTGCCCGCGCGGATGCGGCGCTACCCGACCAAAGAGGACAATCTACGCATGTACAAGGTGCTGACCGCGCACGAGGCCGGCCACCTGGAATACGGCACGTACGACCTGCAACTCAGCCGTCTGGCGGACCTGGCCGCCCAGGCCGGGCTCCGGTATGGCCGCGCCGCCGCTTCGCCGCCGGCTTCTCTTGAAGAACTCTTCCAGCTGTATCCGCACCCGCTGTTGATCCGCGATCTCTGGATGATGGCGGAGGACGCGCGCATCGAAGCCTGTCTCAAGGCGGAGTATCCGGGTCTGCGGCGCGACATGGACGTGGTGGGGCGGGAGGAGGTCGCCCGGCGATCCCTGACCCACGGCATGTCGGTCCGCGAGCTGACCGTCGAGTTGTTGCTGCAGATGTCGGCCGACGGTCCCGACGAGGTCCGCGTCCCCGACGCGCTGGCGGACGTGGTGGAGCGGGCCTGGGCGCTGCTGCAAGCGGTCGCCACCCCGCAGGCGACGGCCGAGGACGTCGTCCGCACGGTCCATCGCACCTACGTGCTGATCGAAGAGCTCACCGCGAAAGAGCTGCCGACGCCTCCCGACGGGGCTCCCGAAGATTCGAACCAGCCGCTCCAGCCACGCGCCGGCGAGGAGCAGGGCGGGGCGTATCGGCCCGTGACGCCCTTCGCCCATCGCGGTGTCATGGATGCCGCGCGCGTGCGGGAACCCGAAGGCGAACCATCCCTGTCGGTCCCATCGCCGGTGGAAGGACGGCCGTCCGGGTCGCTGGCGGACGACGCGCGTGTGATCCCGGAGGAGGAAGCCGGCACTGCTTCGGCTGCTCGGCCGGGCTTGCGCGCGTTCCTCTACGACGAATGGGATGGCCGGATCCAGGACTACCGGACGCGCTGGTGCCGGGTCGTCGAGCAGGCGGCTCCCGAAGGCACGGAGGACTTCATCGGGCTGGTCCGGAGCCGGTACGGGGGCGTGGTGAGCCTGATCCGCCGCTACTTCGAGGGCATCCGTCCGCCGGCGCTGAGGCGGATGCGCCGCCAAGCGGACGGCGAGGAGGTGGATATCGAGGCGGCGGTGGAGGCGGTGGTTGAGCGCAAGGCGCACGTCAGCGCGTCGGAGTTCGTGTACATCCGCCGGGACCGGCGGGACCGGGACGTGGCTGCGGCGTTTCTCGTGGACCTGAGCGGCTCCACCGGCCAGCAGATCGGAACGGGCGGCGCGCGCATCATCGACGTCGAAAAGGAAGGTTTGGTGCTGCTGTGTGAGGCGCTGGAGGCGATCGGCGATCAGTACGCGGTGTTCGGGTATTCCGGGCAGTCCCGCCATGACGTGCAGGTCCTGGTGCTGAAAGACTTCGACGAGCGGTACGGGCCATCGGTGTGGCGGCGCATTGACGCGGTCCAGCCGCTGGTGCAGAACCGGGACGGCGCGGCGATCCGGCACGCCCTGCGTCGGCTGTCGGAGCGGGCCGCCAAGGTCAAGCTCCTCGTGATGCTGAGCGATGGCCGCCCGCTGGACGACGCCTACCAGGAGGAGTACGCCCTGGAGGACACCAAGATGGCGCTGCGGGAGGCAAAGGCCGTGGGCGTGCATCCGTTCTGCATCACGGTGGATCGGGAGGCCCGCGGGTATCTGGAGCGGATGTACGGCGATGTCTGCTACCTCATTATCGACCGGGTCGAGAGCCTTCCCGAGCGCCTGCCGCGGATCTATAAGGCGTTGACGACCTGATGGTGGATCGCATGGAACCAGACGCTGGCGAGCCAGAAAGCGAGCGTCCGGCTCTGCCGGCGCAAGCGCGGGGCTCGGGGGCATCGGAGCCCATTCCGATGGGCGCACGGGCCCCCGCTCAAGAAGTCCCCAAGTGGCTCTACAAGCTCTTTACGGGCCATGCTTATCCCTACGTTCGGCGGCAGGCGAAATTTGCGAAAGACGTCAGGCCGGGGGAGGAACGCCCGGAGCCCACGGCCGACGAGATCAAGGCCAAGTTCTGGGAGATCTTTCCCCAGTGTCGGCTCAAGGTCCTGCAAGAGGTCAAGACCGGGATGATCGTCGGCTTCGTCGAGTTGGGGGGGTACGAGCCTGGCATGTACCAGGAACTGATCGATAACCCGGAGGAGTTCCTGGCGAAGCACTACGGAAAGAAAAAAATCAAGCTCAACTTCTATCTGGGCGAGAATTTCGTGTGTACGATCAACTTCAAGGTGGCCGGCTGGGCCTCCCATGAGGATGATGAACAC
>JAXIOW010000151.1:0-3456 GCA_045403215.1 Nitrospirales bacterium | reverse complement strand
GGTCGTTGCCGGGAAGGCGACGATCACGTTCAAGCTGCCGGTGAGCCTTCAGATCGTCCTCCGAGCCCTCATCGAGGAAGGGCTGAAGCGAGATGACCACCCGGCCCTTCTCGCCAACGTCGAGGGCCAGGCCAAGGCGGTTCGCCGCATCAGGAGCATGGCACGTCAGGGCGGACGCGCTGTGGGGGAGCCCGTGGATCGACAGTCTGGAAGCTGGCTGCGGCCGAACGGTCGTCGGCCATCGAGGCGCCCGAAGTGAAGAGGGCGTATGGCAAGGAGACGACGATGTCGAAATGGATAGGGATGACAATCGCGCCCGCGGTGACCGGTCGCTCTCCCCTCGAGTCACCTTCAACCCAGGCTCGGAGCCTTGAGGGTCGTCCGTTGGGCATGTGTTGCTCAGTGATGCTTCCCGAGGCTGCAATGCTAAGGCTGTTGGAACTGGGGTCAAGTTTCGTCGCCGCATTGGGAGAACAGAGGCAACCGATGACCGGCCTCATGACGACACACCTCGGCCTCCTCTCTCGCGCACCCGAGCGCCGCACGCCCTCGAATCGTGCCCGAGATGTTTGGGCCGTGTTGGCAACCCGAATGTGAGCCTTCAGTTAGGATCCAGCATCCCGAATCGCCGCTCGCGCTTTTCGCTCGACCTCCATTGAAATCGCCACCATCCTGTGAGCGCTCTTGGCGTGCTCGGCGGTCTTCCTCATCACCTCGCTGTCATCCTTGCCTTGAGCCACAAAGTCGCATCCGGGCATCAGATCGGCGCATCTGAGTTCTCTCGCCACGAGCAGACCCTCCTTTGGCCGCGTCCTTCAGGAAGTGCGCGGCAAAGCTCGAGAGCACGTGCCAATTTTCATTTTTTGAGCAACAGGTCAAGCCCATCGGCGCATGCGCGCGCTACGGCATAGCCAGCCTTTTCTTGCCCGGGCATCTTATCCCAGCCGCCTTTTTCGATGACTTCAGCTCTCTGCCAGCTACTGACTTCTCCGAGCTCTTTAAGCTTCCGTTCATGGTTCGGTTCCTTCATGAATTGCGCGACGCAGATCGCCGCCTGACTCGCCAAGACCGCCTCTCTGGTCATCGTTTGGGTCGAGCCGGAGGTTGACCAGCCACCCCACGAAAACCCGACGATCATTGCGATGACCCCCCCACAAATAAGGCCCCAGATTCCGTACTTGATCTTCGCTGCCGTCTCCAGCTTCATGGCCAAGACCTCCTGAACCGGGATCCCCGATATGGAACGATTCCGCCTCTATGGCAGCGTCCACCGAGCGACCGTCCCGTCAGTCGACTCGTTCACGCGTGAAGAAAGGCGGCACGCGTTAGCGGCCGCGCCGGCGTCGCCTGCGTGCCGCAGTTCTTCCTGGTGATGCCGGCGTGCCTTGCCCCGGTTTCTTGCCGAAACCACGGTTGCACTCGTTGCAGAATCTTTGCGATTCATCCTTGAGTTCTCGCCTACAAGTTGCGCATCTGACCATGACCTTCCTCCATCACGTGACCTTACCAAGACCTCGCCCGCGAGCCCGCCGCCGCCCGGCGCCATCGTCGTCGGCCATCGCTCCCACTCATGCTCGTTCCCGGTTGCGCGTGACGCCGGGACTTGGCGTGGCCGTGGCGAGCGCCGACTCATTTCGGGCTCTCCAGAACCGCTGCGCATGGGCGAAGAAAGTCCACGTACTACCCAGAAGGATTGTCGAGAGTCCGAGCAGGGCGAGCGCGACTGGCAAGACCTTGGCCGTGATCGGCACGTCCGAAATCCAGAATACGAGGGCGCTACCGACAAGGAGCGGAATCAGCACCAGGGCCCCGGGCGGCCACGCGCGCCGCCAGACGCGAACGAGGGTTTCGCCGAGATCACCTTCGAGCCGTGTGTGAAGGAGGACCCAGGACACAAACACGCCAATAAGGAGCGCCGGGACCCAAGGATGCAACCACAGGACCCACGAGAGGATGAGGAGCGCCGCGGCAGCGCGCCGCCGCTGTACACTCACCGGACGGCTCGGCTGTCGGAGGAAAGACGAAGCGGCGGGCCGACGATGGCCACGAGCCTGACCGCCGCCAGCGCGCGAATCACCAGCCACGACGGATCGAACTCGACTCGCCGCACACTGAACTTCGGCGCTCGCGGTTCTGCGTGGTGATTGTTGTGAAGACTTTCGCCGGCCGTCATCCAGGCGAGCACCACCGAGTTATACGCGGTGTTCGTGAAGTTTTGAGCTCCTCGCCAATGCCCGACGCCGTTGATGAGCGGCGCCACGACGCCGACGTAGAGGATGGCATGCGCCAGCGCCACGATCAAACCCGGGCCGATGCCAAACAAAAGACACAACAGCACGATGCCCAGCCCCGGACCGACCAGCCCCTTCGAGAAAACGGCGCGATCCAGACGGTCTTCGGGGAGGTCCGGGGCGAACTTCTTGATCGTGTCGGGGTTCCGCGCTTCCCGTTGGTAGTAATAGGCGTTCAGGAGCTGGACACGCCACAAGCCGAGCAGCCGCGGGCTGTGGGGGTCACCTTCCCGGTCAGTGAAGGCGTGATGCTTGCGATGGACTGCGACCCACTCCTGGCGGCGCTGTCCCGTGGTAAGCCAAAGCACTGTCCGGAACAGCACATCCGCGAACGGGCGCACGGTCAGCGCTCGATGGGCGAGTGCGCGGTGCAGGTACACCGACGTTGCGAAGACGGCCGTTTGCGTCAGCGCAATGACGACCAACGGGATCATCCAGACGTGAGTCACCAAGGCTTTCCCTCCCACGCGCGAGCTTTCACTCCCCTGCTTTCGACGCTCATTGAGCCCCGTGATCCGTCGTGATCACTTCAGGCGCTTCCGGGGCTCTCGACCGCTCGGGTCCCGCGGACTTCCAGACCGTAGATTCGTTCGGTCCTCCTCAACCCTTTTCCGGCGCGTCATGCTTCGCTGGTAGCGAACCGCTCTGGCCTGGCTCTCGACGTTGGCGAGGAAGGTCGCGTGGCCATCGCGCTTCAGCCCCTCCTCGATGAGGGCCCGGAGGACGATCTGAAGGCTCACCGGGAGCTTGAGGGTGATCGTCGCCTTCCCCGCGACGACCCGGGCCTGGTCCAGGACGTCTTGGGAAAGAATGAGAAGGACTGTGGTCTTGTTTTCGAGCATCACCACCTCCGTACTCCTGCCGGCCCGGGCTGCGGCGTTCTTGCTTAATAATTTACACTTGTTATATAAGTTATAGTATACTACTGTCAAGCAAGATATCGTGGAAACGAGAACCCGGTACGGGACGACGGTTTCTGTCGGGCAACAGACGCGATGAGAGCAAGCGAACAATGACCGAGGGTGTCATCGCGCTGGGAGCTGTCCCGGTTCGCGAATCCGCTGCCCAAGTGGGCGAGGTCGGCTACGCGGACCGCGCGTTCGTGGAGTGCCAGCGCTATGTGGCCCTCTTGCGAGACGCCATCGGTCCCGAGCCCGAAGGCGCA
>JAXIOW010000185.1:0-4068 GCA_045403215.1 Nitrospirales bacterium | reverse complement strand
CTTCCTGGCCGCGCGGCGGGCGAGCAAGAGCCGCAGTTCCTCCTGCATCCGGTCGGCGGGAAGGCGCATACGGTCGCCGTGGCCCGGCAGGATCCACTCGAAGGGGTGCTCAAGCAGCTTCTCCGCCGAGCGGCGCAAGGCGGACTCCTTCCAGACATAAACCGTGGCCAGGCGCAGGCCGTTGATCTCCCGGTCCCAGGCCATGTGATCGCCCGTAAAGAGATAGCGGTTTCGATAGAGCAGCGCCATGCTGCCGTCGGTGTGGCCCGGCACCGGAATGATCCGGAAGTCCGGCGAGGCCTCCACCGTATCCAGGCCGTCGATGATCCATTCGGCGTCCGGCTGGGCATCGGCATCCGCGCGATGGATGAGCCGCTTCGCGCGGAAGTGCTTGGCGTAGCGCGGCGCGTCACCGATGTCGTCCTCGTGCGTGAGGAAGATGTACGTGATCCCGCCCATCCCCTCGAAGGCGTCCACCAGCTTTTTCATATACCGGGGCGCATCGACCAGCCAGTTGCCATCAGGATGGCGGATGAAATAGCTGTTCGCGCCGAAGGACTTCTCCGAGTTGAACCCGTTGTAATACACCTCACTTTCACACCCGCCCTCCCCAGGCGTCGTCGCACCCGCCCACCCCAAGCCTGCCGGGACAGGCTTCTGTCCCGAAGGACGCGCCCCTTCCCGTTCAATCAGCATCGGGAAACTGTCGGTGGCAGCTCGCATCAGCGCCTTGTCAGGCTCGAGGGTCCCGATAGAACCGACGGGACAGGCCAGGAGCGCCTGATTGGCCTGGTAGCGCTCGGACTCAGTTTCCGGCTGGCGATAGACGGACGAGTACTCGCCGTTCTCGGCGAACGACTTCGGCGCCAACTGCCGGCAGGTGTCGCAGTTGATGCAGGTGGAGTCCACGAAGAAGCTTCCGTTGATGTTGGTGGGAAGGCGTTTGGCGACGTCGGCCATGCCCATATCATACTACCTGCCATGGGCGGGAGCCACCAGTCTGTTCGAATGGGTACATCGCTGTCGGCCAATCCCTACAACCCGCCTATTTTGCCGCAGGTCGTAAGACCGCCTTCGAACCACCGAATATTTTTCAGCTAGTTAAATTGTACACATCCCGTCATTGGCCAATTCTGTAAGTCATTCCCTACAATCAGCCCTTCTCAAGCTAAGTCACGTAACTGTATATAACCGCAGAATATTTTTCAGTAATAGGGGGGAGGGTAGGTCATTAATGAGTGGGCTGAGGCCCAGGCACCAGTTTTGCTCAGCTTTAATGTTGACAACCATACTGGCCAAAACTATATTGAGAAAAGTATCTGTTCAGATACCTGGCCCCGAAACCCCGGTAGCCGAATTGAGAGAAAGGAAGACTGATGCCTAAGTCAATCACCGACCTGGTGCCCGAACAGTGGCGGGACATCTTGGAATTCCTGGCCGCACCCGTTTCCTGGATTCCCGGGATGCAACAGTGGCTCCTGGAGTTTGTGTTCGGAGCTCCCTCCGGCTGGCTTGCCGCAGCTTACTTTATCTTACTTCTCTTTCCAGTCCTGCTCTGGGTCGGCGCTGTCTGGTGTACACAGCTCGCGATCTATACCTTGCCGTTTCGGTCCGGGCGAATCGAATTTGCCAAGCTGATCCTCCTGGCCTGGTGGGACGCTGCGTTGGCCGTCTGGACATACTGGGTCGGGTTGGCCAGATTCTTCGTCGTGATTGTCGGCTGGATCCTCACCCTCGCCCGCCTGGCCCTGAAGTTCTTCGTGGAATTCGTCCGTCAGGTGGTGACCCTTCCCTTCCAAATGGGCGGGCAGGTGACAAAGAGCTACTTTCAGCCCGGGGTCCCGTGGATTGCGTTCATGCTGTTGATCGGCTGGTGCCTGCTCGAGGCAGTCATCTTCACCTATGTCCTGTTACCGACCGTGACGGAGGTCTTAGCCGGGATCACCGGCCAGGCGACCCCACGCTACACCGCACCGGCCCTGTTCATGTTCCTGCTCATCCTCATTGCCGGAAGCTTTGCCTGCATCCAAGCCCTCGCGGACGCCGTCAAGGGCCGGGAGTATAAGTTTCTGATTCAAATGGTCCTCGTCGAAGTGTTCGTCTTGGTCTTCGAGGTCATGTTCCTGTACCGCGAGCTGGTGGACGCGATCACGCCCTGGATCGCGCAGCAGACGGGGGAGAAATTCCGGCCGGGGATCGTCTTCACGCTCTCCTTGGCCACCTTCGGCTGGGTGGGAATTCGCGGGATGACCTGGTTCCTCTTCGGGCAGTACGGCGCCCCACCCTTGCAGGCAGTGATGTCCCGAAGACCGATGGTTCACCCGGAGGCAGCGGCAGAGGTCGCTGCTCCGGCGGGACCGTCCTTGTGGCGTGCCCCGATGGAAGAGTTCAAACGGGAGATCGGTTGGTTGCACGAGAAGGGTGATGAGGTACTGGAATATCTCACCCTGCCCTTCCTCCACGTGGTTGCAGCGGCCTTGAACTTCGCCATGATCCTGGTCACCTCGCGCCCGGTCTTCAGTATCCCGTTCAAAAGTCTCAAGGAGGTCTTGGACACCCGAGATATGCTGGCGCCTCTGCGCTTTCAAGCCAAGAAGGCGGGCTCATGAGACGCCCGGGCACCACACACATTCTTGCGGTCATGCTCGCCTCCGCCCTGCTGGTCACGGTGGCGGGGTGCGACTTTCAAACGAGCGAGCAGCGGAAACCGCGCACGACCCTCTTCGTAGGGTTGGACGCGAGCGGCTCGTTCAAGAATTCCGGCGTGTACGACAACGCCCTGACCTTTCTGGCCCACTACCTCTACGGCCACCTCAACGAGTTGGGCGGTTTGGACAAACCCCAGGCGCTCTTTGTGGGCAGCGTGGGGGGCAAGAGTCGCGGCGAGCCCAAGACCTTCCACCCGATCCACGACTTCGAGGGCAAGAGTATCGAGCAGATCGAAGCGGATCTCCGTACCTGGTTCACCCCAAATGATGCCTTTACCGACTTTAACCCCTTCTTCCAAGAAGTCGCACGGATCACAAAAGAGCGGAACCTGATTCTTGCCCCGATCACTGTGATGGTCGTGACCGATGGGCTCCCGGATATGCCCGGCCACAAGGCCGGGTCGCAGGCGGTGTTCCAGCAGATTGACTTCCATTCGCTGGAGTATCTGTCCAGGAATATCACCGTCCGCCTGGTCTATGTGAATCCGAAGATCGCTCAGCAATGGCGAAGCCAGATACCCCGACAACGGGTCCGATTGTGGACCGTTGATGCCGAGGTGATGAAGGGCTGGACGAGTCAAATGCAGTCAGGTGTTAATCCCCGCCAGCAGGATCGGCTCTGGAAGTGGATGCAGGACAACGTGGATTTCCGCGTCCGCTCCACCAAGCTCTAACCCCCCATTCCCTGTCACCAAAGTCTGCTACAATGCCGGCATGGCCGGCGTTGAGCAGGCGCTCACCTTGAAGGACCCTGCGGGCCATGCGGTCTCAGGAATCCTGGCCTCCCCTCTTCATGGCTCGGACCGCCTGGCGGTCCTCTGCCACGGGTTCCTCTCCAACAAGAACAGCCACACCAACAAGACTCTGACCGAACTGCTGCTTCCTCAGAACATTGCCACGTTCCGATTCGACTTCTTTGGACAAGGCGAGAGCGAGGGCCCGTTTGAGGAGATCACCGTCTCGCTGGCTGTCAGTCAGGCCTTGGCCGCATTAGACCTGATGCACTCGAAGGGGTACCGGAAGCTGGCGCTCGTGGGATCGAGCTTCGGGGGATTGGTTTCAATACTGGCGGCGGCGAAGTGGACTCACCTTGTGTGCCTGGCGCTCAAGTGCCCCGTGCCGGATTTTCCGGAGATGCTCCAGTTGGAGTTCGGCGAAGCCGGGATGGCTCAATGGAAGGCCACTGATACGATTCCGAATGTAGTCCCCGGTGGAAGCGGGCGGATCAAGCTGGCGTACGCGTTCTACGAGGACAGCCTGTGCTACAGCGGCTACGACGCGGCGAAGGTCGTCACGGCGCCCACCCTGATCGTCCAGGGCGCTCACGATGAGCACGTGCCTCCTCGCCAGATCCTGAAGT
>JAXIOW010000019.1:0-8401 GCA_045403215.1 Nitrospirales bacterium | reverse complement strand
ACCACGGCCGCGCCCGCGGTCTTGCGGGTCAATCCCACGACCGACGCCAAGACCTCCAGCACCAACGAGAAATGGTACGTGGTCTTTGGCACCGGCCCCACGCACTACGATGCCTTCAGCACCCAGACCGCGCAGGTCTTCGTGGTGGACCTGAAACTGGGGCCAGCCTACGTCGATATTAATAGGTCAACTGGCAACAAAGGCAAAGGCAAGGGGGCAGGCCAACCCTGCCCGACCTCCTTACCCTGCATAAGTGCCGATACGAGTGTGGCGACCGCCGCCCTCCGGGTCTTTGATTCCGGGGAGACCGGCGCCTTCATGGGGGATGCGGTCACGCTCGATTTCAACCTGGATTTCCGGGTGGATGTGATCTACGTCGGGAGCGTCATCTGCAACGGCCCCACGTTAAGCGCGGGCTGTAACGGTAACAATCCTGTGTGGAGAGGCGCGATGTGGCGCCTGACCACGAATGGCGGCAACATCAATCCGGACACCTGGGGAATCACTTCCGGAAGCAATCAGGTCCCCACGACGCTGATCAGCACTTATGCAGGGTAAGGAGGTCGGGCAGGGTTGGCCTGCCCCCTTGCCTTTGCCTTTGTTGCCAGTTGACCTATTAATATCGACGTAGGTTGGCCCCAGTTTCAGGTCCACCACGAAGACCTGCGCGGTCTGGGTGCTGAAGGCATCGTGGTGCGTGGGGCCGGTGCCAAAGGCCACGTACCATTTCTCGTTGGTGCTGGAGGTCTTGGCGTCGGTCGTGGGATTGGCCCGCAAGACCGCGGGCGCGGCCGTGGTCAGCCCCAGATCATCATCGCGGAAGACCCAGAGCAGGGTCGGCTCCTTCTCCGGGTTCGTGACATCCATCACGAAATACGAGGAGAGGAACACGCGATAATCACTGCCGCTTGATCCATTGCCGGTATCGGTGGTGGTCCCGTTATTATTGAAATCCGCCTGCACCACCCGCGGCGTGCCCTTGCCGACGCACGTGGCGCAGCTCCCGCCGAGCCGGAATCCCCCGATCAGGATGGTCCCCCAGCCACCGGGATGATCGGCATCCGCAGCAAAGATCCGCGCGTCCGTCACCTTGGGCGTCAGGTCCATGTAATACATATGGTCATAGCTGGGCATCGTCAACCACCGGAGCTGCGGCAGGAGGTCCTGCGGGATAAAGGCCCAGAGCTCGGTCCCCAGCGGCGGCGCGTCGGACCGGAACGAATATTGCGTCACGGCCGCGTCGCAGGGCAACCCCGCACAGTCCGTAGACGTATGGATCTGCTTCGGGGTGGTCGTGAACCGGACCTGCACGGTGGGGCCCGTCCCATCAATCGGCTGGTTTTCAACACGGAAGAAGCCCGAGTTGATCGCGTGGAGCATGCCGTCGTTGGCGCCTACGTAGGTCACCTGTCGACGGTCCTTGTACCGCTGGAAGAATTGCGCGTAGGTCGCATCCCCATAGATGATGTCGAACCGCTCGTGCGGAGGGCCGACGACGATCGGCGAGGAGTTGACCACATCTCCCAGCTTCCACTGCGCCTGCACGGTGACGCCGACATCGTTCACCACGTTGAGCGTCCGGTCACGGAGGACTGACACGGAGGAGCCACGGATCCAGTTGATGATATCCGTCGCCTCGTTCTGAGCGGCCGTCCTATTGGCCGCAACGGAACTATTACAATCGAGCACCAACGACGCGCCCAGATAGGGGCAGAGCGATGCCACATTGGCCGTGCTGAACTCGAGCGTCTCGCCGGTGTCGACGTAGCCGCTGTTGCCGAGGTCCGCCCACGTCAGGATGCGCCGACAGGTCGTTCCCCCCTGGGACATGTTGCCTGATTTAGGCCATGTGGTCGAACTCTCACAGGTCGCCCCGGGATTGAGCAGGGCCAGCCGCCGGCCGCCCTCCCAAATAGGTTGAACATTGCTCAACCCGCCCGTAGTCAAGGTCACGGTCTGGAAGGGGGTCGTCGTGTCGGCCACGCCGTCCCCGGCGACACTACCGGGCTCCGTTCCGTCGTCTTTGAAGCGGTCCACCACAACGCTGTTAAAATTGGGGCTCGCGGGGTTCGTTTCCTGGCGAATTTTGATGATACAGTCGTGGGTGAGCACCAGTTTGCCATCGGGCGAACCCGTGCATCCTGACCCCGAATAGTCCTCGCGGAGGTTCCCGAATTTGTCCACGAAGATGCTCTGCAGGTAGCCGACCCAGTCGACCTGGTTCAAGCCCTCGACCAGATGGGGATAGAAATAGGCTTGGTACACCGCGCCCTCGCCGGTCGAGGAGGACGCGAGCACCGAGATCGAGGTCCCGGAGTTGGTCCGCTGGAGGACGCTGTTGAGGACAGCCGTGAGCTTGTCCTGCATGTCGTCCACGCTTTCGGACTCGAAAAAGGCGTCGGGTTTGTTGTCCCGGCCCAAGGCGCCGGTGGTATTGTTCACCTTGTCCCACTCACAGGGCTTGGTCAGATCGATCAGGTCGCAGGGAGCGGCGGGCGTGAGGCCGTTGTCGGGGAGGTTGTTCCCGTTCGCGTCCTCGAAGGCGCCCATCATCGCCGTATGCATCAAGAATTCTCTCCCCACGGCATCCTTGGAGACCTGATAAGCGTAGGTGGTCACGTTCTGAAAGCCCTTCAGCGGATGCCCCGGCTCATTAATGACCGCGATGTTGGCATTGGACGAGGCCGGCGCGGTATCCCCTGCAAACCCCGGTCGCAGATCATTGGTGCGCGCCCACCAGGCGATCTCGTCCATATAATGGGCCCCCGCGACTCCTCGATCCGTCTTGTGCTGGGAAAGGGCGTCCTTGGCGCTCAGCGCGGTCGAATCGCTGCAGGTGGTCAGCGGGCTGGGGGGATTGCTGCTGTTCGCTCCCGTGCAATGCGTGCCATGGTTAGAATGGAGCGCCGCCACCTCCCTCAGACTGGCGGCATTCGCCGGAAGGTCGGTGCTGAAATCCGCCCGGCCATCGGTGAAGAGGACGATAAAGCTCTTGCAGCAGCTCACCTGGGCCGAGGGACTGGCCCACGCGGGCGTGTGGTTGCCGCCGAAAAAGTACGGGTCTCGCCCGCAGGCGTTCGTGATATACCCCGCCGGACAGGTCTCGCTGCCGGTCAGCGCGGTGATCTCGCCCGAACCTATGGAACCCTTCCCGCTCGCGCCGAGGGTCACGGCCGGCGAATAGGCGAGTGGAAAGGCATAGGCGCTGGAATTGAAGGCCGAATCGAGTTGAGCGAAATAGCGAATCCCTTCGTAGAGACCTTCCGCAAGCGGAGTGGAGCCCTCGTGGAACAGCTCGTCCACCGCATCCACCATTGCGGCGGTGTTGGAATTGAATGTCTCGACAGTGGTGCCCTTGTAATCTCTGGACTGGCGGCTCCCGGTCCCCACCAGGATTTGGACACCGCTTGACGACGACCCCCCGATTTGCATGAACCCAAATCGGGCCTTGCCGGCGAAGTCGTGGAGTACGCCGCGCGGCTGGCTTTCGAGCCCCACAAATAAGCGGAATCGGCTCTCCGCATAAGAGTCCGCGTCGCTGCAAGACGTCGCGCCGGCGGCAGGGGCCGTTGAATCGTCGTCCACGCAAATCCACCCGACCAGATTGCCAGGCGTACTCAGACTCCCTGATGCCCGGAGGAAGACATACAGGCTCGCCGGGGCGCTTGCGAGCCCGCCCTTTGCGACGGTGTCCGGGATCCGTCCGGTATAGAGGGCGCTCGAGACCGAGCCGGTCGAATGGTCCGTCGCCGAGGAAGTGCCGTAGAGCAGCTGATGGGTGATCGTGGGCAAGGACGGAGAGCCGGTGGACAGGCAGTTCCCGTCCGCATCGCGGATCGCTCCCCCCCCGCTCACCTTGACACAGGTGCCGCCGGTCATGGCTTTTTTCGCCGCGTCCGCCCGCCGGAGGGCGACCCAGTTCAGAAAGTTCCCGTCCCAGAGGGTGGAGGCGCAAGCCGTGTTGATGGCCGCTTTCGCTGCCCCGCTGGGGTCGAACCGGTTATCCGAGGTGTTGTAGTTATAACACTTCATCGGATCGAAGAGGCCCGCAAACTTCGTGCTGGCGTTGAACGAGACGCCGCCATACTCCCGCTGTTTCATCGTGGAGCTCATGTCCGCGATGAACAGGACGTTGGGCATCGCGACCGTGTCGAGGAAGGGCGGCGAGCCGGAGTAGTCGGCGTTCGTCATCGAGTTCGGAAGGCCGGCGATGGTCGGAGCCGTCCAGAAGATGATCCCGATCACTCCCAACACCACCACCGACGGCAGCAGCCAAAATCCTAAGCGTTTCAGGAACATGACTCCTTTCCTAGATCTTCCGCTGGCACGACTCGCCCGATGACACGCAGGCATAGATCCCCGTGACGCGGCCGGCGGCCTGCGTCACGCCTCCTACCGTCGAGACGGCATAACAATCGATCCGGTACAGAATCTCGATACCGCCGCCCGCAGCCCCCCCGCCGATTCCCTGATAGCCGGCCGCGAACTGCAACGCGGACCCGGGTCTGGGCCTGGCATAGAGACGGTCGATGTCCATGTTCACGGCGTAGCTGGAGATAGTCAGAACGGCATTGGGCGCCGGGGCCGCGGCGGGGTCCGCACTGTCCGTGTTGCCGTCCGACTGCCCCATGATCTCCGCCTGAAGCGGGTTCTGCCCAGGCACCGTCCCCAGCGGCAGCGTGATGCTCGGATTACTGCCGGCGAGTGTGAGCGTGGACGGAATCGCCCCGTCCGCCAGCGTCTGCTGAATAATCTGCACTCCGCTGCTCATGCAGGCTTCAGCCGCATTGACGCTGCTCTCCCGTATGCGTTCGCCGCCTGCCATCTTCAAGTCCAGGCTCGTTGTGGTGATCGCCGCGATCCCGATCACGGTCAGGATGATGGTCAGCATCAGGACCGTCAGCATCGCAATGCCGTCTTCCCTCTTCAGCACTTGGCTCTGCCCTGTATGTCCTGGTCTCAGCACGGTTCCCCGCCTCCCGTTAGGTATCGCCCTATAATAGGGACGCATCGCGAAGACTGATGATTCTGCTCAGCGCCCGTCGCCTGACGCCGGGGGTTGAAGCGATCACCTGGTCCTCCGCCGTGACGGCCGAACCGCCGGTAAAGGTCGGGTCGCGCCAGGTATTGTTCGCCACGTTCGCGGCGGCCGGGGGTATTGCCCGTCCCACTACCGTGATGCGGACCTGCCGAGCCGGGGTCGGGGTTGCGTTGACGGACGCGGGCAGCGTCGTCACGGTGCCCGTGCCTGCCGCATACGCGGTTGCGCCGTTGACGCAGGGCCCGTTGTTGGGAACGACGTCCAGGCAATCGACCGCATTGGCCACCCCGCCGGCCTGATCGTCAATCACTCCATTTCCGTCCGCATCCACAGCATACGCAAATTGAATGGACTCGATGCCGTCAACGATCGCCACCCCGTTGCGGAGAAGCTGAAAAGGGGGCGTCGCGCCGATGCCAGTCACGGTGTACGTCACGCACGTTAAGCGCACCACGGGCATGCCCGACGGAAAGACAGCCGGATTCTGGATGGTTTGGCTCAGCGACAAGTCGGAACCGGCGATGCCATTGACTGCGGCCGTGAAGACGCCATCCAGCGTGACGACATCATTGATACTGACGCCGCCCGCAGCGAGACCACTCAACGTGATTGTGGAGGTGCTGGTGGCAGGAGAGAGAGGAACCTGCGCCGCTAAGGTCCCGATCTGCTGGTCCACCGTCATGACGCTGATCGAGTCGGGCCCGGTATCGGCTCCTGCCGCTTGGTCTGTGGCGTTCAGATGATTCGCGCATCCCGCCAGCAATCCCGCCGCCGGATTCCCATAGCCGGTCATGCGAATGTCCCGGGCGATCAGGCCCATGGCCAGGCGGACATTCCGTTGAAGCTGCACGGTCTGGTCATTCATCACGGAGGTTTGCTGCGTGGTGCTGAGCACGGAGAACGCGGCAAGCGTGACGATCGCGAAAATAGCCAGCGCGATTACCAACTCGATCAAGGTGAACCCCTGCTCCGATGCGTGGTTTCTCGCACCCGTAAGGGAAGCCTTTCGTGACGGCTTCATAGCGGCGCCACCATTGTCGTCATGGTCAGGGTCGGCGTGCGGAAGCCGGCGGACCACTGGATCCTGACGGCAATTTCCACCTGCTGCAGAACGGACGGATTGGCCACGGCCGTCGAGGTCACGGTTCCTATGGCATTCGGAAGCAAGAACTGACCGGCAGAATCGGTGGCTGCCAGGTGCCCCAGCCACTGGTTGTAATCGCCATTGGCCGTCGCATTGGCCGTCGTATTTCCCGGAGTGGACCCTCCAGGACAGGCATAATTGCAGGCCTGGATGTTGTGATAGGGATACCCAACGCCGACAATTCCAGTCGAGTTGGCCGGTGAATTGTACCGGATGCGCTCGACCATCTCGGTGGCGATATTGGTCGCGAGGGTCATGCGCTTGGCATCCACATTGCGGGACAGTGCGATGCTCTCCATCGCGGCGATAGCAAGGAGGCCGACCGCGAGATAGACCGAGGCAATCATCACCTCGAGCAGAGTGAAACCTTTCTCACCTTGATTCTTCATTGAGCGCAACCGCTTGTGTAACACCACGACGCTTTCCCGGTCGAGGTGACAACGAGCCGATAGTTGAGACCGCGGGAGTTTTGGTAATTGAACGCCTGGATGGAGTTACTGGTACAGGCAGCCCCGGTATAGGCGCCCGTACTCGTGATGCAGAGGTTGTTGGCATTTCCCGAATCTCGTCGAAGCCCCATCGAGCTAAATTGCACGTCCTGCGGCGAACTCACGCCCGAGCCGACCGCCGCGCCGGTCGCATTAGTCAACGACACCTCCGAATCCAGCGTGAGAGGCGTGATCACGTCGGTACCAGAACTGTTCCGAAAGGTCACAGTCACCGCGGAGGTCGGCAACGGCTGGGTGACCGTCATGGTGACGGTCGTGCTCTGGTTGATGGCATACATCCGGGAAAGTCCGATATTGCCGTGGAGCATCGAGACGGCATCCTTAAGCTTGTATTTCCGGTTCCAATCCAAGTAATTCGGGACGGCGACCATCACCAACAGGCCGACGATCCCCACAACGATCATCGCCTCGATAAGGGTAAAACCGGCCTGCGCCTGGCGCCGAGCGGTCATCTCTGCCTTTACAGACTTCATCACAAACCTCATCGGTTCCTACATATAGCAAAGTGGGTGCCTAGACAGGCAAAGTGGGTGCCTAGGAGACAGGCCATCGCGATTTCTCATCATTTTCATATTCATCTCAACGACTTACGTGAAGTTCGGCGGCCGCGTGATAAGCAATATCTGGGACAGTTCGGACAAATGCGGGCAAGGAAACTGGGAAACCCATTTCCACAGTTGGGGAACGGACTACATGGTTTCCCACCCGCGCACAGTCACACACTTAGGGGCTGGCACATCGGCCCTTGGCGCAGGCAAACGTCGACGACCAGCCATCAGGCGTCCGACACGACAGGTACTCGGCGTGTTCGTCACTTTTCCGTCCCCTGATATCGCATTGCTGCCACCCCTGACCAAGTTCATACCATCCCGTAAGAAGCCGACGAGAACCTTGCTCATCGGCGGTCAGGTCCTGCCTTCATCCCACAAGGATTACGTGCGCCTATAAGTCACGCCACGAAACTACCCGGCTCCACCACGACAGCGCCGGTTGGGATTGCACGCAGGTCAGCGCGCCGGTGCTCATCTGGCTGCAGGATCTCACCCGGCTGGTGATCCCGGTGGCCGTGTCGGTATCCTCGGCGCCGATGTGGATCGCCACCTGCGACGCCGCGCCGGCGCCCAGCGAGATGGCGCGCTTCACATTCGTGTTCCCACCCACCGCCTCCGTCCCGAGGGCCGATGCCTTGTAAGAGCTGCCGGTCAGGTAGAACAGGGCGTAGAGGGAACTGGTTCCGGTGCCGCTGGCACACAGATCGCCTCCGGGGACGTACGAGGGGAAGAACACGGTCCCGCCGATCACAGTTGGACTGACGAAGACCCGTTCCTTCGAGGTCGGCAGCGTCGTGTACCAGCCTCCCTTACTCTGGACGAGGCCGATCAATGACGTGGTTCCGGTCCCTTCGAAGGTGGTCACGCCGGTCACCCCCGTCACCTGGTTGGTGCCCCCTGTGCAGACCACGCAGATCGTGGCGTTGCTCACATTGACCAGGTCCTTCTGCTGGCAATTATTACCGCTGTTCTGATTGCACGCGCCAACGATCACCGGGTCCTTCACACCGAAGAAGTACTGGGGATCCGAGTTCGCCAGATCGTTCAAGTGGAACAAACGGCCGGTCCCGGCGAAGACCCAGATATTTTGGGCGTCATCCATGGTCAACGTGGGCGCCGCCGCAATCGGGCCCGGCTTGTTAGGCCCCGTGCACCC
>JAXIOW010000204.1:0-9834 GCA_045403215.1 Nitrospirales bacterium | reverse complement strand
ATGGTGATGCCGGGGGACAACGTGGCGGTCACGGCGGAGCTGATCTCGCCGATTGCGATGGACCAGGGGCTGCGCTTTGCGGTCCGCGAGGGGGGCAAGACCGTCGGCTCCGGCATCGTCACCGAAATCCTGGCGTAAGGGAAGGGCGAAGAAGCGTATGGCGATCAGGCTCGATCAGCGGATCCGCATCCGGCTTAAGAGCTTTGACTATCGGGTCCTGGACCAGTCTGTTGCGGAGATCGTCGAGACCGTCAAGCGCACGGGCGCAAAGGTGGTCGGGCCGATTCCATTGCCGACCCGCATCAACAAGTGGACCGTGCAGCGCTCGACCCATGCGGACAAGAAGTCCCGTGAGCAGTTCGAGATCCGCACGTACAAGCGACTCATGGACATCATGGAGCCCACGCCCGAGACGATGGACGCCCTGATGAAGCTCAACCTGGCCGCCGGGGTGGATGTGGAGATCAAGCTATGACCAACGGGTTGCTTGGGCAGAAGCTCGGCATGACCCAGGTGTTTCTCGACGGCGGGCAAACGGTGCCCGTCACGGTGATCGAGGCCGGACCCTGCCGCGTGTCGCAGGTCAAGACGAAGGAGCGGGACGGGTATACCGCTGTCCAGTTGGCGTTCAGGGAACTGCCGGACCGGAAGACGTCGAAACCAGTCAAGGGGCACTTCGCCAAGGCCAATCTGCCTGCGTACCGGTATGTGCGTGAATTTCGCGCCGCGGGCGAGGCGCAGGTCGGCGCGACTGTCACGGTCAGCATGTTTACCAAAGGCGAGTGGGTGGACGTTGTGGGGGTCTCCAAAGGAAAGGGGTTCCAGGGCGTGGTGAAGCGGCATCATTTCGCAGGGGGTCCAGCGTCGCACGGGTCAATGTTCCATCGCGCGCCAGGCTCGATCGGCAGCAGCTCCTACCCATCGCGGGTCTGGAAGAACAAGCGGTTGCCCGGGCACTTGGGGGACGTGCGCGTCACCGTCCAGGCCCTCGAGGTCGTCGACGTGAGGCCTGAGGAGCACCTCCTCTTCGTGCGAGGAGCCGTCCCGGGCGCCCGTGGCAGCCTGGTTGCCATCCAGAAGTCGAAGAAGGCCTCCTAACGGAGTCTCGGACCATGCCCACGATCGACATCGTCGACATGAACCGGCGGAAGGTGGGGGCAGTCGACCTCCGTCCTGAGGTCTTCGGGGTGGAGGTTAAGCCGCCAGTCCTGCATGAAGTGGTCGTCATGCAGGAGGCGAACCGTCGCAAGGGTACAGCCTCCACAAAGACGCGCAGCATGGTCAGCGGGACTGGCAGGAAGCCCTACAAGCAGAAGCATACAGGCCGGGCCCGGGCAGGCTCCATCCGGTCCCCGGTGTGGCGCCATGGTGGGATCGTGTTCGGGCCACACCCGCGCGACTACGGGTACTCGATTCCCAAGGAGAAAACGCGGGGGGCCGTGCGTGCGGCCCTCACTGCCAAAGTCCGGGACGGGGGGCTGCTGGTCTTGGAAGAGCTCCCCGAATTTGATGGCAAGACAAAATCGCTCGCCGCGAAGCTGAAGGTGCTGGGCCTCGCGGGAAAGACGTTGATGGTGGCCGGGGGTGATCAGGACCGCCTACGCCGGGCCGCGGCGAACCTACCGCTGGTCACGGTGGTCCAGCCGGAAGGGGTCAATGTCCGGGATCTGCTCCTGCACGACACGGTGCTGATCGCACGGCGGGATCTGGCGAGGCTCGAGGAGGCCTGGGCATGACCCGCGAGGCCTTCGACATTATCATCCGCCCCCTGCTGACCGAGAAATTGACTGACATGCGGGAAAGTCAGCGCAAAATCGGTCTTCTGGTGCGGGCAGATGCCAACAAGGTGGAGATTAAGAAGGCGACCGAGCGTGCCTTGAATGTCAAGGTGGAGAAGGTCAGCGTGATGAACGTCGGCGGCAAGATTCGCCGGATCGGACGGATGGTGGGCAAGAAGCCGGATTGGAAGAAGGCGATCGTGACGCTGAAGCCAGGCGAGAAACTGGAGATCTTCGAAGGCGTCTAATGGGTATTAAAACTTTTCGGCCGACCTCGCCGGGACGCCGGCAGATGACGGTGCTGACCACCGGTGATCTGAGTCCCGTCAAGCCCGAGAAGCGCTTGCTGGAGTACATCAGGGGTACCGGGGGTCGCAACAACCAGGGGCGCCTCTCGGTCCGGCATCACGGGGGCGGGCACAAGCGGCTCTACCGGCGCATCGACTTCAAGCGCGACAAGGCGGGGATCCCGGCGCGCGTGCACTCGATCGAGTACGATCCCAACCGCTCGGCCCGCATCGCGTTGCTGCATTATGCCGACGGGGACAAGCGCTACATCCTGGCGCCCGAGGGGTTGCGGGTCGGAGACCGGCTGCAATCCGGCGCCGATGCGGAGGTGCGGGTGGGGAACGCGCTGCCGCTGTCGCAGATCCCGACCGGGACCCTGGTGCACAACGTTGAGCTCAAACCCGGCCGGGGCGGGCAGCTGATCCGCAGCGCGGGGAGCTCGGCTCAGGTGATGGGTCGGGAAGGACTCTACGTTCAGCTCCGTCTCAAGTCCGGCGAGATGCGGAAGGTCCTGGTCACCTGTCAGGCGACGGTCGGCCAGGTCGGCAATACCGATCACGAGAACATCACGATCGGGAAAGCGGGGCGGCAGCGGTGGAAGGGGCGGCGGCCTCATGTCCGTGGCGTCGCCATGAATCCTGTGGATCATCCCCATGGAGGCGGCGAAGGAAAATCGGGAGCCGGGAATCCTCATCCGGTGTCGCCCTGGGGCCAGAAGGCCAAAGGCTACAAGACCCGGCGGACGAAGAGAACCGGGAAATTCATCATCGCCCGGCGGAAGAAATAACATGCCTCGTTCAGTGTCCAAAGGGCCGTTCGTCGATGCTCGCTTATTGAGCCGGATCGAGCAGATGAATAGCGGCGGCGAGAAGAAGATTCTCAAGACGTGGTCGCGCCGGTCGACGATCGTACCCGAAATGATCGGCCATACGTTGGCCATTCACAACGGCAAAAAGTTTATCCCGGTCTACATCACGGAGAACATGGTCGGACATAAGCTAGGCGAATTCGCACCGACGAGGTTCTTCAAAGGCCACGGGGCCGTCAAGAGCGAAAAAGCGGTCGCGCTCAAGTAAGGACGAGCAGGGATGGCTGAGGCAAGAGCAACGCTACGCTACGTGCGGATGTCCCCCCGGAAAACACGTCCGGTGGTGGATCTGATCAGAGGGTGCCCGGTCAGCGATGCGCTGGCCCTGCTCCGCTTCACCCCCCGCGCCGCGGCGAAAGTGGTGCAGAAAGTGCTCCTGTCCGCGGTGGCGAACGGCCAGCAGCCGGGCAAGGAGCTCGGGGATGCAGGCAGTCTGCGCGTCAGTCGGGCCTGGGTCGATGTCGGACCCACGCTCAAGCGGTTTCAGCCGCGCGCGCAGGGCCGTGCGTTTGCCATTCACAAGCGGACGAGCCACATCACCATCGCCGTTGCGCCGGTTGAGGCCAAAGGCAACACGAAGGCAAAGGGCTAGCCAGGTATGGGCCAGAAATCACATCCGGTCGGGTTGCGGCTCGGCTATGTCAAGCCGTGGAGCTCGCGGTGGTATGCGGACCGCGACTACGCCAAGATCCTCCACGAAGACATCCGCGTCCGCAAGATGGTGAAGAGCAAGCTCTACCACGCGGGGGTCTCGAAGGTGGAGATCGAGCGCTCCGGGGACCAGGTCACGGTCATCATCCATACCGCCCGGCCCGGCATCATCATCGGGCGCAAGGGCGCGGAGGTGGACAAGCTCAAGGCTGACCTGGAGAAGATGATCACCCGTCAGGTCTACATCACCATCAAGGAGATCAAGAAGCCGGAGCTCGACGCGCAGCTGGTCACCGAAAACATCGCCGTGCAGCTGGAGAAGCGTGTCGCGTTCCGCCGGGCCATGAAGCGCAGCGTCGCGTCGGCCCTCCGCCTGGGCGCCCAGGGCATCAAGATTCGGTGCTCGGGCCGGCTGGCCGGGGCTGAGATCGCCCGGACCGAGTGGTATTTACAGGGCCGTGTGCCGCTCCATACCCTCCGCGCCGACATTGACTACGGGTTCGCGGAGGCCCATACGACGATGGGACAGATCGGCATCAAGGCCTGGATCTATAAAGGAGAGATTTTGCCTGCCGCGTCGCACGGCAAGGCAGAAGGTGAGCTGGAACGGCGGTAGGAGAGATTCATGCTCGCTCCCAAGAAAGTTAAACACCGAAAGATGCACAAGGGGCGTATGCGGGGGAAGGCCTACCGCGGCTGTCAGGTGACGCTCGGCGAGTACGGCCTGAAGGCCCTCGAGCCGGGCTGGATCACGAACCGACAGCTCGAAGCGGCCCGGATCGCCATGACACGCCATGTCAAGCGCGGGGGCCGAGTCTGGGTCCGCATCTTTCCCGACAAGCCGATCACCAAGAAGCCGGCCGAGACCCGTATGGGCAAGGGCAAGGGGAATCCCGAATACTGGGTGGCCGTGGTGAAGCCCGGGCGCATCCTGTACGAGATGGACGGAGTCACGCCGGAAGTGGCCCAGGAGGCCCTCCGCTTGGCGGCGCATAAATTGCCACTTGCGACCATGTTCGTCTCACGGAAAGTCGTGTAGCCATGGAGACACACGCAATCCACGTCAAGAATCTGCGTGGCCTGACGACCGTGGAATTGGAGGAAAAGGTCAAGGAATTGAAGAAGGAATTGTTCAACTTCAGATTTCAGTTTCTGGCCGGTCGGGCTGAAAATTTGGCCAAAATCAAGCAGACGCGGCGGGAGGTCGCCCGCGTGAAGACCTTGCTCCGCGAAAAGCAGCTCGGTGAAGCGGCGAAATCCTCCCGAGGCGCGGCATGAGCGAGAATGGACGCCACCACCAGGCTCACCGCCGCGAGTTTGTCGGCGAAGTGGTGAGCAACAAGATGCAAAAGACCGTGGTCGTGGTGGTGAAGCGATTCGTCCGTCATCATCGCTACGGGAAGGTACTGCGCCGGGTGACGCGGTTGAAGGCACATGATGAGAAGAACGAGTGCCAGATTGGTGATCGGGTCACGCTGGTTGAGACCCGGCCGCTGAGCAAGGACAAACATTTCCGCGTCGTGCAAATCGTCGAGAAGGCCAGGGCGCGATGATTCAGATCTATTCCATGCTGGACGTGGCCGACAACTCGGGGGCCAAGAAGGTCATGTGCTTCCATGTCTTCGGCGGGACCAAGCGTCGCTACGGGAGTCTAGGGGACGTGGTCATGGTGACGGTCAAGGAAGCCATCCCGCAGGCCACCGTGAAAAAAGGGGACATCAGCAAGGCCGTGGTCGTGCGGACGACGAAGGGAGTCCGCCGAGAAGACGGCTCGTACATCAAGTTTGACCGCAATGCCTGCGTGCTGATCAACGCGCAGGGGGAGCCGGTCGGCACCCGCATCTTTGGGCCCGTGGCCCGCGAGCTGCGCTGGAAGAAGTACATGAAGATCATCTCGCTGGCGCCGGAGGTGCTGTAGATGAGACGTCGAGGCTGGCTGAGCGCCAACCGTGCCCTTGAAGTCCCGCCCAAGTGCCAGGTGCGCAAGGGCGACACGGTCGTCGTCATCGCGGGCAAGGACCGCGGGAAATCCGGCAAGGTCCTCAGCGTGTTCCGTCTCGACCGCAAGATCACAATCGAAAAGATCAACATCATCAAGCGGCATACGAAGCCGACCCAGCAGAACCGACAGGGAGGCATCCTGGAGCGGGAAGCGCCCATTCACCTCTCGAACGTGCTGCTGTATTGCCCTTCATGTCAGAAGCCGACGCGTGTGGGAACCATGACGCTGACCGACGGTTCCCGCGTCCGCGTGTGCCGCAAGTGCAAGCAACCCCTTGAGAGCAGCGAGTGACCGTAGCGATGGCCAAGCCCCAACCCAAACCGGCAACCAAACCCGCGCCCAAGCCGGTGCCCAAGCCCGAGGGCAAGCCTGCCAAGGCCGCGCCCGAGCCCCGCGGCCCGGTCCGCTTGCAGGAGCGCTACCACACGATGGTCGTGCCGAGCCTGATAAAGGAATTCTCCTATACGAACCGGATGCAGGCGCCGCGGCTTGAATGCATCGTGCTCAATGTGGGCATGGGCGAGGCGACGCAGAACGTCAAGCTGCTGGAATCCGCCGTGAAGGAACTTGCGACCATTACCGGGCAGCACCCCGTGGTGACCCGAGCCCGGAAGGCGATCGCGAACTTCAAGCTCCGCAAAGGCCTTCCGATCGGCGCGAAAGTCACGTTGCGGGGCAAGCGCATGTATGAGTTCTTGGACCGTCTGATGACCGTGGCCCTCCCCCGCATTCGCGATTTCAAAGGGGTATCGCCGAAGTCCTTCGACGGCCGTGGCAACTACACGCTGGGCCTCAAGGAGCAGCTGATCTTTCCCGAAATCAAGTACGACACAGTCGAGGCCATCCATGGGATGGATGTCACAATCGTGACGACCGCGAGCACCAACGATGAAGGCAAGGCCCTGTTGAAGTACCTGGGCATGCCGTTCCGAACCTGATCCGACGGGAGGCACCGAGACTGTGGCCCGATTGGCTCTTCGATTAAAGGCGCAGCGGCCCCAGAAGTTCAAAACGCGGACGTACAACCGCTGCCCAAACTGCGGCCGGGTGCGGAGCTTTCTGCGCAAGTTCAAGCTGTGCCGCATCTGTTTTCGCTTTCTGAGCCTCCGGGGCGAGATCCCCGGGGTGATCAAATCGAGCTGGTGACGCGATGGCGATGACTGATCCCCTTGCCGACATGTTCACCCGGATTCGAAACGCCGTGCGACGGCGGCACGCGACTGTTCAGATGCCGGCCTCCACGCTCAAAGCCGAGGTCGCCCGGGTTCTCCATCAGGAAGGATTCCTTCAGGGCGTGGAGCGTATCGAGGAAGGCGGCCATCCGGTCCTGCGGCTGCACCTCCGCTACCAGGAGGGTGAAGTCCCCATGATCACGGGGATCCGTCGCGTGAGCAAGCCGGGCAAACGAGTGTACGTCCGGCGCCCACACATTCCGAAAGTGCGGGGCGGTATGGGCGTCGCCATCCTGACGACACCCCAAGGGGTCATGACCGGCGCCGAGTCGCGCGTACAGAAGATCGGCGGCGAAGTGCTCTGCTACATCTGGTAGGAGCGTTCGATGTCACGGATCGGAAGAAAACCAGTGCCCATTCCGCAGGGTGTTGACGTCAAGGTCGATGCCCAGAAGGTGTTTGTGAAAGGCCCGCTGGGGGCCCTCACACGGTCGATCCCGCCAGACATCACGGTCGCTGTGGCGACGAGCAATGTCGTGGTACAGCGCGCGGCCGATACCCGTCAGCATCGCGCGCTCCACGGGCTGGTCCGGAACGAGATCCACAACATGATCGAGGGAGTCACGAAGGGGTTCGAGCGGGTCTTGGAGATCAACGGGGTCGGGTACAAGGCCGCGCTGAGCGGACGGACGCTCAGTTTCAACCTCGGGTTCACCCATCCCATCGCGTTCCCGCTGCCGGAGGGCATTGAGGCCAAGGTGGACAAACAGACGGTGGTGACGATTAGGGGACGGGACCGGTACCTGGTTGGCCAGATCGCCGCCAATATTCGGGCGCTCAAGACGCCGGACGTCTACAAGGCCAAGGGTGTGAAGTACGCGGGCGAAATCTTGATTCGCAAGGAAGGCAAGACGGGCAAGTAAGGGAAGTCGCCGATGTTGGATGTGAGCAAACGGGAACGCAGCCGGGTCCGCCGGCACCACCGGGTTAGGCTCCGGGTGTTCGGGACGGCCCAGCGCCCCCGGCTCAATGTGTTCAGGAGCAACACACAGATCTATGCCCAGGTGATCGACGACACGACCGGACGGACCTTGATCAGCGCGTCGAGTCTAGACAAGGAGCTCAAGGGCAAGGTGAAAACCGGAGGGAACGTGACGGCTGCCGCCGCCGTGGGCCGGCTGGTCGCCGAGCGTGCCCTGAAGGCCAAGGTGACGACCGTCGTGTTTGACCGCGGCGGCTACAAGTACCACGGGCGGGTCAAGGCGCTGGCCGAGGCCTCCCGCGAAAAGGGTCTGAAGTTCTAAACTGGAGCGACGCCGAATCGTGAAGATCAACCCGGACGAACTGAACCTGAAAGACAAGGTCGTCTACATCAACCGCGTGGCCAAGGTGGTCAAAGGGGGCAAGCGGTTCAATTTCACCGCGCTGGTCGTGGTCGGCGATGAGCAAGGCTTGGTCGGCATCGGCAAGGGCAAGGCGGCGGAGGTGCCCGAGGCCATCTCCAAAGCCGTGCAGCACGCCAAGAAAAATCTCGTCCGGGTCGTGATCAAGAACGGGACCGTCCCCCACGAGGTCCACGGCCAATTCGGCGCCGAGCATGTGCTGCTCAAGCCGGCGGCGGCCGGGACTGGGATCGTCGCCGGCGGAGCCGTACGGGCCGTGATTGAGTTGGCGGGGATTCACAACATCGTGGCGAAAACGCTGGGCCGCGGCAATCCCTTCAACGTGGTGCAGGCGACTCTGGACGGGCTGAACCAGTTGCGAGACCCGGACGAAGTTCTCCGGATCCGCAAAGCGATCGTCCAGCAGGCGGGGTAGGCGATGGGGCGAAAGACCACACCCAAAGAGGCGATCGCGATCACCCTAGTCCGTAGTCCCATCGGCACGCCAAGGTCCCATCGGATCATCCTTCGCGGGCTCGGCCTCCGTCGGCTCCACCACACCGTGATCCGGCCGAACACGCCTCAAGTCAAGGGGCTGGTGCACAAGCTCTCCTACCTGCTGGAAGTCCGGGATGCAGGCAAAGAGGCTACATGAAGCTGCATGACTTGAAACCGGCCCCAGGGGCGCGGCGGCGGCGCAAGCGTGTGGGCCGGGGCATCGGCTCCGGGCACGGCAAGACGGCCACGCGGGGCCACAAGGGGCTCAAAGCCCGATCGGGAGGTGGCAAGCGCCCCGGATTCGAGGGGGGGCAGATGCCCCTGACCAGGCGGGTGCCCAAGCGCGGGTTCACGAACATCTTCAAGCAGGAGTGGGACGTCGTGAACCTCCGCGACCTGAACCGGCTCGAAGGCGTCCAGGATGTGACTCCGCAAGTTCTCGCGCAAGCCGGCCTCGTGCGTGGGCGGGGAGCCAAGATCAAGGTCTTGGCAGAAGGCGCGTTGTCGCGGGCTGTCCGCGTCCAAGCGCATCGGTTCAGCGAGGCCGCGATCGCCAAGATTCAAGCCGCAGGAGGGATGGCAGAGGTTCTCGACGGTGCTTGAACGCCTGATCACGAATCTCAAGAACGTCTTCAATATCCCGGAGCTGCGGAATCGGATTCTTTTCGCGCTCGGGATGTTGGCGATCTACCGGATCGGCGCGTACATCCCGACCCCGGGCATCAACAACGACGAACTCTTCAAGTTCCTGCAGGAGAAAGGCGGCGCGCTTCTTGGGTTTCTCGATATCTTTTCCGGCGGCGCCCTTTCGCGCCTGACGATCTTCGCGCTCGGCATCATGCCGTACATCAGCGCGTCGATCATCCTGCAGCTGCTGACGGTGGTGATTCCCCACTTGACGAAGCTGGCCAAAGAGGGGGAACGCGGGCGAAAGAAGATCATTCAGTACACCCGGTTTGGGACGATCGGGATCGGGTTGATCCAGTCGTTCGGGATCGCCATCGGGCTTGAGGGCATGAACCGCGGCATCTTCGTGCAGGCTCCCGGGTGGAGCTTCCGCCTGATGACCATGCTGACGCTGACCGCCGGCACGGCGTTCTTGATGTGGCTCGGGGAGCAGATCACCGAGCGGGGGATCGGCAATGGCATCTCGCTGATCATCTTCGCGGGGATCGTCGCCCGCCTGCCGGAAGCG
>JAXIOW010000152.1:0-19784 GCA_045403215.1 Nitrospirales bacterium | reverse complement strand
AACGTCATCAGGTGAGGATTCTTGAGGAAGGGGTGCGGGACGAACGCGCGATTGCTCACGAAGCGAAATCTACGGCAAGCGGATCAACAACGCAAGTGATCACCTTGATTTCGGGTCATGAACTTGGTAAGAGTGAGCGTCCACGGTGCCGAGGTAGCTCAGTTGGCAGAGCACAGCCCTGAAAAGGCTGGTGTCGACAGTTCAATTCTGTCCCTCGGCACCAACGACGCACTTCCACCTCGCGGGGCTCTTTGTACTTTTACCTGCGGGTGAGGTCCTTGTCGATGAGCGACGCCAGGGCCTTCTCGATGGCCGCCTGTTCGGTTCGGCCCATCTCGACCCATTGCTGGGCCATCGCCATCAGGGAATCCACGCGGGCAGCCACAGCCTCGACTCGCTGGGGGACCAGCGCCACGCCTTGGTAGACGACTTCCAGGAGCAGCGTTTCCAGACCATGCAGGAACTGGGCGATCGGCGTGGCTCCGACATTGCGGGCCGTTTCGTACAGCAACGAGATTTCCCGCAGGCCGCCCTGGAGGTTGGCTTTCTGTGCGTGGGGATCGCTGGCGCCGGACTTGAGCCCGGCGAAAACCTGCTTCACCGTCTCCAACCGCTGGCCGGTTTCCTCCATGAATCGTTCATCGAGCCTCTCCAGTTGGCGCAGGATGCCGGCGACTGAGGCGGCTGTGACCTCCGCCGATTCCTGGTCGGAAAGCCTGTGCACTCTGCGGAGCACGAGCTCGACCAGGTTCCTGCTGGGCTCCAGCGAGGAGGGACGAGCGAGCTTGAGATCCAGCAGCGTCTGCACGAGTTGGCCCAAGTAGGTGCCTATGGGGCCGACTGGCCGTTTCGCGGAAGGCGCGGCCGCCTGCATGACTCCTTGCACTTTGGCGATCGCTCGCTGCAGCCCCTCAGCCTGGAGCTGCATGATGCCTTCGAGATTGGCCTTGACGCTCATTCGCTGAGAGGCCGTGCCCAGCACCTGCACGGCAGCAGTCAGGAGCGCGATCCCCTGCCGGATCATGGCGAAGTGCTCCGGCGTGGCGGCGACTTTTTGGGCCTGCATGGCTTGCACGAGCGGGACCAATGAGAGGGTAAGTTTCTGAAGCGCGACCAGCTCGACGGTGGCGGCCGAGCCCATAAGGTTGGTCAGGCTGCGGAGGATGATATCGTAATGTTTCTTTTCCTTATCCGGCGTCGCTCCGCTCTCCAGCTCTTGCAGGGCGACCTTGATCTGCTTGATCCACTCCAACCCCTCTTCGGCAAACAGCTGGAGGACTTCTTCTTGAAACTGGTCTTCGCTCGTGTCCATAGGCGTCTGCCGACTCTAGCGATTCCTCCGCCCGTTCTCCGGCTGCGGGCCGAGCGGAGCCAACGATGCCGTCATGATCCGTGTCGGCCCAAGGTTTGCGTGGCTTGGCGGACGAATTCTCCCAGCAGTTGCCGGAGTTTTTCCGCCGAAGCGGCGGCCGGCTCCAACGCCGCCAGCCGTTTCTGCAGCTCGGCCGTCTGCTTTTCGGCTTCCGTGAGCCGGGCCACCAGGTTCTGGATGAGTGCGGATGCCTCTCCCAACGCCTTTTCCTGCTCCGCTAGGCGTTTTTCCAAGGCATGCATGGTGTCCGGTGCCGCCGGGGCGCGCGCGGGCGCGGCTGCCGGCGCCTTCGGCGCGTGAGCCTTTCGGGTGGACAGCAATTCGAGGACTCGCTCGCGCAGGATGGCCCCTTGGAATGGTTTCTTGATAACGCCGTCGGCCCGGCAGGCCTCGGCCTGCCGCGTGATCTCCTCATCCACGAACCCCGACACCAGGATCACCGGCGTATCCGCCAGGGCGGCGTTCGACCTGACGAACGCGCAGACCTCGAACCCGCTCTTGTCCGGCATGATGACGTCCGCGATGATCAGGTCCGGTCGCTTGTTGTTCATCCAATTCAAGGCTTCCTCGCCGTTGGACACCAGCGCCACCTCGAGGCCGGCCTCGGTTAACTGCCGTTCCGCGACCTTTCGAACGCTGAGACTATCGTCGGCTACTAAGATTGTCGGCATGGTCCCTCATCTGCGGCTGTGGGCGCGCTCGAAATGGATATGGTGCGCGGCAGGCTCACGGTGAACTTCGTGCCGACGCCCGGCTTGGTTTCAATGTCGATCTGCCCATTCATGTCGGTGATGGCGCGCCTGACCACGTCCATGCCGACGCCCCGGCCCGCCTGATCGCTGATTTCTTCCGCCATTGAGAAGCCCGGGCGGTAGAGCAGCGTGAGTATTTCGGCGGGGGGCATCGCGACAGCCCGTGTGGGGCTCACCAGACCCAACGCGATCGCCTTCGCCTTGATCTTCTCGATGTTCAGCCCGGCGCCATCATCTTCGATCTCGATCACGATCGTATTACCTCGGTTGAAGGCATGGAGGGACACCGTGCCCTTCTCAAGCTTTCCGGCGCCCTTGCGGACCGCCGGCGGCTCGATGCCATGGGCCACTGCGTTCCGCATCATATGGATCAACGGATCGACCAACCGCTGGACCACGCCGGTATCCACCTCGATGGCGGCCCCGGTGAAAACGACTTCGATGTCCTTGCCGACCGTCCGCGCCATTTCGCGGGCCGCCTTCTGGAACCGCGTGAACAGCGAACCGATGGGGACCATCCGGGTACGGGCGATCTCGTCGCGCAGGTCGGTGGTCATCTGCTGGAGCAGGTCCATGTCCTGGCGGGCCTCGCGGATCGAGGTGCTGAGCTGGGCCATGGCCGGCGTCTGGACTTGGCGTGCCAAGTGCTCGAGTACCGTCAACCGTTGCTCCAAGCGGCTGCGGCCGACGACCAATTCGGCGACCAGATCGTGCAGCCGCTCCAGACGGTCCCGGCTGACCCGAACCGTTCCCTGGCTTAGCTCTTTGGCGCTGCCCGGTTGCGGGCGTTCTTCCGGCTCCGCGGCCGGGGTTTTCTCAGCCTGGCCGGTGGCCACCTGATGGAGGCGTTGTGTGAGGGGCGCAAACTCCCGCCGGATCTGCGGCAGCTTGGCTGGGTCTCGTCCCAGAAGGAGGCGGGCTTCGTCCACGGCACGGAAGAACAGGTCCGTCAACTCCGCCGAGGCCTGCATCGTTCCGTCGCGGATCGCGCTCATGATGTCTTCCATGTCGTGGGTCAGATCCCCGATGGCCCGGAATCCGACCGTGTACGCGGACCCTTTGAGGGTATGCGCCGCACGGAACAATTGCTGGACCGTGTCCTTGTTCGTCGGCTCCTTCTCCATCCGGAGCAGGCAGGAGGAGATGGTTTCCAGGTACTCCTGGGCTTCAGGAACGAAGTACTCCAGGATTTCAGCTGTCAATTCAGGCCGGAAGTAACTGTCCGGAAGCGCTTGTCGATCACAATCCGACGCCATGACTTTCCTGCTATCCGTTGTCAAACCGTTCCCCCACCGGTTACGCGGCGTGAGCGAGCTTGAGTTGACCGGCCGAGGAGCGGGCGCACGCCCACCCACGGCACCGGGGTCCTGAATTTCAGGAGAAGAGCGCTAACTCCGCTCCATCAAAGCGAGAAGAATGTAAAATGTTAGTGAAGTTTCATGCCCTTGTCAAGAAATCTGAGCCTCATTGTGGTGGAATGGCCGTGGGACGGACGTCTGTTGACAACTTCGAAGGTTCTGGTGTTTAGTGACTGTATGGACGCCAGCTCCCTCATCACCGCGGTGGAGCAGATGATGGGACCCATCACGGACATGTACAGCCAGCAGGTCAAGGTCCGTTCCGAGAGCATCAAACCCCAGCCGGTGATGATCCGTCAGTATGAGACCGCCGTGTATGGCTTTCGCGACCAGCGCCTCCCCGGCGAAGTCAAGGGCGTCAGCGCGCTCTTGGTCGAATCGTTGGACGCGTTCGAGGCGGGACGCGTGCTGGAAGCGGGACGGTTCGTCATGCAGGCGGTCGAGCAGTTCGAGGTCGCCGGCAAGGAGTCAGTCGTGACGATCACCGAGGAACAGGCCGCTAGGCTCGGCCAGTTCCGCAGCGCCCTGTTCAAGATGATCAATCCGGGTCACGAAATCAGCCCGCAGGACATCGCCAAGAAGCGCACGGCTGCCCAGAGCCAATGGTAAGAGAACCCTCGCAGGATTCTGATGACACAAAAGTTTGAGTTCGTCGGCACCGTCCAGTTCTGGCCGAACGGCGCGCGCGGCAATCCTGTGGCCCTGTACATGGAGACACTGGAGAACGGAGAGTGCCGGATCAGCACGCGGCTGCCGGAATGGCGCCATGTCGTGGGAGTGGGCGCGACCGTCAACAAAGCGGCCGGCAATTACGAACTGAACCTCAAGGCCGCGGTGCCAGCCGACGGAGCCTACGAAGGGCCTTACTGGAACAGCGGCATCAAGGCTGAGAAGCCGGCCCCGCCTAAGCCTGTGGCTGCGACAACGTCTCCGGCGGGAGGGGGCCCATCACCCGTTGCATCGGACGGAGCAACGGGTACCCGCGCCCCTGCCGCACCCACTGGGACGCCGTCATCCCCTCCTCAAGGGACTGCACCGGAATCTTCCTGATCGCTCCGCACGCATGACCTGTCCCCGCTGCACCAATCAGAATACGCCGGACGCGGCGTACTGCAGCCGTTGCGGACAGCCGCTTTCCGTCGGCGGCACCGCGCCGGCGGCTTCCCTGCTGACGGAAATGGCGTTGTGGCGAAAGTTCATCGGCCCGCGCGCGGACTATTACCTCGAACGCTTCCGGCTGTTTCGCGAGGGGGAACGGGAGCGGTTTGCCCCGACCTGGCACTGGCCGGCGTTCGGCGTCGGCTGGCTCTGGTACCTGTATCGCAAGATGTACATGCACGCCGGCGTGTTTCTCCTCGGCGGGCTCTTGCCTATGGTCTTGGGGGCCGGACTGGTGGGCGTGGTGATCTGGAACGTGTTCGCCGCCGTCGCCGCCAACTACCTCTATTACATGCACATCAAGCTGTCGTTGGCCTTGATCGAGCAGCGGGCCGGCTTGGATGAAGCGGCGCGCGACCGCCTCATTGCGGATGCCGGAGGCATCCAGCCGTACGTGTGGTGGCTGGGTATCGGCCTGACGGCCGTGGCCATCGCGGCGGGGATCATGGAGGCCCCCGCGCCGGTCAAGCCCCCATCGTCCGGCGCGCCTGCCTAGCGCCTGTCCGTCGCGACCGCTCTCGCGCCGACCAGCGGCGCTCTCTGCGGCCATTCCCGGCCTGTGTGCTACAATACACACCGATAGCGTATGCCCCCTTCAATCCATCCGGTTCACCTCATCACGGTCCTGCGCCAGAAGTCGCTGACGCCCGCGATCGTCTTTCTGACGTCCCGGCGATCCTGCGACGAGGCCCTCCAGGCGTTCGAGCACGCGACCGACCCCTTGCCGCCCGCGCGCCAGGAGAGCATCACCGAGATCCTGGACGAGCTGACCGCCACCTACCCGAGCCTGCACGATCATCCGCTGCGGAAGACGGTGACCACCTGCGGCGTGGCTGCCCACCACGCGGGACACCTCCCGTCCTGGAAGATCGCCATCGAAGAGCTGATGCGGCGCGGGCGCCTCGACGCCGTCTTTGCGACCACGACCCTGGCGGCTGGCGTGGACTTTCCCGCGCGCACCGTCGTGCTCACGCAGTCGGGCGTGCGGCGCGACCAGGACTTCACCGACCTGACGATTGCGGAGGTGGCCCAGATCTCCGGGCGGGCGGGCCGCCGCGGCAAGGACAGCGTAGGGTTCGCCATCGTCACGCCCTCCCCGTACATGGACCTCGGCGTCTTGATTCGCGGACTTACCGGCCGCCCTGAGCCCGTAGACAGCCAGTTCATCATCGCCTATCCGATGGTCCTCAACCTGCTCAAGGCGCATCCGCTGGATCACATCCAGTCCATCCTCGCGAAGAGCTTCGCGCAGTACCAGATGAACGCCCAGGCCGCTCACCTGGAGCACCGCATCGAGAAGCTGCACGCGAAGCTGGAGTCCTACCAGCCACGCGAGTGCTCCGACTGGCTGACGCAGTGGAGCGCCTACGACCACGCCACGCGGCAGACGGCCATGAAGCTCCAGGCGCGGCGCCACCATCCGCCGGAGGTCCGGGCGCGGCTCCCCTACCTCACACCAGGGCGGGTCGTGGCCTTTCCACGGTTCCGGGGGATTGTGCTCCGGCGTTACCGGAGCCGGGGCCAGCGCCACGAGATGGTGACCGTCCTCCGGAAGGGCGGCGTGGTGGCGGAGTCGCCGGTCGCGGACATCCTGGGCGTGATCGACCGCGCCGTTGACTTCGCCCCGGCGCCGGCGTTCCCCTGGGCGACTCCCGAGGCCTTGTCCTGGCTGGCCCAGCAGCTTGAGGACCTGCCGAAGCACCTGCCCGTCCTGACGGTTCCACCGGCACCGGACGAAGGGGAAGGCGAACTAGTGAAGAGTCTCGGCGACCTCTTCCCCTGCCCCACCTGCCCCTGCCGGCCGACCTGCGCCAAGGAGTTCAAGGCCGCCAACACGGTGAAGCAGGAGTGGCTGCACAACACGCGGACCGTGCAGTCGCTGCGCACCGGGCTCTGGCATAAGTTCCAGGAGCGCGCCGAGATCCTCCAGGACCTCGGGTATCTGGACCCCGCGTTCAAACTGACCGCGGACGGCGAATGGGCCAGGCTGATCCGGATCGACTTCTCGCTGTTGATCACCGAGCTGATCCGCGCGCAGGCGTTCAAAGGTGTCACGCCCGCGACGCTGGCGGGCCTGATGGCCTGTATCGCCTACGAGAACGATCGTCCGGCCTCCTTCCCGCGCATTACCACGGCGCTGGCAAACCTCGTGGCCACGGCGCGCCGGATGGCAGAGGCGCTGGCTCCGTACGATGATCCGCCGCTGCTACGCGTCGATGTCGGCGGGTTGGCCGAGCGCTGGGTGGGCGACACCACCGTGACCTGGGCGCAGCTCTGCCGCTCCACGTCGATGGCCGAGGGCGATATCTACCGGCTCTTGTCACGCACGCTCGAATACCTCTCCCAGGTCCATTCGCTGCAAGCCACGCATCAGGACCTGGCCACAGTGGCGGCGGAAGCCCTGAGCCGCATCCGGCGTGGCGTGTTGGAGGAACTGCCGTGACGCGTGACGAACTGGAACGGGCGTTGGCCGATCTCCCCTTCCGGCTGCTGCGCCGGCTGGGGCGTGCCATCGCCGGCCCCCCGGCGTTGCGGATGGGGAAGCGCCGGCTCATTCACACGATTATGGCGGGCGCCGAGGCCGACATCGCGCGCATTGAGGCGGCAATTCGTACCCACCAGGCCGAGCAGCTGGCGCTGGCCGCAGTCCCGGCGGCGGCGCGCGAGGCGTCCTCCGAACACAAATTGGAAAAGCCGGCCGACTTGCGCGCGCTTCTGGATGGGATCGGGGTGCCGGAGCAGCGCCCCTTCGTGCCGGATGACTGGCAGGTGGAAGCCGTGGAGGCGCTGGAACGGGGTGACGTGATCGTGAGCGTCCCGACCGGCAGCGGCAAGACCTACGTCGCCGTCGAGGCGACCCGCCGCGCCATGCACGAGGACCGGACCGTTGTCTATACCTCGCCGCTCAAGGCCCTGTCGAACACGAAGTACACCGAGTTCTGCAAGATCTTCGGGCCGGAGTTCGTCGGCATCATCACCGGCGACCGGCGCGACAACCCCATCGCGCCGATCCTGATCATGACGACGGAAATACTTCGGAACCTCCTCTACGACGCGGCGGGGGGCGAGATCGACGTTCGCCTGGACACCCTGGGGCTTGTCATCATCGACGAGAGCCAGTTCCTGGCCGACCCGGAGCGCGGGGTCGTCTGGGAAGAGACGATCATCTTCTGCCCCTCCCAGGCCAGGCTTCTCCTGCTCTCGGCCTCGATCGGCAATCCGCACGAGCTTGCCGCATGGCTGACCAACATCCGCCCGACTCCGTGCCACCTCGTCCGCCACCAGCACCGATCGGTCCCGTTGCGGGCCGGCTACCTCCATCCCAACGGCAAGCTGACGCCGTTGTTCCGGACGGTCACCATGCCGCCGTCCCCCTCGCAGGCCGTCCTGCACCCGGAAGCCAAGCGCCTCTTCACCATGTTCGAAGAGGACACCTTGTACACCAGGCGCTCCGGATGACACGCCAGCAGTTGTTCGTCCTCGGTTTCCTCGGGGTCCTGCTGGTTCTGCTCTACCAGCTTGCCGAGGTTTTCAGCCCGTTTCTTCGCCCACTGCTGTGGGCGGTGATCCTGGCCCACGTCACCTTTCCCCTGCACACCCGGCTGGCAGGCCTGCTCCGGGGGCGCGAAGTCGCGTCGGCCGTGCTGTTGACAGTGGGGATCGTCGCGTTGATCGTGGCGCCGGTGGTCTTGTTCACCTTCCTGCTCGTCCAGGAAACCGGCAACGGCTACGACGCCATCAACACCTGGATCCAGTCGGGCGGCGTGAAGCGCCTGCCGGACGAACTGGCCAAGCTTCCCTTGCTCGGCACAAGTCGTGTGCAGCAGATGATCCAAAAGCTCGTCGGGTCTAAAGCGAACGTCGAAGCCTTTCTGTTGCAAAGCGCGAAGGCCATGAGCGGGTTCATCATCGAGCAACTGACCGACCTGGTCAAAAACGCCTTCCTGCTGGCCGTCAACTTCTTGGTGATCGTCATCGCGCTGTTCTTTTTCTTCAAAGACGGGAAACGGCTGTTCCAAGGTCTCTATCGGGTGATTCCGCTTGACGACGCGCACAAGGAGAAGATCTTTTCGCGGCTGGATCAGACCATCACGGCGGTGGTCAAGGGGATCGTGATCACGGCGATCGTGCAGGGGCTGCTCGCGGGGCTCGCCTATGCGGTCCTCGACGTGCCCTTTCCGGTCTTTCTGATGGCGTTCACCATCGTCCTGGCCCCGTTGCCCTTCGGGGGTACGGCGCTGGTATGGGGGCCGGTCGCCCTCTACCTGTTCATGGTAGGGCCGATGTGGAAAGGGATTGCAATGCTCGCGTGGGGGGCAGGCGGGGTGACGATGGTGGACAGTGTGTTGAGGCCGCTGCTCATCGGGAAGGGGGCTAAGCTCCCGGTGCTCTTCCTCTTCTTCAGCATCCTCGGCGGCCTTGCCGCGTATGGCCTGATCGGGCTGTTCCTCGGGCCGATCCTCCTCGCGATCCTGCTGACCACGATCCAGATCTACCGTGAGGAGTACCTGACCGACCTGCCTCCTCCACCGCCAACAAGGACAACCTAGGTACGCGAGGCAGTTATGACTTCGGACAGGCGGCGGGTTCAGGAGTGGCGTCGGATGGCGGGTCGCCGTAGATGTGCTCGGCGAGGTTCTTGGCGAGGGCGGAGGAGACTACCTGCTGGAGGACCTTGAGGGCGCGGTTGGAGGCTTCCGGGTAGTTCAAGTGACCTTCGCGGCCGGAGCGGGCGATACTTCCGACCACCCGCTGGTCGCTCTGGCTCAGCACGACGAAGTCGGCGCACCACCGGACATAGCGAAACCTCGGGTCTGGCACCTCGATGGGCCAGAGACGAGCCTCGCCTCTGATTAACAGATCTGCGTTGCCGGCTTCTCCTGCTGCCGGCTGAGAATTGCGCGCGGTCACCGGCAGCCCTTCGCGCACGAGCCCCTCCATGATGGCCTGCCGCACGGCATCGGCCTGGTCGCCCTTGACCTCGACCGTTACGACCACGCTTTCTTTCAGGAACTTGTCCAGTTCCCTCGTCAGCCCTGGCACGGAGTATTCTGACGGCATTCCCTTGCCGCCGCTCACGACCCGTAGGTCGCTGTAGTACGTGTCCCGGGCGATGTGGGTCCGGATCGCGCGCCTGAGCCCTCGGATCTTCGTGAGCTTGTCCGTCGCCGTGCGGGCCTCTTTCACATCATGGGCGATCGCCTCGTCCAGTTCCGCGACCCGGCCTGTCAGAGACACGCGCGCGACTCCGCGATCCATGACGGCCAGCGCAGAGCAGAGGCCGGTCTTTGCGTCCTGCCAAGTTTCGGCGATCTTCACGTTCTCCAGCAGCTTATCGGTGGAGACCTTCGTCATCGTGTCCACGACCAGTTTCCGCTCGGTCTGGACGTCCCCCTTTTTCTCCAGGCTCAGGTAGGATTCCCAATCCTTGGACTGGCTTATCACTTCCACTTGGAAGATCCGGGAGATCGCCGCATAGGCGCGTTCCTCCGCCACCGGCCTCGAGTCTGCCTGCCCCACGCCGATCAAGAACTGTTCATTCGGATAGGCTGCGGTCTTGGTCCCGGTGACCCAGTCCGGCGGCTTCGGGGAACCGGCGCAGGCGGAGAGAAGAAATGCGAAGATTAAGAAAGGGGAGATGACGGAAAAGTAGCCTGTCCCCGTTTTCATTGTAAGACCCTCGTGCTGACAAACTGTTTGCGCCGTTCGGTGATGGTGACGCCCTTGAGGACCTGCGAGGCCACCACACCCCCATGCGTCCCGATGTGGCGAAGCTCCACGTCATAGGTCCCGGGCGGGACCTTCAGTCGCCCGATGAAGATGCGGTCTGGGAGGGTCGCCCAGCTCCGCTTGTCCGCTTCCTCCGATGCGACGGCGATCATGTGCGCCACCGCGCCAGCGATGGCACCGGCAACCGCCCCGGCATCCTTGTCACTGATTGAACTACGCACCCCTACCCGTACAGCTTCCGCGAGAGCGAATTTCCAGGCCGCGCGCGCCACCGCCTTGACCGTCGTTCTGAGGAGCCGATCGTCGAGGTCCTTTACGGCGATCGCCGTGATGTCTTCCATTAAAGCTGAGCGGCTGGTATACCGGATGACCCCATTGGCGACTATTGCTTCGGTGTAGGCAATATGCGAAGGACGCGGCACGAACTTGGGCACCGCCAATCTCATCACTCTGCCGGTCAATCCGTAGAGGATGCTCTCCGCCACGCGATGATCACTCGAGTACGAATACCGGTCATACCGTTTCGTGGCCAGAACTAAGGTGAGCGCGGCAAGGCTGAACGGGACGTCTATGAGAAGGTCGCGCTTGATGGGTGCCCGACCCGCGTGGGTGATGTACACCAGCTCGCCGTCCGACTGCGATGCCGACTCCGCCTGCCACGTGACGCCGGGAAACGCCTCCCGGTACTCCTGGTGTTCTTGGTTGAGTCCGAGCGCCTCGGTCACGCGCAGCAGGTCCTGACGGACGAGGTCCGGCACGGCAGTGCCGTAGCTCTTTCGGTAGTCCTGGAACGCTTCCAGCGCCAGCCGGTACGCGACGAAGGCATTGCTCAGATCCCCGGTGGCTTCGTAGAGTATCCCGCTCAGATAGCGGGCCAGCGCGTCTTCCGTGTAGGTCATGCGCTTTTGAGTTCGATCGGCTAGCACGGTGAGCTTGTGGTCCACCTTGCGTGCCTCGACGAGCGCGTCGTCCCACAGCCCGAGACGGACATAGTTCATGGCCAGGTACACGTTCAACAGCACCTTCTCAAATGCCTCCCCTTCATACGGCAGGGCGTTGTCTGATGTGAGAAAAGCTTCGACCTCTGTGTGGATCCGCGCGGTGTAGAGGTCCTCGGTCAGCGCCTCGGCCGCGGACAGGGACTGGATGCTGTCGGTGTAACGGCCGGCCAGGTACTGGACCATCCCTTTATCCATGAGATACAGCGCGGCGCTCTTGCTTCCATAGACGTCCTGAGCCTTTTCGAGGACTTCCACCCCTTCGGCGGGATTGCCGTCCTCTAGCGCGCGATCGATGCGTGCGTAGGGAAGCCCGTGTGCGCAGGCGGAGACGGCCGTGAAGGAAAGCAGTACGAGGAGGACGGGACCCCAGCGTCCCGTGGACGGAGGTGTAAGGTATCTGGACAAGCCGGACCGTCGCGTCAGAACAAGACGCGCTTCCGTTCGACGACTTTCTTGATCTTCTTCTGGCCGAACCAAGACTTGACGTTGTTGGACAGGTCGACCATCTCGAGATCGACCTGGTAGAAGATCGCCTTCGTCCCGTCGGCTTCGTCCTGGATGGTGCTGATCGTGCCGCGCAACAGGTAGTCGGCGCCGATCTCCTTGCCGGGCGGCTTCTGCGTGGACTCGAGGGCGTTGGCGGCTTGCTCGCGGCGTTCTTCGCGGACCTCCTCCCGCTCGCCCTTGCCGGCCACGAAGGTCACCTTGCCCGAGTTGGTCAGCTCACGCTGCAGGTCGTTGATGAAGGTCTGCACGTTGATATGCTCGTGGCTCCGGTTGGTCACCGTTCCCACGACCACCACCGGGCGTTTCGTGTTCGCGTTGGTATAGGTCTGGAGCCAGGGGCCGGCCAGGGCCTCCTTGACCATCTCTTCAGCGACCAGCCTGGAGTCGGCGTCGTTCCAGTGGCCGCTCAGGTCCGTGACAGATGCCGCGTCCACGCGGGAGACGGTG
Organism: Nitrospirales bacterium; assembly: GCA_045403215.1. Classification (GTDB taxonomy): domain Bacteria; phylum Nitrospirota; class Nitrospiria; order Nitrospirales; family NS-4; genus NS-12. The sequence continues at coordinate 7,459 of JAXIOW010000152.1, read as the reverse complement.
GTGGAGGCACAGCCGGTGGATGCAAGCAGGAAAGCTCCCGCGCACCCTCCCAGGAAGGCTTTTACGATGAGGGACCGGCCGTCACTTGGCGCCACGTTTGTCCTCTTCCTGTTGCAGCCGTTCGAAAGCCTTCTCCGCGTTCTTCCGCACGAAGTCCCGCGCCGCGTCGTTGAGCTCCTTCATCTGCCCGACCTGTTCCTTGAACTTGTCGAGGTCCAGCTTGGCCAGCGAGTAGAGAGTCTTGCCGGTCTTGTCTTCCTTTTCCCACCGTTCTACCACCGTCACGCCGGAGAGGTGGGTGGCCACGAAGGTCTTGAGGGCACGCTCGACGTTCTGCTCCTCGCTGGTCTTCGTGAAGTCCCCGGCTGTCGTTGACGCGGCGTAGTCGCGCATCATGTAGGACGTATAGGTGTCCACGTACTTGGCCAGGTCGGCACGGGCGCGGTTGTCGGCGGCCTCTTTGGCCAGCGGCTCGTTGCGGATTCCCGAGATGCCTCCGACCCCATAGAAGGCCTTGCCGTCCTTCTCGGTCATGTACCCCCCGCCCTTGTCGACCCATTTCGGCACGCTCGAGCAGGCGGCAAGCAGAAGCGCCCCGGTGGCGACAACCACCGTCAGGAGCAGTGTTTTCTCACCGTGGGACTTCATAACAGAGCCTCCTTAGCTGTGTAAAAGGCTAACATGGGGGTCCCCCCCTGTCAAGAAAGCAGGAGGACCGTCGTTGACGAGTTGCGCGGCGGTCTGTAAGATACGGAAATTCTTGGAAAGGTGAACCATGGAACAGGCCCGAGAAATCAGGATCGAAGATGGGATCGTGTACATCTCCAACCTCTATCTGCAGGATCCGAAAGCCGCCGCCATTCTGGCCGAATATCCGGAGAACCAGTGGCCGGAAATGACCCGGCGCGCGTTGAAAATAGGCCTCAACTATCTGAAAGGCGGCGCGGACTGAGGCGAGGAGAGACGCGGAGCACACGATGGAAGAAAATGTCGACAGCTTCTTGAAGGTCCCAGAAGTCTTCTACCCGTCGGCCGAGACCATGGAGAAGGCCTGGATCAAGGACTATGACAAGGCCTACGCGGAGTCCATCAAGGACATTCCCGGGTTCTGGGAGAAAGCCGCCCGTGAGCTGGAATGGTTCGCCCCGTGGACGCACGTCCTCCAGTGGGACTATCCCTGGGCGAAGTGGTTCGTGGGCGCCACGTGCAACATCACGCACAACTGCCTGGACCGGCACCTGAAGACCTGGCGCAAGAACAAGGTGGCGCTGATCTGGGTCGGCGAGGACGACGTCGAGCGGGTCTTCTCCTACGCCGAGCTGTACCGGAAGGTCTGCCGCTGCGCCAACGCCTTGAAGGCGCTCGGCGTCCGCAAGGGAGAGCGGGTCGCCATCTACCTCCCCAAGATCCCGGAACAGACCGTGGCCATGCTGGCGTGCGCCCGCATCGGGGCCATTCATACCGTGGTCTATTCCGGCTTCAGCGCGCCGGCACTGGCCAGCCGGATCGAGGACAGCCAGCCCCGCGTGATCATCACGGCCGACGTCGGGTACGACCGGGGCAAGGTGGTTCCGCTCAAGCCGGTCGTAGACGAGGCCGTCGCTCGCTCCTCGTGCATCGAGAATGTCGTCGTTGTCCGCCGGCAGAAGCCTGGGATCACACTGTCCTCTCCCAAGGAGATCGACTGGGACGACTGGCTGAGAGAACAACAGGCTGTCTGCGCGCCGGAAGTGATGGATGCCGAAGATCCGCTGTACTTCCTCTACACTTCCGGCACGACCGGCAAGCCGAAAGGCGTCCAGCACGTCCACGGGGGGTATATGGTCGGCACCTATCTGACCACCAAGCTCGTCTTCGATCTCAAGGACGAGGATGTCTACTTTTGCGTGGCCGACCCCGGATGGGTGACCGGGCACAGTTACATCGTCTACGGGCCGCTGTTGAACGGCGCGACCATTCTGATGGTGGAAGGCAAGCCCGATCACCCCACGCCGGGCCGGTGGTGGGACCTGATCGAGCGTTACGGGGTCACGATCTTCTACACGACGCCGACGGCCATTCGCCTGCTGATGAAGTACGGCGAAGAATGGCCGAAGAAGTATGACCTCAGCAGCCTGCGCATCCTGGGCTCGGTCGGCGAGCCGATCAACCCGGAGGCCTGGCTGTGGTTCCACCGGGTCACCGGCGGCAAGCTCCCCATCATGGACACATGGTGGCAGACCGAGACTGGCGCCATCCTCGTCACGCCGCTCCCCTGCACCAAGCTTAAGCCGGGCTCCGCGGCGCGGCCCTTTTTGGGCATTGAAGCCGACGTGGTAGACCGGCAAGGCAAGCCGCTCCCGCCCAATACCGGGGGCTTTGCCGTGATCAAGAAACCCTGGCCCTCCATGATGCGGACGATCTACAAGGATCCGGACCGCTATAAGGTGTACTGGAATACAATCCCGGGGTGCTACACCGCCGGGGACGTCTGCCGGAAGGACGAGGACGGGTATTTCTTCTTCATGGGGCGAGCTGACGACGTGATCAAGGTCGCCGGCAACCGCATCGGATCGGCCGAGGTGGAGAGCGCCCTGGTCAGCCATCCCGCCGTGGCCGAGGCGGCTGTCATCGGCAAGCCGCACAAGACGGCCGGCGAGTCCATCAAGGCGTTTCTGATACTAAAGCATGGCTTTAAGGATTCGCCTGAACTGGTTCAACAACTTAAGGATCACGTCAAGCACGAACTGGGAAAGATCGCCGTGCCGCGGGAAATCGAAGTGGTCTCCAGCCTCCCCAAGACCCGCTCAGGCAAGATCATGCGGCGTGTGCTGAAGGCCAAAGAACTCGGCCAGAACCCCGGCGACATCTCCACGCTCGAAGATTAACGACGATCCGTATCGGGAAGAAACGGCACGATCAGGAAAGCTCCCAGCGTGAAGACCGCCGCGACCAGGATCAATGGCCCGATCTGCTGATGGAATAGCCGCTCGTACAAGTACGCGCCGGTGATCTGCGAGAGTTGCCCGGCCGCGTTATAAATCGACATCAGCCCGGCGAAGGTAAATCCCGCCGCTTGAGGCGGACACACGGCTGCGGCGAGGCTGAGCAATGTCAACAGCGGAATCATGCTGAGAATACCGGTCATGAAGTAGAGCACCACCGCGCTGGTCTTATCCACGAGCAACAGGTAGGCCAACGTTGTCCCGGATCCCAGCAGGATGCTGAGGTAGACCAGGCTCTTGGTGGAGTACCGTCCGGCCAGATAACGCCGGTACACAAAGGCGCCGATCACGGCCCCCACAGACGCGATCGACGTCAGTTGCCCGATGAAGTACTGTTCGAACTTCAAATGATCGATCATGTGATAAAACAGCGGGGTGCCGAAGCTCGGCGTGAAATTCCAAAAGGCCAGAAATCCGGCGACGGTCCAGATCGTCCGTGACTTGAGCGAAGATATCAGACCGCGCGTCGTTGAGCGCAGAGCCCCGAGGTCGAGCTGGGACTTCTCCTCGCGGACGAGGACGGTGGTGGCCAATACCACCGCAATTGGAGCGCAGGAGATCACCAGCGCTGCGGTATGAAGGGCGTTCGCAGGTGCGAGCACTTGACTCAACCAGCCGCCGATCAGTCCGGAGGTGATGGCCGCGACATTAAACCACATCCACTGTTGGCTCTGAAACTGCTTAATCAAGCCTGTCTTCTGGCCGTTCTCCACCATCAGGGCATCGGTGAGCACGTCCGAGGAAGCGATGCCTAACGCCGTCAGGAAGAGGGCCACAACGATCATGTTCGGCGTGGTCAGTCCCGTAAGCCAGAGAAAGCCGCCGGCCGCAAGTCCGTTCATCAGGAAGAGATAGCTTTTCCTTCGATAGCCGAAGAAAGGAATGAAATCGCTGATGAGGCCGTACACTGGTTTGATGATCCACGGCACGGTGAGCACGGCGAGTAGGCCGGCTACCTGGTCAGTCGTCAGGCCCAAGGATTTCAAGTAGTACATAAGGGGCTGGTTGATCAGTGCCCCGGCTTGTCCGATCCCTTGCGCGAAATAGACTAATCCGAAGAAAATCATGAGGCGGTGTATTACTGGCTGAGAAAGGGGCACCACGCCGTTGCGGAATTCGGCGACCACTGGCTATGTACCGCGCTTGAGCGTGATGAGGGTGATCTCCGGCCGGCAGAATAACCGGAACGGCAGGATGTCGGTCCCGATACCCCGCGTGACGTACATCCGCGTGTACTGGCCGTAAAACCACCCTGACTCGAAGGGCTCGCTGCCGGCGGGTAACCACAGCGCGCCGATGCCGGGCAGACGGACCTGCCCCCCGTGCGTGTGCCCGGCCAGTACGAGATCAAACTTGATGAGATCGGCTTTCAGAAAGACTTCCGGCGAGTGTGTCAGCAAGATCGCGAACGGGGTGCGCTGCATGCCCTTGAGCGACATGCCCAGTTTGGCATATCCCGAAAAGGGGTCGTCCACCCCGATCAGCGAGAGGGTGTCCAGGCCCCGGCCGATGCGCCCGCCTTCGTTGACCAGAAGCGCGACGCCGGCCTGGTTGTAAAACTGCCGCACCGCGTCCTTGCTTGGAGCCACCGGGTACCAGTGGTCGTTGGTGCCGAGCACCGCCCAGATGCCGAAGGGCGGCTTCAGGTCTCGCAGGGCCGTTAGAAACTGCCGAATGGTCGCTGGGTCGCTTCCCTCCACCGTGAGATCGCCGGTGATCACGATCACACCCGGCGTGGATTCGGCCAGGCGCGTCACGACCCGCCGCTCCCGCGCGCCGTAGGCGCGCATGTGCAGATCCGACAGATGGGCGACCACCAGGCCGTTGAACTCCTCCGGGAGATTCTTGAACCACACCTCGTGGTGGGTGACCTCGATCCAGTTCGGTTCGACAATCCAGGTGTAGATCAGAAGGAGTTGGACGGCGGCGAGGAAGATGACGAAGCGGCGGCTGATCCGTGAGGGCCACCCCCGCCCCATCACGAGGGATCGAATAGGCCTAATTGCAGTTCCTCGGCTTTGGTGAAGGGAATGGGATAGTTCTCGGTAAAGCAGGCGTTGCAGTAGCGCTCGCCGGCGCCGGGCGCGGCAGCCAGGAGCCCTTCCAAGCTCAAGTAGGCGAGCGAGTCGGCGGTGATGTACTTGCGGATCTCCTCGATCGTGTGCGTCGAGCCGATCAGCTCCTTCTTGGTGGGTGTGTCGATCCCGTAGAAGCACGGCGAGATGACCGGCGGGGACGAGATCCGCATGTGGACCTCCTTGGCCCCCGCGTGGCGGATCATCTTGACGATCTTGCGGCTCGTGGTGCCGCGCACGATGGAATCGTCCACCACGACCACCCGCTTGCCCTCCAGGACCTCCGGCATGGCGTTCAGCTTGACCTTCACGCCGAAGTGCCGGATGCGCTGCTCGGGTTCAATGAAGGTCCGGCCCACGTAGTGGTTGCGGATCAGACCCTGCTCGAACGGAATGTTTGAGCCTTCGGCGTACCCCAGCGCGGCCGGCACGCCTGAGTCGGGCACCGCGATGACGATGTCGGCCGGCACGTGGGACTCCTTGGCGAGCTGGCGGCCCAGCGCCTTGCGGGCGGCGTAGACGTTGTTCCCGTAGATCTTGCTGTCCGGACGCGCGAAATAGACGTGCTCGAAGATGCACATCGCCGGCTTGACCTTGGGGAAAGGATGGTAGGAGTGGAGGCCCTTGTCGTCCATCAGGATGAGCTCGCCCGGCTCGATATCGCGGATCATCTCGGCGCCGATCAGGTCGAAGGCGCAGGTTTCCGACGCCACGACCCAGGCGTCCTTGATCCGGCCCAGGCACAGGGGGCGGAACCCCCAGGGGTCGCGGGCTGCGACCAGTCCGCTGTCGGTCAACAACGTGATGGAGAACGCGCCACGCACCTGGTTGAGCGCGTCGAAGATGCGGTCGAGCAACAGGTTCTCTTTGGATTGTGCAATCAGGTGGATGATCACTTCGCTGTCGGACGTGGACTGGAAGATCGCGCCGTAGGCTTCCAGCTCGTTGCGGAGCAGATGGGCGTTGATCAGGTTGCCGTTGTGAGCCAGGGCCAGGTTGCCAAAGGCGAAGTTGACGACCAGCGGCTGGGCGTTCTTGAGGTCGCTGGAGCCGGCCGTGGAGTACCGGTTGTGGCCGATCGCTGAGCGGCCGGACAGGCGCTTCAGCCGGTCCTTGGTGAAGACGTCGGCCACCAGACCCATGGCTTTTTCCCAATGGAACTGCTCGCCATCGTTGGAGACGATGCCGGAGCTTTCCTGGCCGCGGTGCTGCAGGGCGTACAGGCCCAGATAGGCAAGGTTCGCCGCTTCCTTGTGCCCGTACACGCCGACGACGGCGCATTCGTCGTGGAATTTATCGGGGGTGATGAAAGCGCTGACCTCGCTCATGCGTGTCCTCTTTCCCCGGTTTCCAGGGCGGCCTGGAGCGCCCCTCGCCATATTCTATCAAGTTCGTCGCACGGCCGGTCAATCCAGAGGGCCGTCCGGCCCCGATCGTCGCGGATGGAGATCATCAGCCGTCGGCCGCTGACGAACCCCAGAGCCGAGCACGGCACGTGTTCTTGCCTCGCCAACGACTCTATTTTCTCACAATCGGCCGATTTGACGGAGAGAATAATCCGGGACTGGGACTCGCCAAACAGGAGGCTGTCCCGCCGCAGCCCATGACCGCCCAGCATGATCTCCGCGCCCAGTGGTCCGTTCGTCGCCGACAGGCACGACTCGGCGAATGCGACGGCCAAGCCCCCTTCCGCACAGTCGTGGGCAGATCGGACTAGGCCAAGCTCGACTGCCTGCAGCACGATGCGATGCAGCGCGGCTTCCCGTTCGAGGTTGAGCACAGGAGGCGTCCCCTGCTCCCGGTGGTGGACGGCCCGGAGGTACTCGGTCCCGCCGAGGTCCTCGCCGGTCTCACCGAGCAACAGAATTGCATCGCCTTCCGCTTGGAACCCTTGGGAGACCGCCCGCTCGACATCGTCCAGCAGCCCGACCATGCCGATGATCGGAGTCGGATAGATCGACAGCCCCCGCGTCTCATTATAGAAGCTTACGTTCCCGCTCACCACCGGAATCTGCAGAATTTTGCAGGCGTCAGCGATCCCCTCAACAGCCAGGATAAACTGCCACATGATGTCCGGGCGTTCGGGGTTGCCAAAGTTCAGGCAATCGGTGAGGGCCAGCGGCCGCGCGCCCGCGCAGACGAGATTGCGCGCGGCCTCGGCGACGGCGCTGGCGGCGCCGGTGTAGGGGTTCAGCACGCAGTAGAGGCTGTTGCAGTCCGCCGTGACGGCCAGGGCCTTGTCCGTGCCCTTGATCCGCAGGACCGCCGCGTCCGACCCGGGACGGATCACGGTGTTGGTCTGGACCATGTGGTCGTACTGTTCGAAGACCCAGCCCTTGTGGGCGATCGTCGGCGAGGTCAGCAGCGTCTCCAGCACAATATTGCAGTCCTTCGGTTCCG
>JAXIOW010000106.1:0-7791 GCA_045403215.1 Nitrospirales bacterium | reverse complement strand
TTCGTCGTAGACGCCGCGCGGACTGATCGGGTTGACGTTGCCCCAGTAGGCCTCGGACTGGGGCGATACCAGCGGGTCCCCGTACACCTCCGACGTGCTGGCAAGCAGAAACCGCGCATGCTTCGCCTTGGCCAGCCCCAGCGCCTTGTGAGTGCCCAAGGCCCCGACCTTCAACGTGGCGATGGGGAATTCGAGGTAATCCTGTGGGCTCGCTGGTGAAGCAAAGTGCAGCACCGCGTCCAGCGGGCCCTCGACGTACAGGTAGTCGCACACGTTGTAGTGGACGAACGTGAACCGCTCATGCCCCAGGAGGTGGGCCAGGTTGTCCATCGATCCCGTGACGAGGTTATCGAGGCACACCACCTGGTGGTCCATCCCGATCAGGCGATCGCTGAGATGGCTCGCGAGAAAACCCGCACCCCCGGTGATCAACACGCGCATGATCGCTTTACTCTCCTCATTCGACAAGCGTATGGCCGTACCGGAAGCGTTCGTACCGTTCAGTCCACCGCTCCTTCACACTGGCCCATCGCCGTTGCAGCCAGTTGCCGCGCACGGTCCGCCCCCACTTGTGGTGAAAGTGCGCCAGGTTCTGTGTCGGATACGCTTTGGATTCGGTGCGCTTGACGGTGTTCTGCGTCACCATGCCGAAGTGGTGGATGAAGGCTGAGCCCGTCACTGCCGCCGTGATGCCGGCCTTCTGCGCCCGCCAGAGAAAGTCCACGTCTTCGCAGCCCCCATAGCTGAACCGTTCATCGAACAGTCCGATCGCGTCGAACACATCCCGCTTGATCAGCATACAGGGCCCCAGCAGCCCAGGCCGGGTCGCTGTCCGGCAGGCCGCTGTGAATTCGGAGGCGTACTGGTCCAGTTCGTAATGAAGGGGGCCTTCCCGCATCGCCGGGCTGACGATGCCATGCCCGGTGCGCTCCATGAAGTCCAGCAGTGCCGGTAACCACCCCGACGTCACCACGATGTCATTGTTCAAGATCCCGATTACGTCCCCCTTACTGGCCTGGACCCCTTGGTTCCAGGCCTTGGCACACCCTAGGTTGTTCGCATTACGAATGACCGTGACACTGTCTACCCCTTTCAGATACTCGGGTGTGTCGTCGGTGGAGGCATTGTCCACGACGATGAGCTCGCCCACTTTGTCGGGCAGGCGCAGCATGGACTCCAAACACTGCATGGTGTGGAGAAGTTGGTTGTACACGGGAATGACGAGGCTGACGCGGGACAAAGGGATCATACCGACACCGAAGAAGGGAGTGAGGTTTCTTTTCCCAGAAGCATACCATACGCCGCAATCAGCCGATCCATCATGGCTTCCACCGTAAAGAGAGTTTCGACACGGTTCCGCCCAGCCCTGCCCATCGCCACACGCCTGGTTGAATCCTGCAACAGACCCACAATGGCCCGCGCCAACGCGTCTGGCTCGCCAGGTGGGACAAGGACCCCCGTCTGGCCGTCCTGCACGATCTCCGGTAGCCCTCCGGTCGTGGTCGCCACCACGGGCTTGCGCATGGCCATGGCTTCGAGCACCGCGATCCCGAATCCTTCCATCAGGGCCGGATGCACATAGACGTCCATCGCCGCCAGCAAAGGATACACGGACTGCTGAAACCCGGCAAAATACACCCGATGTTCCAATCTCAGATCCTTCACCACCGCACGCAACCGGGCCTCGTAAGCAGCGGCGCCGCTTCCGACGATTACATAAAGGACTTGCGGGAACGCAGTCAAGATGGTTGGCAGGGCTCGAAGCATCACCTCGTAGCCCTTGCGGGCAAAGAGATTCGCGACAGTTCCGAGCACAAGCGCGCCCGCGGGTATGCCGAACCGGTGTCTGATTTCCCGCTCATCCTCGTGATCCGGAAGGGGACCGAGATCCACCCCGCTATAGAGGACCTTGAGTCTTTGAGGCACGACCCCGCCTTTCTCCAACGATTGCTGAATCTGGCGGGATACCGGAAGCACAAGATCGACCTTGTCGAGCTCATACCGTCGCACCTTGGGAGGCTCGATTTCCTGCCGGACGTGCGCGAGTACCGGAATTCGCACTCCACCGACCGCACGCAGCGTCTGAGGAACCCACCAGATGTCATTGACGTGAAGCAGCGCTGGGCGCACCTCCGTGATGATCATGCGGAGGGCGCGAACCGCCGCCGCACGCCACGGATATGCGAACAGTTTACGCCAGGGTGGCATGGAGGCAAACCGGACCTCAACGCCGCGTTTCACAAGTTCCTCCGTCAATGGACCTCTACCTGGACACACGACCAGCGGATGGAAGCCCCGGCGGGGAAGGCGGTCCAGCATGGCCAGCAACTCACGTTCGGCCCCGCCGATCTCGGTGATGCCATGGACGAAGAGGACGGACGGGGTCATGCGACTCAGCTCACGGCTACGGGCTTGCGGATCGCACCCACGCGGAAGTTGAACATAACGGCCGGACAATTGATCGAGGTGGCGAATTCGGGAAAAGCGGCATTAAAATCCGTGTCGTCCGACAGCAAGAATCCACCTGGGCGAATATGCGGCCAGGCGGTTCGATATTCGAACAGCATGTGGTCATACGTATGCAAGCTATCGTGAATGAAGATGTCTACAGGGCCAAGCTCCTGGAACAGCTTCGGGAGTAGTTCTCGGGCATCTCCCAAATGAAGATGCCACCGCGCGCGGAGACGGTCCGGCACGAGCCAACCAGTTTCTTTGCCTAGCTGTCTCACATCTTCATTGGGGGTCGGCATATCGATGGAATGCAACATGCCATAGCCATTGCGTTCCATCGCCCGCAGCAGAAACCGCGTCGAGAATCCGTTGTTTACACCGGTCTCCACAACTAGGGCGGGTTGAAGTAGGCGGATGAGTGCATAATACACAAGGGGATGCATCGGCATACCAGCCAACCCATTGAGTTCTCGAAACAACGGTTCTTTGCATTCCAACTCGTAAAAGGCTCTCTCGACAGAGTCGACATCTGCCCCGGTGAGTTCGGCCATTTTGGTGAACCGTCCCACATAATCGAGCCAATGCTGTCGGAGTCGGCCGAGCTTTGTCGGGTGCCGATAGAAAAATCGGGTGGCAAACGGGAGGAACGACCTCATGATCAATGATGATCTCATGTGCGTCGTAATACCTCCTTGACCGATTCCCATACTTCGTCCAGCGAAATGAGCCGCATGCAGTTCTGCTCCCCGCGAAAACAATCCGGATGGAAGCAGGCCCGGCAATCCAGGCCCTTGTAAAATGTGCGGTGCCCGTCGCCCCAGGGGCCCCACACGGCCGGGTCCGACGGCCCGAACAGACCGATCACCGGCACGCGCAGCGCCGCCGCCATGTGCATGGGCCCGTTGTCGTTGCTGACCATCAGCTTAGCCCGCTCCAGCACCGCCGCCAGTGCCCGCAGGCCCGTTTTCCCAATGAGGCTGCAAAACGGCGTCTTCATCCCGTCAACAATCCGACTTTCGAGGCTTCGCTCCTGCTCACCGCCGAGGAAGAGCGCCTGTGCCTTCGTCTCGGTCTGGACCAGGTCGGCGAGGACTGCGTAGCGTTCGGCCGGCCAGGCCTTGAACCACCACCGCGCGCCAGGATGCAGGCAGATGAACGGCCGCGCTCCTTCCACGCCTGCCTCTCGCAGCAGGCGATCCGCTTCCCGCCGCGCCTCAGGGGCAACAGCGAGGATCGGCGCGGGCGGCTGGCCTGTGAGGCCCAACGCTTCCGTCGCTTTCAAGTGATAGCGCACGGTGTGCATCGTGAACCAGTCGGCGGCCACAACTTGCGTGTAGAGGACGCCCCGCCAGCGGCCTTCGCTGTTGTAGCCAAGCCGCACTGGTGCGCGGGAGAGCCAGCTCAGCAGCGCGGACCGATCAGCGTCGGTGAGGTCGATCACCAGATCGAACCGTCGCCGTCTAAGGTCCCGCACGAAGCGCCACTGCCTGGCCAGGCTGCCCCGCTCCATCACCAGCACCTCGTCGAGCGCCGGATGGTCCCGCACCACGTCGTCGGTGCCGGGATTTACCAGCATGGCGAGGTGCGCCTTGGGAAAGCCCTCCCGCAGCCGGCTCAAGACCGGCGTCGCCAGGAGCACGTCCCCGACGTACCGCAGCTTGATGACCAGGATCCGCTCAGGAGCCGGCACGAGCATCAAGGTCGGGCCACACTCTTGAGCCGCGCTAAATCAGCTTCCACCATTTCCCGGACCAGTTCCTTGAACGTGACTCCGTATACCCAGCCCAGTTTCTTTCTGGCCTTGGAAGCGTCTCCGAGCAGCGTCTCCACATCGGCGGGCCTCTGGAACTGGGGATCTACCACCGCGTGGTCGCGATAATCGAGACCGAGATGCGCGAAGGCCAGTTCAGCGAACTCCCGTACGGAGTGCTGCTCGCCGGTGGCGATAACGTAGTCTTCCGGCGCGTCCTGCTGCAGCATCAGCCACATGGCCCGCACGTACTCACGCGCATGGCCCCAGTCACGGCGCGCGTCCAGATTGCCCAGCCGGACCTCTTTTGTCATTCCCAGCTTGATCCGTGCGGCCTGGGACGTGATCTTTCGCGTGACGAACTCGAACCCCCGGCGCGGCGACTCGTGATTGTATAGGATGCCGGACGAGGCCTTGATGCCATAGGCCTCCCGATAGTTTCGGGTCAGGTCGAACCCGGCCACCTTCGAGATCCCGTAGGCGGAGCGGGGATGGAAGCGCGTCAGCTCGTTCTGAGGGACTTCCGCCACCTTGCCGAACATCTCGCTCGAGGCGGCGAAGTAGAACCGGCAGTCCGGCGCGCAGTCGCGCAACGCGGCCAACACGTGGTGCGTCCCGTTGATGTTCACGTTGAGCGTGGAGAACTCGTCTTCGAAGGAATAGGCGACGAAACTCTGGGCGGCCAGGTGGTAGCACTCATGGGGCTTGACCGCATGAAACACTCGGTAGATGCTGGGCAGGCTCTCCAGGGACGCCGCATGCAGGCGGAGGCGGTCCTTCAAGTGGAGAATGCGCCAGAGCCGGTGCTCCGGGTCTTCGATCGCCACCCGCCGGACGATGCCGTGCACCTCATAGCCTTTATCCAGTAACAGTTCGGCCAGGTACGACCCGTCCTGCCCGGTGATGCCGGTGATCAAGGCTTGCTTCATGCGGTTTTCACCTGTACCAGTTCCTGGTAGACCCGGAGCAGGTCTCGCGCCGACTGCTCCCAGGAAAAGGCCTTGACGCGGAGAGCGCCTCGCCTCCGGAGATCCTCGCGCAAACCGGCATCCTCAACCACGCGCGTCATGGCTGCGGCGAGTCCTTCGACATCGAGGGGGTCCACCAACAGAGCCGCATCGCCAGCCACCTCGGGCAGCGACGAAGCATTCGAGCTCACGACCGGCGCGCCGCAGGCCATGGCCTCCAGCACCGGCATCCCGAATCCCTCGTACAGGGAGGGGAACACGAACAGCGCGCACGCCGAGTAGAGCGCGCGCAAATCCTCCAGCGGCACGTGGCCGGGGAAAATAACAGCCGACTCCAGCCCGTGACGCCGGACAGCCGCACTGATTGCTTCCGCGCCGCGTTCCATTCCTCCGACCACGACGAGGTTCAGCCTCTCCCGCAACCGCGGGGTTCGACCGAACGCCTCGACCAGGCCGACAATGTTCTTGCGCGGCTCCGTGCCGCCGCCGGAGAGCACAAATGCTTCGCGTCGGATCCCATAGCGCGCCTTGACCGAAGCCTGCACGGCCGGCTCGACGACCGGGTAGAAATCTGGGCTCGCCGCTGGACACACGATGGCGATCCGCTCGCGTGGCACACCGTACAACTCGACGATATCGGCTGCGGAATGGGTCGAAATAGTCACTACGCGCGATGCCTTTTTCGCCGTGCGCCTGGTGCGGAGAAACGAGCGCCATTGCCCGAATAGCTTGCGCGAGGGCTGAGGCAGCCGATCCAGAGATAGGTCGTAGATCGTCACTACACCTCCGTAGCGTCCCCACCCGCGCAGCTTGAAGTTCAACCCATGAAAGACATCGACCTGATCCCAACGAGCCCGAAGCCCCATCAGCACCGAAGGACAGTGGATGATCCGGACACAGGGCTGGCTTTCAAAGAAGGCTCGGTCCTTCTCCGGCAATGTGTGCGTCGTGTACAACAAGTAGTCGTGCTCAGGGGCAACGCGAACGAGCGCGGTCAGGAGATGCGCAACGTAGGTGCCGATCCCGGCCCGGTTACGAGCCAGCAGGCTGATGTCCAGTGCAATCCGCATCTCCTCACAGCCCCTTAACGTCTGAAACTTTCTGCGTTTTGAGGACCAGAATCTCTCCAAACAATAAGACCGCCGATAAGAGCGTCTGGCGAACGGAAGCCTTGGCCTTATCGTTTCGCACATGGGTCCGTCCGCGGCTAAAAAGCAACAATCTCAGGAGTTGGGAAAACAGGGAATGCCTGTTACGATAGCGGTTGGCTTCAATCGCTTCGATTTGAAATCCGTTACGTGACAAGATATGCCTCAATTCAAGAAAGCTGACAGGATTGATATGGTCAACGGGTGATTCATCACAGCGATCAGGGTCATGCTCGATCATGTAATGGAAGTAATTGGGATAACCATAGAGCAGATAACTGAGCCTCGACTTGATGGTCAAAATATTCGGAGTTGTAATAATAAGCTTTCCGCCCTGCTTCAAAACACGGTTGGCCTCTCGCACAACATGCCAGGGATTCTCCAGATGTTCAATGGCCTCAATCGAGACCACATAATCAAACATAGAACTGGTGTAGGGCCAGGGCTTGTTCAAATCTACCTGGTCGCACTCGATCCCTCGCACCTTGAAGCGCGAAACATCGACGTCCCCACACCGTACCTCATACCCTGATTCGCGTGCACTCGCGGCGAGGGCGCCTTCGCCTGCCGGAACATCTAAAACGAGACCAGGTTTCTCCGTCAGCAGAAGAGATAAGACCTTATCGTGAACCTGAGAGGCGGCATCGGGACGGACGGAAACCGATCTAGCGTGCTTGTGCTCCGCCTTCATCCTGAAGGAGGTGTCATGCATCCCCGACTTTCATGCGGATAGACGAGCTCGTCTTAAGAATATTGGAAGGAATCGTTCCCTGCCCCATCGAATGCTCGTACCGGACAGCCGGGGCCGCCGTGTTATACGGGATGCCCAGCTTGGCGCGGACATCGGCCTCCAGCCAATCCCGCCACTTCACCAGTTCCTCCGCGCTCAAATAATCGGTGTGCACATACGACGTGTACTCGCCGGGAATCCCCTTGTAGTATTCGGCCACCTCACGATAGTCCACTTCGAGACTGTGCAGCCGGTCGCCCGTCTTCTCGTAAGTGTAGGTCCACACGCCCGGCTTGGTCTCCGCGGCCTCGTCGAAGTACGGCGTGCCGGGGTAGGTCGTGATCACGGTCGCGTCGAAGTCGTCCGGCTTGACTGCGAGCAACCAGTCGCGCGTCGCTTTGACCGTCTCTTCCGATTCCCCAGGGTGCCCGACCGACATCAGCGCCTTGACTTTCAGGTTGTGCTGCTTGGCGATCTCCATGGCGCGGGTGTTGTCGGCCTGACTCGCCTTCTTCTGAATGTTGGTGAGGATCCGCTCGTGGCCAGACTCGAACCCGACGAGGATCCACCGGAAGCCAGCCCGATACATCGCCTCCGCCTGCTGGTCGGTGAACAGCTCGGCCTTGATGAACCCCCGCAGCCGGAACTCCACGCCCAGGTCCTTCTGCGCCTTGGCGATCAGGTCCATAAGCTCCACGATCTTCGGGTTCACGTTCAGCTCGTCATCGTAGAGCATGAAGCCGG
>JAXIOW010000140.1:0-2405 GCA_045403215.1 Nitrospirales bacterium | reverse complement strand
TCTGGCTGTCCACGGACACCTGGGCGTCGTTCATCGCCTCCAGGAGACTGCTCTGCGTCTTGGGCGTGGTACGGTTGATTTCGTCCGCGAGCACAATGTGGGCGAAGATCGGCCCCGGCTTGAACTCGAACGTCTGTTTTTGTTGATGGAAGACCGAGACCCCCAGGATGTCGGCCGGGAGCAGGTCGCTCGTGAACTGGATTCGTCGAAAGGAGCAGCCCAGAGAACGGGCAAGGCTGTGGGCCAGGGTGGTCTTCCCCACTCCGGGCACGTCCTCGATGAGGAGATGCCCGCGCGCCAGCAGAGCCACCACCGCCATCTCGATCACCGCGGGTTTGCCCTTGATGACCCGTTCGATGTTGCTTCTCAGGGCCTGGATCTTGTGGCCTGCGTCCATAGTTTGGCGAGTCTAACAGAGCCTTTGGAGAGGGTCAATTTTCCGGAAAAATCGGATTGACTTCGTCACACCTGACACCTATCATGCAACCCATCCGACCCCGAGACCCATCGTGACGCTCCCGGAACTCCACGACTCCATCAAGGATTGTCAACGCTGCCGCCTGGCGTCCGGGCGGACCCAGGTCGTGTTCGGGACCGGGAACCCGCATGCGACGATCATGTTTGTCGGCGAGGCCCCCGGCTTCTACGAAGACAAGCAAGGCATCCCCTTCGTCGGTGCAGCCGGGAAGCTGCTGAACGAACTGCTGGAGGGTGCCGGCCTCTCACGCGACGACGTCTACATCGCCAACGTGATCAAGTGCCGCCCTCCGGACAACCGCGACCCGATGGCCGACGAGGTCGAGACCTGCAAGCCGTTCCTGCTTCAGCAGATCGAGCTGATCAAGCCGAAGGTCGTCTGCACACTCGGCAACTTCGCCATGCAGACGCTGCTGGGCAAGAAGGTCGGCATCATGAAAGTGCGGGGGCAATCGTTCCAGGTGAAGGACTTCTTCGTCTTCCCCATGCTCCATCCCGCCGCCGCGCTGCATCAGGGCAACCTGAACGAGCCACTCCGGGAGGACTTCCGCAAACTCAAGGCTTTCCTGGACCGCCAGCAGGAGCCAGTCCCGCCGCTCGAACAGATGAACCTATTCGGCTGAAGCCGGGCACACCGCCCCGGGCGCCTGCTTGACAAGTCCCTGGTCGAGACCTATCTCTCAGGCATGAGCACGTCAGCAAAGCTACGTCCATTGACCACTGATGAAAAGAAAGCCGCGGAAGCGGCATTTCGCGGAGAACCGTTCGACCGCACGTGGTCCGAAGCAGCCCGTACCGTCTATGAGGGCGTCCTCAAGGCGATGGGGCTCAGCGCCCCCCTCTTCGAAGGAACATCGACCGCACCGGTTGACTCCCAGACAGACGGGTACGCCCAAGCGAAGACGCCGACCGAAGGAGAGACAGCGGCCTCGTCAGACCCGCGAGGGGAGGGCTCGCACACTCCAACGCTGACCCGTGAAGAGGCCATCCAGGCCGGGTATCTGATCGACGTCACGCCCATCGCGCAGAGCGTAGGCCTGCCGGTGCCCGTCTCCCTTAGCAAGCCGCTCTGGGACTTCGTCATCACCGCCTCCCATACGCTGCCGGACGAACAGCATGGGTCGCGGGTCCGGGATGTGCTCACGGCGCTACGGCTTCGCCTGGCGACGATCGGAGTGGCCTCCCCGGCCATCGCGTTTCCGGCCCTGCTCCCGTTTCCCCCTGAATCGTCGCCCCAGCTCTGCTCGCTTTACGCCATTGCGATGGGAGACCAGACGGTCCCCTACTCCCTCACCGTCCTGCTGGCCAACGAAGTCTCGGCCGTCATCCGGCCGACGGGCAACTAAAGCCCAGTCCTAGCGCGCCAGGATTTCCAGGATCTCGTTCAGCGGGCGGATGGTGCCCAGCAGCGTCGGGCTCCCGAACTGCTTGTTGTGACGGTTCTCCTTGACCCGCTCCAGCCCGATGACTAGGTTGTTGAAGTCGTCGAGCTTCGCCGTCTCGAAGTAGGTGATGAAGTCGAGATCGTCGAGCCCGCTCGCATGGTAGAGCTTGCGCTTGACGGTCTTGAGGTAGGAGACCGTGGCGTCCGTGTGCTCTTTCATCATGGCGCCCCGTCCGTCCTGCGCCGTGATCCACCATTCCGCGTCCTTGCGGATCGGCACGACGATTACATAGGGCTTGGGCCCCGGATCGGGCGGCGTCTTCATTGCCGCCTTCAGGTCATCGGGAAACCCAGGCACATAGTTGGCCTTTTTGGTAATGCCGTTAAATGTATTGGTGTTTTGCAGATACTTGCCGAGCGTCGTACCCATCAGGTCCACGAGGAAGTTCTGGTTGTTCAGCATTCCGGTGGAATGCACCCGGACAAAGAAATCGGCTTTCTCCGAGAGCCCGCGAAGCAGATAGGTGTCGGTGGCGACATTGTC
>JAXIOW010000088.1:0-3859 GCA_045403215.1 Nitrospirales bacterium | reverse complement strand
GCAGGGCTCCCCTCCTCGATATGAGCCACGAGCAAACCTTTTGCCATAGGGACCGCAAAGAGATCGATGACTTGATCGGGCACGAATTTCCCGGTAATGCCGAACCATGGACGGACGACACGGCCATGCGCGCGCAATTCGTTCACGACGGTCTTGGCAGTATTGATGGGAATCGCAAAGCCGATGTTCTGCCCACCAGTCAGGATCGACATATTGATGCCAATGACCGCGCCTTTCTTGTCAACAAGCGGCCCACCGCTATTTCCCGGGTTGATGGCGGCGCTGGTCTGTATCACTCGCTCGTGGGGAGTGGATCGAGGGTCCGGTGTTGTTCCAAACCCGCTGACAACCCCTGTGGTGAGCGCATAGCCCAACCCGAACGGGTGACCGATGGCCACCACTTCCTGACCGATGTCCACACGATCTGAATTTCCCAGAAGGACTGTGGCGTGATGATTCTTCGAGAGGTCGACTCTGAGCAAGGCCAGATCCGTATAGGGATCGCTTCCCACCAATGCGGCGGTCAACTGGGTGCCATCATGGAGAATGACCAGGATCTTGGCAGCTTTGTCCACCACATGCGCATTTGTGAGGATGACACCTTGGTGATCTAGAATAATCCCGGATCCAATACTGCTGCCTGCCCCGCTCATCAGGTAATCGCTCGTCAATACCGATTTGATGAACACCGTTGCCGGAGCCACCTTCTTATAGATTTGAGTGGTGTTCTCCTGATCGACCCCCTTGGCTTGCACGCTAGCATCGAAACCGTCTGAGGCGCAGGCAGCCAAGAACATGACGAGCACAAGCCAGCATGGTCGTGGAACGCTGTCAAAGATCCTGTTCATCGTTCACCTCTCATTCCGTCGTCCTGTCGAGTCAATCGATTCGACCGTGCTGCCGGTCAGCGTGGTCGCTGCCAGCAGCTCGCTGAGGCTGATCGGACCCACCGTTCCGATGAAAATCAACGCGCTGAGCACGGTCATCGCGGACGTCTTCATGGTTGTTTTCCATTGTTTGATCTCTGCAATCGGCATCGTGTCTTGAACCACCTAAATCTCTCAGGAAAGACGTACCTCATGATGCTGAGCCCATCTCTCGACTAAGCAAGACGTTGGCCTCAAGACAAGACGTGGGATGGAGGGACAGGTTACGAAAGCAATTTCAAATGGTTACAGCACAATTGCAATTTTGCATAAACGAGCGCAGCGGCCACCGACAAGACAGTTTGTCTTGTGCTTTCATCCAAGCGTTATCCGGAACATATTGATAATCAAGACGTTGGGTGAAGATGGACAGGTTGTCCTCGGCAGACAGCGTGCCACTAGATTTCGCAGGCTTTTGTCAAGCGGTCAGCAAAGAGTCTCGCATGGCCGGCGTCCTTCTTAAACAAGAGAAACGCCTAACTCAGACCTTACATCACTCGGCTTGTTCTCGTTGGGAACCGTGAGCAAACTCTGTGGTGATTCGGCGGGGGAAACCTGAAAGCATTATTATTAAGTGGAACACAATCCACTACGGCAAGTATCAACCCACTGTGGTTCAAGCCATCAGTAAACGGCTGCTTCCGTTAGCTCCTCTCCATGAGGGCTCGCGGTAACCTTGTGTCACACAAGAACCATCACTTCAGGTCGGTTTCCCCCATCTGTTGTCTTGTTGCCAGCCAGTCCAGTACTGAGTGGAGTTTCTTGGGGTGAGGTATCCAGGCATCTTCACCGACCGCGCCACGCCGCCCGCCGATTCGAATCGCAAGCCCCCGGTCATGTACCACGGAGAATGCGTCGAAATCCGTATGATCGTCCCCAAAATAGACCGGCACTCGATGGCGTGCCCACGGTCGCCGAAGCAGCATCGACACCGCGGTGCCTTTGTTCCCTGCTCTGGAGGATCTGGCTTCCAACACGCGATTTCCCTGCAGAAGACTGAGGGATCCTCGCGCAATCCATGGGGCAAGCGCACGCCAGGCGCGCCGCCTCAATCGAGAACGCTGCTTCGGCTTCACCATGCGATCGTGCAACGCGACGGTCACGCCCTTGTCCTCGACAAAGGCGCCCTCGATTCCCTCCGCCGCGATTCGCAGCGCCTGTAGCCATCGGCGAACCAACGTTCTATGCGGTGGTGTGGTCAACCATGTCACGTCCCCGCCTGCTTCGAGGCAGGATAATCCATGATGTCCCACGTAACACACTTTTTGTAGTCCAACTCGCCGTCGAAGATCTTTCGGGGCTCGTCCACTGATGACGACGACCGGCAGCAGGCCGACAAGTTTCCGCAGGGTCTCTCTCACCGGCCGGCTCAGCCTGGCCCGGTTGGGGCGCGACACAATGGGCGTCAACGTGCCATCGAAATCCAGAAATAGGATCAGGCGATTCATCGGAATCGCCGCAAGTCTGGCTCGAAGCGACACCATAGGTTTATCCCGGCACGCTCTGTAACTGATCGACTTCAATATCAACATCGCGCAAACAACTCTCGGCCCAGTGATAAATATCGTGCGTGCTGAGATGGAGACGCATCTGCCGCATCCTCTCTCGTCGTTCGTTCTCAGGCATCTCCAGCGCCCGCCTGATCGAATCGGCCATTCCTTCCTGGTCGTACGGATTCACAACCAGCGCCCCGCTTAGTTCTTCCGCAGCGCCGGCCAGGTGACTCACCGCAAGAACACCGGTCTCATCGACCTGCGAAGCCACATACTCCTTGGCCACGAGGTTCATCCCGTCGTACACCGAACTGACAAGTGTCAGGTCAGCCATCCGGTAGTACGCCACGAGCGTGAGCGGGGTCACGCGTCCTTCGATATACTCGATCGGCTTCCATCCCTTGTTTTTTCCTTCCGGCGGTAACTCGAACTGCTCATTGATTTCCGTCACAGTCTTTCTGATGAGATCCCGATATTGGCGGTAGGCTTCAACATTGTTTCGAGTCGGGATGGCCACCTGAAGAAAGGTGAACTTCCCATGATACTCGGGGTATCGATCGAAAAAATCCTTCAGTGCCCACAGACGCTTCATCAGACCCTTGGTGTAATCCAGACGATCGACGCCGAGTCCGATTCGAACCCCGCGAGAAACACCGAGGCGCCGCCGTGTTCGAGCCATGAGGTCTTCGACCTCCATCGACTTTGCGAGATCGGAGAACTGGTTAAAGTGCACACTGATCGCGCGTGCTGTCAGTTTTGTCTGATGCCCGCGGTGGAGCACAATCGCCTTCGACGGATCGATGGAGACTGAGGCGTTCAAGAACTCCGTCACACAATCTGCAAACGCCGTCGCATAGGACATAGTCTGGAAGGAGAGACAATCGGCCGCTAGAAGACCTTCGAGCAACTCTCGGCGTTCCGGCAGGATGCGGAAGACGTCCGGTCCCGGCCAGGGAACGTGCCAGAAATGGCAGATGGTCGTATCGGGTGAATCTTTTTTGATCAACGCCGGTAGAAGCCCAAGGTGATAATCATGGATCCACACGGAAGCAGGCTGCTTGTCTAACTCGTCCAACACCGTGTCGGCGAAGCTGCGGTTCAGCTCCTGGTAGCCGGCCCAGAACGCCTTGCGGTAGGAAACCCGATCCAGCGTGACATGACAGAGCGGCCACAGGACTTGGTTGGCGTAGCCCTGGCCACCGTTTCTGACCACTGCAGGGTCCAACCAGACTCGCCGCAATCGATAGGCCGGCGAATCCGGAGGCACAGGAAGGCTATCGACTTGGCCTGGCACCTCCCGATCGGCGTCTCCGCTACCCCAGGCAACCCACGTGCCGCCGATACGTTTCAAGACTGGGTCCAAAGCCGAAACTAACCCTCCATCAGTATGCTGACAGACAACACCGCCGTCGACTGAGTTATGCTCGTAGGGTTCACGGT
>JAXIOW010000154.1:0-6848 GCA_045403215.1 Nitrospirales bacterium | reverse complement strand
GGGCGACGGAGCCGGGGGCGGTGGAGGTGGAGCCTCGAAAGGAGGGAGCGTGCTCTCAACCAGGGGCGGCGGGGGAGGAGCCTCAGGAGCAAAGAGAAACGGTGGCATAAGCCCGCCGGTGACCGCAGGGCTGGAATTGATGGCCCGCATCAGCTCTTGGGCCCGCTTCTCCGCCGGAGCCAATCGCAAGATCATCTTGTAGGTCGCGATGCCCTTCACCGAGAAGCCGGAATCCACGAACAGCTTGGCCGCCCGGTAGTAGGCCTTGACCGCGCCGGGCTTGTTGCCGGCCTTGACGTTATAGTCACCCATGCGGAGGTAGTAATTCGCGTTCGCCGGATCGAGCTCGACCAGACCCTGCAAGCACGCGACGGCCTTGGTCCATTGACTCAGTTCGACGAACTTAGCGAGATCGGTGCTGAGCTGTTCTTTTTTGATAGCCACGGGTGCTTACCGATGCCTGGCAGCGATCATCCTCACCGGGTCTGGTGCCTTACTTCAGAAAAAACTGAATGTGCACGCCGGCGATGACGATGCTGTCATTGTCACGCAATTGCCTCTTTCCCTGAACCGCCAGTCCGTTCACGGTGATCTTCTTCGCCCCGTCCGGCATGCTGATGACATACGCCGAGCCTCGACGGCTGATGAGCGCCGCATTCTTCGGAGCGAACCAGCCAGTGAGCTTGACCGTCGCGGTGTCTTCCGCGCCGATCACGGTCAGCCGGCCCGTCAGTTGGTACTCTTTCCGGTCCGTCTCGCCCGAGACCACGGTCAGCCGCCCGACCTTCTCCGCCGTCTCCCCTCCCACCACGGCGGTCTTCATGGTTCCCTGAGCGGCTTTCAACAGTTCTTTCGGCGGTGCGGCGATTTCGTCATGATAAATCAGGACATGCTGGCCGACAGCAACAAAATCGCTGTTTTTCAACTTCTCTTTCTGGATCTTCGCGTCGTTGACGAAGGTGCCATTGGTGCTCTCCAGATCTTCGATAAAGAAGGCGCCTTCCTGACTGAAGATCAGGGCGTGGTGGCCGGACACCGCCGGGTTGTCGATCACGAGATCGTTGTCGGGCTTGCGACCGATGGTCAACCGGGGCATGTCGAGCGGGATCTCCTTGAGAACCTGCTCATTGAACTTCAGAAAGATCTTCGGCATGACGCTCTCCTCGCGGCGTTAGCTTTTCAGCCACTTCCAGACACGTTGCATGGGCGTCTCGCCGGCGCCGTGCTGAATGGAGACAAGAATCACGGTGGTGTTGTCCAGGCCGCCAGCCGCGTTGGCCAGCGCGACCAGGCGTTCTGCCGCACTCTGTGGATCCTTCTCCCGCCGGACAACTTCGAGGACCTCGGTCGGCTTCACGCCGCGCGTCAAGCCGTCAGAGCAAAGGAGCAGCTCATCCCCCTGCACCAGTGGGACCTCATCGAGTTCGACGTTAACGGCGTCGTCGATACCTAGGGCGCGGGTGATGATGTTCTTCTGAGGCGACCGCTCCGCCTCCTCTTCCGTCAGCATTCCCCTCCGGACCTGTTCGCCGACCAGCGAGTGATCCGCCGTCAACGGCTCGATCGTGTTCCCGCGGATCAGGTACATGCGACTGTCGCCGACATGGGCGACCGAGAGCGCCTGCCCGTTGAGCATGGCTGACACGACGGTCGTCCCCATGCCCTCCTGATCCGGTCGATTCTTTGCCGTGTCGCGGATGGTTTGATTCGCCAGCCGGATCGCGCTGGCCAACCGATTGGTAAAGGAGGAGAACTGCCTATCGTACGTACCGACCATGGGCAGGTTCGCATTCCGCCGCGCTTCGCGGATATGCTTTTGGATGACCTCGACCGCCAGGCGGCTCGCGATTTCCCCCGCATTCCGCCCACCCATCCCATCGCACACAACGTAGAGCCCAACTTCGGGATCGACGCACAGATCGTCTTCGTTGTGGGGGCGCTTCAGACCGACATCGGTCTTGGCCCCGACAGCGATGTTCATCTAACATCCTCCCGACCCACCCTCAACTGCGCAAGAATACAACATTGAATCATTTGCCCCCGCATGCCCGCAACACACACCTGGGGGTTGCGCTGCGCGCGAAGTCATTGAGCGCTTGGGGATAAAGTCCGATTAGCGTAGACAAAATAAGAGGTGTAAGTCAATGTGAAACCTGACCGAAACGGGGCGTCCCAAGCCCGTCACAGCACAAAGGATTCATACAGGATAATCCCTCCCAGGCTCACGCTGGCCAGGCCTGCGAGCGCTCGCAGCGCCAGATTGGTGCGGACGAGATGCACTGGAGTGAAGACGAACGGCAGGCTCATCATGATCCCCAGCAGGACCATTGCGGCGATTGAACCGGCGCCGAACGTCAGGATATAGAGCACGCCGTCTAGGACGGAACGGGCGGTAGCGAGGACGAGCAGGAGCAGCGCCGCGCTCCCAGCCAGGCCATGGACCATGCCGACGGCGAGAGATTTGTACTCCAACCGATACCGGTGCAGGTGGGCGTGGTGCGGACTATCCCGGTGGGAATGGACGTGCAGGTGCGCAGCTCCATCCGCATGCGCGTGGGTGTGCACATGCAGCCGCTCGCGCCAGAGCGTCAGCCCGACCGACAGGCCGAGCCCGACCAGCATAAGCCCCACCGCGGCTTCGAAGAGCCGGGCCCACTCGCCCGAAATCGTCAGCTTGAGGCCCAGGACCGTCAAGCCGGCGAGCAGCAACACCAACGTGTGGCCGATTCCCCAACAGAACCCGATCGCGCTGGAGCGCCACAGGCTTCGCTGCTCGGTCGCGATCGTCGAGATGGCGACGACGTGGTCGGCGTCGAGCGCATGCTTCGCGCCCAGCAGGAAACCCAGACCCAGCACGGTCAAGAACGGGAACTCAGCTATCATCCCCCTCTGGTGTGCATCTCGAGACGGGGGTCCTGGCGGAGACGTTCGATTTCGACCAGCCTCGCTCTGATTCCGACCCGCTCGAGCTCCTTGCGCTGTTCGGCGCCCCGATCCTGACGGGCCTGCCACCCTGCGAGGAGCAGGGCCTTGATCTCGTCCCGCGAGGCGCCGGCGCGCAACAGTTGCCCCAGATCAGTCCCTTCCGTCGCATAGAGGCACAGAAACCACATGCCGTCGGCCGTGAGCCGGCTCCGGTCGCAGGTGGCGCAGAAGGGCGTCGTCGTGGACGCGATGATGCCGAACGTCGTGCCGTCCGGCAGAGCGAACCGCTGCGCCGGCGCGGAGCTCTTTTCCAGGACCGGCTCGATCGGCCCGTAGTGCTGGCTGAGCGTCTTCAGAATGGCGGCCCTGGAAAGGACCTTGTCCATCGACCAGTCCGTCGCGCCCCCGACATCCATGTATTCGATGAAGCGCACCTCGCCGCCGAAGCGCTTGCCGTACTCGATCAGGGCGACAAGCTCGTCGTCGTTGTAGCCGCGAATGGCCACGGTGTCGAACTTCAGACCCTTGAACCCGACCCGCACCGCCGCCTCAATCCCTTCCAATACCTGTCGAAAGGCGTCCCGCCGCGTCAAGGCCCTGAACCGCTCGGGCTTGAGCGTATCCAGGCTCACGGTCACCCGGTGCAAGCCGGCGTCGTAGAACGCCTGCGCCTGCTCCGCCAGCAAGACACCGTTGGTCGTCAGGGCGAGGTCTTTGATCCGGGGATTGCGCCGCAGCATGCGCATCAGTACCGGCAGGTCCTTGCGCAGCAGGGGCTCGCCGCCGGTCAGGCGCACCTTGTCGACGCCGAGCTCCGTGAAAAGGCCGGCCAGCGCGTCGATTTCCTCGAACGAGAGGATGGTTTCGCGTGGCAGCCAGGTGTACTCCTCCTCCGGCATGCAGTACTTGCAACGCAGGTTGCACCGGTCCGTGACCGAAATGCGCAGGCTGCGGAGCGGCCGGCCGAAAGTATCGGTGACGGTCGGCAGCTCGCCGCTGAGCGGGAGCGTGCTCATGGATGTTCCTCGACCCAGACCTCGCCTTGCGGTGTGCTCTCGAGCTTCCAGATCGGAGTGATCTGTTTGAGCTCGTCGATGCTCCACTTGCAAGCCCGGAACGCCTCAGCCCGGTGCTCGGCGGCAGCGATGACCAGCACGATGTTCTCGCCGATTTGGATGTCCCCGTACCGGTGGACGATTAGGACTTCGATCACGTCGAAGTCCTTCAGGGCCCGCTCCCGGATCTCGCGGAGCTTCTTCTGGGCCATCCCTTCGTAATACTCGAACTTGATGCTAGAAACGTCGTGGCCCTTGGACCGGTCCCGGGCGGTGCCCAGGAAGCTCGCGATCCCCCCGATGCGGTTCGAGCGGGCCCGTACCCGTGCCAGTTCGGCGTCGATCGAGAAGTCCTCCCGCTGGACCCGCACCAGCATGTCGTCGGGATCGGCGGGCGCCCCGCCGGCGAACGGGGGCAGCAACGCCACCTCATCGCCCTCGTTGATGACCGTGTCTGGATGGGCGATCTCGTGGTTGACGGAGACCAGAACCTTCTTCTTGTGAATCAGCTCGGCCATCTCGGGGTAGTCTTGTTCCAGAAGGCCGACCAGATCGCCCACCGTGCGGCCGCCGTTGAGCGAGACGCGCAGGTCGGCTTGGTTCTTCGCCATGGTTTTCAGCATGCCGAACAGCTTGAGCGTGATCATCGCACCCTCGACTGCACCCGCCCGCCCCCGGCCCGCCGAGACGGGCCTTTATCCCCGAGGCCCCGGTCGCTATGGCGCCCGCCCTCCCCGACCCTGTCAGACCAGGCTCCTTTCCCGTGGGACGCGCCATTTTCCCGAGTGTTAATCATCCAAACGACCCTCACTCCCTGCGTCTGTAAGTCCCGGACTTGCCGCCGGCCTTCTCCAGCAGGCAGATGTCGGTGAACACCATCCCCCGGTCCACGGCCTTGCACATGTCGTAAATCGTGAGCGCCGCCACGGACACCGCCGTAAGGGCCTCCATCTCGACCCCAGTCTGCCCGGTGGTCTTGACGGTCGCCGTCGCCGTGATGCTGCAGTAGCCGTTGCGGTCGGGCTGCGGGTCTTCCTTGAAATCGATGTCCACGCTGGTGATCAGGAGCGGGTGGCACATGGGGATCAGGTCCGGCGTGCGCTTCGCTCCCATGATCCCGGCCGTTTGGGCCACGGCGAGGACATCCCCTTTGGCGATCGTCCCGCGGCGGATCTTCTCCAAGGTTTCCGGCTGCATGAGGATCCGAACTTGGGCCGCCGCCGTCCGCTGGGTGGCCGCCTTCTCGGAGACATCGACCATCCGCGCCCGACCGGATTCGTTGAAATGGGTGAACTCGCTCATTCGGTAAATTGTAGGAGCCGGTCGGAAGGCAAGTCAAGGGGAATCCCAGGATGCCCTCGCCTTGACATAGCCCGCAGAGTCTCGGTAGCGTGTCCTCGCGAACCCCATGCAGGAGCCTCGACCGTGAGCGACCGGCTGGTCATTGAACGCCTGGAGTTTCAAGGCTGTTGCGGCGTCTCGGAGCGCGAGCGCGAGACCCCCCAACCGATGGCGGTGGATGTGGCGTTGTTCCTCGACATGCGCTTGGCAGCCGCCACAGACAACGTGGCGCACACGGTGGACTACGCGCAGGTCGCCGACCGGGTCCTCGCCATCGCCCAGACCGAACGGTTCCACTTGCTAGAAGCCTTGGCCGAACGGCTTGCCCAGGCCATCCTCGCGCAGTTCCCCGTGTCGGCCGTGGAGCTCTGGGTCCGCAAGCTCAAACCGCCGGTGCACGGCGTCCGCGAATCCACCGGCGCCAGGATCACGCGACACGCAGCCAGTGGCCCGCACGGTGATCGTCCCGCCGACTGGCTGACGCAACACCGACACCTCCTGACTCCGGGGCACGCGCTCGACCTAGCCTGCGGACGCGGCCGGCACACGCTCTATCTTGCCCAGGAAGGATTCCGCGTCGAGGCCTGGGACCGGGACGCGACAGCGCTTGAGGCGGTGCAGACCACGGCCAAGACGCTCGGGCTCTCCACCATCACCACGCGCCTGGTAGACCTCGAGCAGGAGCCGGCGATCCCCCCCGCCTCCTTCGAGCTGATCGCCGTGTTCTACTACCTGCAGCAGGACCTGTTCCCGCAGATCGTGCGCGCCCTCAAGCCTGGTGGCCTGCTCGTGTACGAAACCTTTCTCATCGACAATCACGAACGGTTCAACCATCCCCGGCGGTGCGAGTTCTGCCTGGGCCACAACGAGCTGCTCTCCCTGTGCCGAGAACTCCGCGTGCTCGCCTATCGCGAAGGGGCCCTGGACCCGCGCACGGGGCCGTTCACCGCCGCGCTGCTGGCCCAGCGTCCGTCCTAGCGGAGGTGAGGGTGTCGATTGAAGCGGGTGGCGCCGCATGGGCCCCGGGCGGAGCGGAAGAGCCTACAGCCGAGTCTGCGGGGCTGCGACGGCGAAAGGATCTGAGCTGGTGACCCATTGCATCGGGGGAGCAATGGGTGCCCCGGTGATGCGGCGACAGGACCCGCGAGAGAATCATGGGAACGCTACCAGCACAACGCCCGCCCGCCTGCGCCGGGCGCTTCTACGAAGGGACCCCGGAGCGTTTGCGCGAGCAGGTGCGCGCCCTGCTCGATCCAGACGCGCCCCGCGTGGCCGCGCCCGCCATCATCTGTCCGCATGCCGGGCTGATGTACTCCGGCGCCGTCGCGGGAGCGGTCTACAGCCGGGTCACGCTCCCTTCCACCGCGATCATGGTCAGGCTGCGCCTGTGGGCAGTGAGTCAGGAACGACCGGGCCAAGTCTGCCGCGACCGTCAGCGAGCCGCCAGGCAGCAGCCACTCGCCCTCACTATAGACCGAGAGAGGCGGGCCGAAGCCCGTGTGGTTGGGACCGACCAGGATCGCGGTG
>JAXIOW010000074.1:0-1109 GCA_045403215.1 Nitrospirales bacterium | reverse complement strand
CTGAACAACCGAGATGCGGCTATCTGAACGAGTGCTCAGGAACAATGGCCTCATTGATGTGACGAAGGCATCGGCGGACATCGTGGAGAGATCATTGCCGGTCAGCCATTGTGCGAGAGGGTTCCAGACGACGTGGCGCGTTTGCGCGCTCTGTCCGATTGAAGTAAGCCATTCGTCGGCGGGGCGCTGCTCCAGATCGGCAGGCAGCTGTTCATCACCTTCCCACAGCTGTTCCACCCATGATGCCAGTCGCCATCGTTCTTTCCAGGGGATGCCGGCAAATCTCAGGAGGTTCATCCACGTATGAAGAGGAGCAGGGAGACTGGTGCGCGGGTAATGAACGAGGGAGCCGTCATGGAGACGAAATTCTAGCGGGATCTCGGCCTCTGCCGGCTGCTGTGGATCGGAATGCAGCGAATCCAGCAAGGCTTGTATTGCGTGATGGCAGCCTAGGATAGTGAAGGGCTCAGGGGTATCACCAAGGTCTTCGCTTATGCGAGCGCCTCCAAGCAGCGGGCGACGATCGATGATCGTGACTCGATAGCCAAGACGAGTGAGGCGGTAGGCGGCGGTGAGACCGGCGGGGCCTCCACCAAGAATCACGACGGACTGAGTGGTGGTGGTTGTCACGAGAATCGGGAACGGAGCCAAACTCCGGCGGCCACGGCCAGTCGACGACTTGTTGAGAGCCGGGCCCGCGGGCCGAATATCTGATGTCCCGGCTCCTCGATCTTTTTCAAAATGCGGAAATATACGGCGCGCATGATTTCAGAGACAGTCAGTGCCCGCCGGTCGTGTGCCGGTAGGGCCTCGAACGCCTCCTGTGCTTTTGCGTAGTACTCATGGGCCCTTGCGGTTTCGGAGTGAAGCAACTTGCGGAGCTCTGCGCTTTCTTGTCGCTGGAGGATTGCCTGATCGGTACAGCCGAATTTCTTCAGGTCTTCTTGCGGCAGGTAGATGCGGCCTTGGGCTGCGTCTGTCCCGATGTCCCGTAGAATGTTCGTCAGTTGGAACGCCATCCCGAGATCGACGGCATAGTCTTGTGCCCTGGCCGATGTAGGTCCGAAGATATGGAGGCAGATCAGTCCCACGACCGACGCGACACGATA
>JAXIOW010000023.1:0-2256 GCA_045403215.1 Nitrospirales bacterium | reverse complement strand
GGTCACCACTGTGGACCACGAGGTCAACAGAATCCTGCACGAGATGCAGCGCCGGGAGTTTCCGCAGGATGGATGGCTCTCGGAAGAGTCCCCCGACGATCCGGCTCGACTCACGCACGCGCGCGTCTGGATTGTGGACCCCATCGACGGCACAAAGGCCTTGGTGAATCGGATGCCGGAGTTCTGCATTTCTGCCGCGTTGGTCGAGCGAGGCGTACCGGTCGTCGCCGCGATCCTCAATCCCTCGACCGACGAACTCTTCACTGCGGTGCGCGGAGGCGGACTGTTTTTGAACGGCGGACGTGTCACCCTCTCGCCCGCTCCGTACTTCAATCCCGTCATCATGGTCAATGCATGGGAATTCCGGAGCGACCGCTGGTCGACACTCGCCGAGACCACTCGGTGCCGCCCCATGTACTCCATCGCCAACGCACTGGCCCTGGTCGCCTCCGGTCGCATCCAGGCCGCCTTCACCATCGAGCCGGAAAACGAATGGGATCTCGCGGCCGGAGTGCTGCTCATCGAAGAAAGTGGCGGTGCCATCAGCGACGCGGCCGGTAAGCCCTTCGTCTTCAATCAGCCAACGCCGAGGTTTCGTGGCGTCATCGCTGTGGCCGCTACGGCCGACAAGGACCTGCGTGTCAACCTCCGGACCCACGCTGAACATGCCTGCTCGCAACCAGAGCGAAAGCGAGCCGCTCCATGACCATCGCCCTATTAGCCCGCATGCTCATGGCGGTTCTTCGCAAAATCGCGCGAGGCTCGTTCCTCATGAAGCGTCCCTCGACAGGCTCGGGATGCTCTGAGCCCGTCGAAGGGCGTATCTCGGTATCCGCACGAGACTCACGTGACGTGCGAGAAACGCGGGACTGGTCGGAAGTTTCATCTTCGCGAGTCTCGCCTGTCGCGCACGTCTTGCTTGTCTCGCTCAGGACTCCATAGCCTCACCATCTCCCCCACAAGCTTGTTACCGGCTCCCGTGTCCGAAAGACTCGCGAAGGATCACGCTTCCTTTTTGATATTCGTTGTGAACGACGAAAATACATTTATACTTACCGTTGTGACGAACGGCCAACGGTGCACTGAAACGGACATCGTGCTCCTTCCGGGACCCACGAAATAGGAATAATGCAGAAGCCGGCCCACAGAACCATCGAACCACGTGCCTATGATCCCTTGATCCACGAAGGTTTCATCCGCCAGACGGATCTCGTGAAAGCAATTCAGGAGTCCCTGGAGGGATGGGTCGACTTGGAAGGACTGCTGATCGAGAAGTACCGAATCCCGAAAGCGGCGCTCGGCAAAACACTGAGCACGTTCTTCGACTGCCCCTATATTCCGTACGACGAACGAACCCTGGCTGATCCCCAACTCCTCAATAATCTAAGTCACGACTACCTTCGCAAACACCACTGGCTCCCGCTGAAGCAGCAGGGTGACATCCTGGATGTCCTGATCGACAACCCCCATGATCTCGATAGAGGTCATGACATCCAGCGCTCCTTCCCCGGCCTGACAATACGGTATGCCTTGAGCTTGCGGCGTGACATTGAGCGGTTCCTCAACGCCACGATCGGAGAAACCGACAGTGGGTCCATTGCGGACACGCTGGGCGAGCTGGTCAACGACGCTCACCAGGAACTGTCTTCTGACATCGCCTCTGACGGCATTGACGAGAACGATTCCGCGATCGTACGGCTCGCGCATCAGATCATTGTCGAGGCATATCGACACGAGGCGTCCGACATCCATATCGAACCGTACTCGGATCGCAAGGAAACAGCCATTCGTTTTCGCGTGGATGGTACATGTTCCACCTATATGCGGATTCCCGCGATCTATCGCCGAGCGTTGGTGTCCCGTATCAAGATCATGTCCAATCTGGATATTTCCGAACGCCGGAAACCGCAGGACGGGAAGATCCGGTTCAAGCTGAACCAGGATAGGGAAATCGAGCTGCGGGTGGCGACACTGCCGACCGCCGGCAACAATGAAGACATCGTCATGCGGTTGCTCTCGGCGAAGGAGCCCCTTTCTCTCGATGCCATGGAGTTTGCTCCGGCCACGCTCAAGACCCTCCTGGAAATCGCGGAGAAACCACACGGCATCATATTATGCGTGGGCCCCACCGGATCCGGAAAAACGACGACCCTGCACGCCCTGCTGCGCCATCTCAACACAGACGAACGGAAAATCTGGACGGCGGAAGACCCCATTGAGATCACCCAGGAAGGCCTCCGGCAGGTACAGGTCCAT
>JAXIOW010000031.1:0-13745 GCA_045403215.1 Nitrospirales bacterium | reverse complement strand
GCCACGAGGGCCAGGCCCCCGAGATCGACGGCGTCGTGTATGTGAACGATTGCACGGCCACTCTCACCCGCCCGCCCCCGTCGCGCCGAGACGCGCCCCGTCCCGTGGTCACCCGCCCGCCCCAGGCGGTACGACCCGTTGCAACCACGAGCAACGGGTGCCCCGACGCGCCCCTTCCCGTGCCCGGCGATTTCGTCAAGGTCGAGATCACCGACGCTGCCGCCTACGACCTCGTCGGCCGCATCGTCGGGTGAGCAACCAGCTTCCGCAGCAAGTCCTTTAAAGAGCGGGGGCGTGATACATATAGAGCGGCGCGTCGTCCTCGATGAGGCGGGTCTCGCTGGCTAGGCGGGCCTGCAGGTGCTTGGGCAGCGCCATCTGGGCGGCGCAGACCTCGCCAGTCAGGTACTTCAACTCGCCCTGGATTCGCCGGGCGATCATCTTGTCATAGTCGGCGGCCGAGTACGCCCGTGGATCGATCTCTTTCGATGCCAGCTGGAATCCCCAGGGCAGACCGAAGCAGGGGACATTCGCTATATACGGGCACACGACCGGAAAGGCGGTCAGTAGCGTCCGGTAGACCGCGCTGAAGTTCAGCAGATCGTGGGGCGCCACTGTGCCGGACTGGAGCGCGATCGTCCCCTGCGGCGAGAGCCGCCGGCTCACCAACCGGTAGAACTCCCGCGTGTAGAGCCGGTAGCATGGCCCCTCTTCGATGGGGTCGGACAGGTCGATGATGATGACGTCAAAGACCTGGTCGTGCGTCTCGAGCCACCGGCGGGCATCCTCGAAGACCAGCTCGGTGCGTGGGTCGTCGAACGCGCCGGCATGGAACTCCGTGAGCATCGCGCGGGAGACCTCGACGACCTCGCGGTCGATGTCCACCATCAGCGCCCGCTCGACCGAGCGGTGCCGGAGGACCTCGCGGAGCGTGGCCCCCTCCCCCCCGCCGATGACCATCACCCGCTTGGGGTCGGGATGCACCAGCATGGCCGGGTGGACGAGCACCTCGTGATAGATGAACTCGTCCCTCTGGGTAGACTGGACCTTGCCGTCGAGGATCAGCGCCCGGCCGTAGTCGCCCAGCTCGACGATCTCGATGTGTTGGAAAGGAGTCTGCTTGGAAAAGAGGACGGTCTTTACTTCGTGGACATGCCCCTCGCTAGGCCCCAGCCGCTCATGAAACCACTTGGAGTTCTTTGGGGCGTCCATAGGCGAAAACCTCCTTCGCCACCTTGACGACCTTGGTAGAGGATACCTTGGCCGGCTTGGAGTCCGGAATCAGCCCGCGCTTGAGTTCGATGAGCGACGGTTGACGGGCCTGGAATTTTTCCACGAGGTATTGGGCCGCGACTTCAGGGGTGAGGGTCTCTCCGCAGGTGAAGATGTCCACCGCAGCATACCCGTGTTCGGGCCAGGTATGGATCGCGACGTGAGATTCGGCGATGACGATGACGCCGCTGATGCCGAAGGGACTGAATTGGTGGAAGTGGGTGCCGACGATGGTGGCCTTCGCGATCTTGGCTGCGGCGACCATGATCTCTTCCACTCTCTTTACATCATTGAGGAGTTTGGGGTTGCATCCGTTCAACTCGAGCACCAAGTGACGACCTAGTGCGTGCAATTCATTTGCCCCCTTTCGCTGTGGGTTGTAGAGAGAGTGGCCAATGTGTCGTCTATCGCACCTCCCCCTTCGGGACACTACCGGGAAAGATCATGACACCCGAAAATTGTGTGTGAATATAGCTGAACTCTTCCAATTGTCAATAAATTTCTTTAAGGAGCCCCCTTCCCTTCTCTTCTGCCTCATACAAACGCCCGTGCCTTGACTGCCTGGCTCTGGCCTTTCTGGGCTCAGTCTGACCCCACTTTTCATCTCTCTCGTTGCATTGCCTCCAACCCTTTCGCGAACGCCAACTGATCCTTGACCGGCAGTTGATCCACTCGCACTTCTTTTCCTGACTTGGTCCTGAACATGACGGTGGACGGCCCCCCGAGATTGGCGGCCAGCATGACTTGTTCCACTGGTTCGCCGTCAATCAGCGGAAAGAGCGACGCCGTCAGCGTAAAGCTGGCAAAGGCGTTCAGCACGCTGATAAAGCCTGATGGCAGAGTGACATTGGCCGTGCAGGTCGAAACGGTGAACGTGCCGGTCGTATTGGTACAGGTGGCCGTGCTCGGGTCAGCGAACTGAGGAATCAGCTTCACTGTGAAGGTCGTGTTCAACGGTGTGTTGGTGACGTTCAACGTCACTGGCACAGGATTGGTCGTGCCCGTCGGCAACGAGATATCCGCCGTCGTGTAGGAGCCGGT
Source organism: Nitrospirales bacterium (assembly GCA_045403215.1). Taxonomy (GTDB): domain Bacteria; phylum Nitrospirota; class Nitrospiria; order Nitrospirales; family NS-4; genus NS-12. Next base: position 11,432 of record JAXIOW010000031.1, on the reverse strand, counting down.
TGGTGTCGCCGGTGCCGCAATGCCCCCGACCGAGCTGATGGTAATGGTCGGCAGGTTGATGAGAGCCGGCGTGCTGTTCGCGGTGATCGGCCCAAGCGCGTTCGAGATCGAAGCCGGGGGGGTCGTGGGATGAACTGAGCCAAAGGCGACCGCTTCCAGGCGTATCAGTCCTACTCCTCCCGTGATCCCGCTGCAACCACTTGGACCAGTCGCAGTGATTGATCCATTATTGGTGATCTGAGGGGCCACCAGCCGAATAGCTCCTCCGCTTCCAGGCCCTGCGCTCACGCAAGAACCAAAGTTACTGAAAAACCCGCCCCCTCCGCCATTGGCCGCAATGGTTCCGCTCACCGTAATCTTCGTCGTCGAGGCAATGACGATCGCGCCTCCTCCCCCTCCGCCGGAAAAACCTGTATTGGTTGAAGTCCCATTTGTGCCCCCTCCACCGGAGCCCCCAAAAGTAGGAAGACCCGTCACAAACGAGGATTGCGCGCCATACGTTCCAGGCCCAGCCGAAACGAAAACTCTACCGTAATTTGTGAACAACGGGTTCCCTCCCCCTGGCCCCTGACCGGCAGACCCGGGATTGTTGGTCGCCCCGCGTGACCCCGATTGTCCCCCGGCAAATCCTCCGGGCCCCCCTAGCGCACCGGGAGCCACTACAGGGCCGGTGGTCTGAAACCCGGTTCCGTCCGATCCATTGACGCTGATCGTGCCGGAAATGGTGACGTCTCCCGTGGCCAGCATGGTGACCGGCGTGTTGGCCGCATTCGGGGCAAAGGTCACGGTTACGCCAGAAGGAATGTTGATCGTGGTGTAGTTGAGCACCCCGTCTTCGGGTAAAGTGACGGTGGGATTACTCGTCGGGTTAAAGGCCCCAAGAGAACCGTTGCTCCCGCTGCTGAAGGCCTGTGCGGACACCGGCAACGTCCAGAGGACCGCGAGAGAAAGGCCTGCTCCTCCTATCCATCCATGGATGCGCTTCCTGTTCATAACCGACTCCTTTCGATTCTCACAACAGCAGAGGACAACCAGGAAGAGTCCGAGTCGCTGGAGCCGGCGTGAACCCAGGGGCACCTGGACCTCCGATCGGTGGAGAACAGTGTAAGGTATTCGGAAAGGAAGAGGCCCGCAATCCCTACAGAAGTAGGGGTCCCCTCTTCATGGGGGAGGTCTATGGACACCCTTTCAAGCGTTGTCGCAATTAGACCACCCTTGCCTTGACTGCCTTCCGGGTCAGCGGATAAGATGCGTCAGTGGGGTCAGAGTCCATTTTCCGGTTCAACAGTGAACTCCGTTGAGTATCGAACTGAAAATGGACTCTGACCCCACAAGAGGTTTCTTCCCGCATCCATGATCCAGGTCGAGCATCTGACCAAGCTCTACGGTCCCAAGACCGCCATCGCCGACGTCAGCTTCTCCGTGGACAAAGGGGAGGTTCTGGCCTTTCTGGGTCCGAACGGGGCCGGCAAGACCACCACGATGCGGATCTTGACGGCCTCCCTGCCGGCCACGTCCGGCTCCGCGAAGATCGACGGCTACGACTGCTTCGACCAGCCCAAGGAGGTCAAACGCCTGATCGGCTACCTGCCGGAAGTCCCGCCGCTCTACACCGAGATGACGGTCACCGAGTACCTGACCTTCGTCGGGCGGATCAAGGACATCGAGCCGGAATGCCTGCCGGTGGCCCTCGACCAGATCCTGGAGCGGATGTCGCTGGGCGAGGTGCGGGGCCGGCTGATCGCCAACCTCTCCCGCGGCTTCCAGCAGCGGGTCGGGCTGGCCCAGGCCCTCATCCACGACCCGCCGGTCCTCATCCTGGACGAGCCGACGGTCGGGCTCGACCCTAAACAGATCATCGAAATCCGGCAGCTGATCCGCGAGCTGGCGGGTTCGCGTACCATCATCCTGAGCACCCACATCCTGACCGAAGCCACGGCGGTCGCCAATCGCGTGGTCATCATCAACGACGGCCGGATCGTGGCCGAGGACACCCAGGAACAGCTGTCGGCCCGTCTGCGCCGCTCCGAGAAGGTGAGCCTCACGCTGATACGTCCCACGCCCGACGTGCAGGAACGCCTCCTGGCCCTCCCCGGCGTGCTCTCGGTGCGCCAGGAAGGCCACACGTTCCTGGTCGAGACGGAGCTCGGGCGCGACCTGCGGGAAGACCTGGCCCGCTGTGCGGTCCGGAACGACTGGGGCCTCCTCGAGCTCAAGCTCCTGGCCATGACGCTGGAGGACGTGTTCCTCAGGCTGACACGGGATGAGGAAGGGGGGGAGGCCGTGCCATGAGCCCGGTCGGCGCCATCGTCCGTAAGGAACTCCACTCGTATGTCGTCTCGCCGGTCGCCTACGTGGTCGCTGCGGTCTTTCTCCTCCTGACCGGCCTGCTCTCGTTCCTGGCCATCGCGACCGTCAGCAACCGCAGCATGCAGATGCTGCGCATGCAGGGGAACCCGCCGGAGCTGAACCTCAACGAATTCGTCTTCAGGCCCGTGTTCTACAACATGGCCGTCATCCTGCTCCTGGTCGCGCCGATCCTGACCATGCGCCTGTTCGCCGAGGAGAAGAAGCTCAAGACGATGGAGTTGCTCGTGACCTCGCCGGTCACGATCAGCGACATCGTCGTAGGGAAGTTCGTGGCGGCCCTGACGGTCTTCGCCGGCATGCTGGCGCTGAGCGCGGTCGCCCCGGTCGCCCTGGCGCCCTTCGCCGAGTTCCGCTGGTCCCCCATCCTGACCGCGTACCTGGGCGTTCTCCTCATGGGCGGGCTGTTCCTGAGCGCGGGGCTGCTGGCGTCCAGCCTGACGGAGAACCAGATCATCGCCGTGATGCTGAGTTTCGGGGTCCTGCTCCTGTTCTGGCTCTTCGGCTGGGCGGGGCAGGTGTTCGCCGACACCGCCTTCGGCAAGGTTCTGTCCTACCTCTCCCCGCTCGATCACTTCGAGCATCTCGTCAAGGGACTGGTGGAGACGAAGGACCTAGTCTATTTCGTCGCCGGCATCGTCTTCACCCTCTTCCTGGCACACCGGGTGATCGAATCGCAGCGGTGGCGGTGATGACCCCTCGGCTGACGTTCCTGCTGGGAGTCCTGGGCGGCGTTCTGGCCGGCGCCGGGGTCGTCATCTATGCGCTCGCTCCGGAACGCACCGCGCTCATCGCCACGGCGGAAGGCCTGGCGGCGGTCTGCTTGACCGTCTTCCTCGTCGCGCACTTCGAGCTGTTCCGGGAGTTCTCGGCGCGCCGGGCGACGCGTCTGGGTCTCAACACCGTCCTGATGGTCGTCCTGATGGGGGCCATCCTCGGGATCCTCAACTTTCTGGCCGCGCGCCACAGCGTCCGCTGGGACTTATCGGAGACGAAGCGTTTCACCCTCGCCCCGCAGACGGCCCGCCTGCTCCGGGAGCTGCCCCGGGAAGTCAAGGTGACGGTCTTCGCCAGCGATCAGGGCCCGGTCCGCCTGGCGTATCGCGACCTCATCGACAGCTATCGGGCCCACACCGCCAAGCTCCGGGTGGAGTACGTGGACCCGGAAAAAAAGCCCGGCGTCGCCCGGCAATACGGTGTCACCAGGCCGGACACGGCCGTCCTCGAGAGCGGCAAGCAGGAGACGCGGATCACCTCCGCCTCCGAGCAGGAACTGACCAACGCCCTCATCCGCGTGACCAAAGACGAGAAAAAGGCCGTCTATTTCCTGACCGGGCACGGGGAGCATCTGCCGGAGGACGGGAGCAAGGAGGGCTATTCCTTCTTGAAAGAGGCCCTGGAGCGGCAGGGGTACACGGTCCGGTCGCTCTCGCTCTACGAGTCTAAAACGATCCCCAAGAACGCGTCGATGGTGGTGCTGGGCGGGCCCCAGAAGCCGGTGTCCCCGGAGGAGCAACTCCTCCTCGTCGACTGCGTCCGGACCGGCGGCCGGGTCCTCGTGCTGTTGGATCCGGGCTCCCGCGCCGGCCTGGAAAGCACGCTGGAGGTGTGGGGTCTGCAGGCGGACAATCGGACCGTCCTGGACACCCAAACCATCCTCGGCGGCGATCTGACGATGCCAGTGGTGAACACCTACGGCTCTCATGAGATCACCCAGGACCTGGGCCAGGTCCTCACCATGTTTCCCCACGCCCGCCCAGTCAGCTTCCTCGACAGCAAGGGCAACGAGTGGGTGTTCCACCCCCTGGCCAAGTCCAGTCCCCGCAGCTGGGCCCGCGCCGGAGAAGGCGCGGTCCGGGATTTCAATCCTCAGAAAGACACACAGGGGCCACTGACCCTGGCAGCCTTGGTCGTCGCCCGGGCCAGTCCCTCGGAGAACGCCCGGCAACCGGCGGTTCTGCTCGTCGGCGACTCGGACTTCGCGAGCAATGCGTACTTGGACTTCTCCGGCAACACCGACTTCATCCTCCACGCCGTGGCCTGGCTGGCCGAAGAAAAGGACTTGATCACGATCGCGCCGAAGGACACGCGGCTCGGCACGCTGCTGCTCACGACGGCCCAATCCAATGCGCTGTTCGCGCTGCAAGTCCTGGGGCTCCCGGGCTTCTTTTTGCTCGCCGGGTTCTCCGTCTGGCGCCGCCGGCGCCGTTTATAGCTCCATCGCATGTCCCGCGCAGTCCTCGCTCTGCTGATCGTGGCCCTCGGCCTGGGTCTCTATCTGTGGCTGGTGGAAATGCCCGCCGAGCAGAAGCGGGTGGAGGCCGAAACTACCGCCAAGAAACTGGCGGACTTCAAGGAAGACGACGTGCAAGGGTTCACGATCATCTCGTCGCAGGGCGAGATGGAGGTCGCCCGGGAGGACGGGCGCTGGACCATCCGCAAGCCCAAGCCCATGGAGGCCGACGCCACGGCGGTGGGCGAGTTCCTACGCACGCTCATGCTCGCCCAGGTGTCCCGCGTCGTGGACGAGACCGGGACCGACCTGAAGGCCTACGGTCTCGATACGCCGAGTCTGACCGTGTCCCTGCGCCTGGCCTCAGGCACGCAGACCGTCCGCGTGGGCGACGCCGGCCCCCTGTCCGCCACCCTCTACGCCAAGCGCGACGATTCTCCCCAGGTCCTCCTGACCACGCTGGCAGGGCGCGACCTATTGACCAAAAGCATCCAGGAATTTCGCCGCAAGCGCGTCCTCCCATTCAACCGCGTCCAGGTGACCCGGCTGAAGATCGCCGGTCCCCGGGAGACCGTCGTGCTCTACCGCGAAGGCCAGGGCGCGCAGGCCGTGTGGAAGATCAGGGCGCCGGTCGAGGCGGCGGCGGACCAGCCGGAAGTGAAAAGCCTCCTGTTCGCCCTCGAGGACCTGAAGGCGCAGGGATTCATCGACGATCCGAAGGAGCGCGCCGTCAAGCGCGCCGCCCTGGGCAAGCCCCTGGCAACCATCACCCTGCGCGAAGACGAGACCGACCGCACGGTGTCCCTGTTCCTTGACCCCCGCGACAACACTGCGGCCTACGCGGAAAGCGCTTTGCAGGAACCCTTGTATCAGATCACCCGAGCGGCGGCCAAGGACCTGGCCAAGGGGTTGTTCGATGTGCGCGCCAAGCAGCTCATCGCGGCCGAGCCGGAGCAGGTCAAGACGCTCGTGATCAAGACCGGCGGCCAGGAATACACGCTGCGCCGCGAGGGAGGCGCCTGGATCGTGGACGGTGATCCCAACGCCAAAGCAGACGCCGCCCGCATCAACATGTTCGTGACCCGCGTGGTACGACTCCAGGCGGAGAGGATCGTGACAGAGAAACCGACCGATCTGAAACCGTACGGCCTGGCGACTCCGGCGGCGGAGTTGATCGCCGCGGGCGACGAGGGCAAACTCCTGGGACGGATCGTTTTCGGGAGGCAAGAGCAAGGCTTGGCGTATGCGATGGGGTCTGCCATGGCCGGCGTCTTTCAGGTCCGCCCCGACATCCTCCAAGACATCCCCAAGAAAGAGCACTTGCTCGCAACCGGAGCCCAGCAGAAGGGGAAATGACTGTCGCTATTGGATCTTCTTCGCGATCGCCCCGTCCACCGACCACTTGCCCCCGCCCGCGATCAGCAGGGCAAGGCTCATGCCGATGACTAGTAGATGATACTCGAACCCCTCGCCCGCCTGCTTGCCAGCCCAGTTCATGAAGAAGCCGTTGGGCAGGTGGACCATGAAGATCGCGCCCAGCATGATGCAGAGAGTCCCGAACGCCGAAAACCGGGTGAGAAAGCCCGCGATCAAGCCCAGGGAACCGAACGATTCTCCCATGATGACCAGGAACGCCAGCGCCGCCGGGATGTGCATCTGCTCGGTGAAGAAGCCCAGCGTGCCCGCAAAGCCGAAGCCCCCGAACCAGCCCAACAACTTCTGGGCACCATGAGGGAGCATCACGATTCCCAGCATTACTCGCAGGATCAAACTCGACCAGGCCTCATCCGTCGCAAATAGAGCTTTCATGGCGTCCCTCCATTCATTGATCTTCCTAACCTTCCCGCCCGTTCCCACCCACTCCCGCGTCTGCCAAAATATCTGCCGGTTGGCGCAAAATCAATGAGATAATCGGCAGCGCCACCAGAACCAGGACGCGCCAATGCCGAGGTGGATCAACCAGGTAAGAGCTTCGACGTGGCTGGTACTCCCTGCCCTGTTCTTGCTCTGTGGCTGCGCAGCCCCTGTCCACGAACTCTGGCCGCCTCCCGAGGGTGCGCCAACCCACACGATCGTCGTCTCGCTTGATACGTGGCACGCCATGATCGCCATCGCACTGGACGAGCGAGTGACTGCATTGGACCGAAAGTCGGTGTTCGAAGAATGGGGCTTTGCGGAGCAGGCGTGGTACCTGGAAGGCCGCCAGGGGCTCACCGGCGCTCTGCGGGCCCTCTTCTGGCCCAGTCCGGGTGTGGTGGAAATAGGTCTCCACGAACAGGTCTGGGCGGCGCGGACGCCCCAACCGCCGGCCGAAACATTCGTCTTCCGCCTCAGCGAGGCTGGCTACCTGCGATTGCGCCGCCACCTGCTCACGACCATCGGGGCCCCCAATCCCGTGCTGGTCGTGGACCGGGTCAAGTTTTACCCGTCGAAGCGTCCGTACCACCTGTTCCACCAGTGCCACCAGTACGCGGCCAAGGCCCTTCGGGAAGCCGGCCTGCCGCTCTCAGCCTGGTGGGCCTTCAGCCGGACGAGCCTCGCACTGCAGCTCCGGCGGGCCGCCCGCATGGCCGACGAAGCGGCGGCCAGCCGCGCGCCGGCCGACAAGTGACGGCGAGCATGTTACCACGATACAGGAAGTGTTATACTTTGCGCAGTGAGTCAACCCAGGAGCAAACAGGTGAGCACAATCCCCCAGACATCCGTCGTGCCGACCAAATACTGGCACCGCCTGGACGACGAGCGCGTCCAGTGCGACGTGTGCCCCCGCTTCTGCAAACTGCAGGAGGGGCAGCGGGGGTTGTGTTTCGTGCGTGCCTCCGAAAACGGCCAGGTCGTCCTGACGACCTACGGCCGCTCGAGCGGCTTCTGCGTGGATCCGATCGAGAAGAAGCCCCTCAACCATTACCTGCCGGGGACGCCGATCCTGTCCTTCGGGACGGCGGGGTGCAATCTCTCCTGCAAGTTCTGCCAGAACTGGGACATCAGCAAGTCCCGGGAAATTGACACCCTCGCGGACGCCGCCTCGCCGGAGACGATCGCCCTGGCAGCCCAGCAACTGGGGTGCCGGAGCGTCGCGTTTACTTACAACGACCCGGTGATCTTCATGGAGTACGCGATCGACGTCGCCCAGGCCTGCCACGAGCTTGGGATCAAGGCAGTCGCCGTGACGGCGGGCTACATGTGCGACGAGCCGCGACGCGAGCTCTACAAGTACATGGACGCGGCCAACGTGGACCTCAAGGCCTTCACCGAGCAGTTCTACAAGCAGATCACCATCGGGCACCTGCAGCCGGTGCTGGACACCCTGACATACCTCAAGCACGAGACGAACGTCTGGTTCGAGATCACGACCTTGCTCATTCCCGGCGAGAACGACTTAGAGAAAGAAATCGAGGAACTGACCCAGTGGGTCATTGAGCACCTCGGCCCGGACGTGCCTCTGCACTTCACCGCCTTCCACCCCGATTTCAAAATGCTGGACAAGCCGCCCACGCCGCCGTCCACTCTGACGACGGCCCGCCGCATCGCGGTAAAGAACGGGATCCGGTATGCCTACACCGGCAATGTCCATGACGAGGAAGGCGGCAGCACCTACTGCCATCAATGCGGGAGCAAGCTGATCGGCCGGGACTGGTACGTGATGACCGCGTGGAATCTGACGGACGATGGCCGGTGCAAGGTCTGTGGCGCGGCGTGCGCTGGCGTGTTCGACGGCCCGCCGGGGCGTTGGGGTGCGAAGCGGCTGCCCGTCCGCCTCAAGGACTTTGCCCGCTAGACCGTTACGCCGATCCCTTGCGCTGTGGCCCCGTAGCTCAGTTGGATAGAGCAGCGGTTTCCTAAACCGCGTGTCGTCGGTTCAATTCCGGCCGGGGCCACCAACTTTACAACCAAATTATAAATAGTTACACGGACTGAATGAGGTGCAAGGCGGCGATTGTGCTCTCAAATGCGGAGTTTAAGAGGCTGAATGCAATCGAGATCGGGGTTAGACAGGATCACGAAGGGGCAGGTTCAGGCTTCCTCTCAGCAAGCTGTAACTCCAGATCAGTCAACCTGTCCTGCAATCGTCTGATTTCTCTGTGATATCCACCCAGTTCCTCAAGGAGCCGCTCTTTTTGAGTCCGCTCCCACCTTACGCTCGCCGTGAGCTCGGTAACCTGCGCTCTCAGGTATTCGAGCTCCTGCTCACCTGCCACAGACATCTCTGAAGGACTCCGGATGAAAGTTAGTCCCTCATAGAGTCTTCCTGTCTTCGTGTCAAGTAATATTTTTCAGTTTTCACCATTGGTTTCGGGAAAAATCCATGCCAGAAGCTGCCATCATCCCGCGGACCGCTGTTGCAGCTGGAGGCAGGTACAAACCCATTGATTTTTTTTATGGCTTAGGCATACTGATCTCGAGGAATAAACCATCATCATAAGGAGGGGGGAAAATGCTAGATAAGAGCTACGGCCAACTTCTGTCTGAAGGGTTTGTACGTGCGATTCCGTGGGCGGTCGTTTTTTCGGTGGCATTTATCATCACCATGAAGATCTCCATGGTGTTTCTGGGCCAAGAAGTTAAAAAAGCAATCGATTTCACTTCGAAGACCGCTGTCCACACCTCCATGAGCGCAGTCTTAGGCTCCGACGTATTCCCCAAGATCAAACAGAACACCAAAGAGGCAATCGAGTACACCGTCCACTCTGTCAACAAAGAGTTGTACGCCAAGAAGAAGTAGCAGTTGGCAGCCAACTTATTGGCGGACGGCTGGCCGGAGGGTTAGACCGCCAGCCGTCCGGGGCGACCTTTTGTCGGCGTGTAAGGCACAGGGCAGTCCGAACACATCTAGAAGGTCACCTCTGAGGAGAGAAAACTTTGTAAACCAGCCACCAGACAACACCGAACACGGCGAGTCCCTCTATTAGGCCAACATTGAGTACCATGGTCTTCACCTCGCAGCGTGCCATGAAAGTCCGAGACCACGATTAGAGATGACCACGGGCATAAAATAGGCCAGAACAAAGGCCTAAGAACAACGCTGAAGAATCAATAGGTTGTAAATCCCGTCCGAGGTCTACATCGAAAGCCCCGTTCACTATTGTCCAAGGTTCAGTTGTGATACAGTCGGTCCGGCTGGCGATCGAAGTGGACCTGATCCTTTCGAAACGCTAGGCCCGCGGAGTTTTCACGGGAGGGCTGTGATGCCCGGCGCTGACACCATCTTCGGGGTCATCTTCCAGAGGCCTCCCAAGACCGCTCCTTCCCAAAGTGCCGCCAACCGCCTCGGGTTCATCCTGCTGCAGACCCTTGTCACGATCGTCCTGTGTTACGAACTGCTGTTCAGCGGCGACGCCGTGCTGCCTTCCGACTACCAACAGCCTCTCGTCGGGGTCCTCATGCTGATCAACGCCGTCCTGATCTTTCTCCCGACCCGCGTGCTGGAAGCCGAGTGGTTCCCGGGCGCACTCGTGATGGGCGATACGGGACTGACGACGGCCATCATCTACCTGTCCGGCAACGCCAGTTCCGACCTGTATGTCACATACTTCCTGATCCTCCTGATCGCCGCTTTCTCAACCTCACTGAATCAGTTGATCGGCCTCTCGGTGGTCCCGTGCGCCGCCTATGGGATGCTCCTTGTCCTGGAGATGCAAGAGACCGGCTCGCTGTCCGAAAGCCATCTCCTCCGGATCCCGATTCTCCTGAGCATGGCCACATTCTACGGGGTGTTTGCCGAGATGATCCGCAAGGAGCGCAGGCAGAAGGCCGGCCTGATCGATAACATCGCCGCGCTCAAACAAGCCGAGCAGGAACGGGAACGCCTCATCCGGGAACTGCAGGACGCCCTGGCGAACATCAAGACCCTGCGCGGCCTCTTGCCCATCTGCTTCTCCTGCAAACAGATCCGGGACGACAAGGGGTACTGGAACCAAATCGACACCTACGTCCTGGAGCACACGGACGCGAAGGTCACGCACAGCATCTGCCCGACCTGCGCACAGAAGCTGTACCCGGACCTCTATCGGGGCGGACAACATTGAGGCCTACGAGCCACGCAGACGCGAAGTTCACCCACGGGCTCTGCCCGGAGTGCGTCCACAAGTTGTACCCGGCCTACTACAGGGACAAGTAGAGCAAAACGGTCGGACGGTCAGCGCGGGGCATTCTCATCCGGCTTGACGCTGCGGAGGAACGCTTCGAGCTCGTTGATGATCACCTGGCGTTCGGCCGGGGTGAACTTCTCCCAGTCACGGCGCAGCGGCTCCAGCATGCGTCGCATGGAATCATAGATGCTGTAGGCTTTCCCACCATCCAGCGGCATACCCTGTCCTTACCCACCCGCCCCAGGCGATACGACCCGTTGCAACCACGAGCAACGGGTACCCCGACGCGCCCCTTCCCGTCCTCACCGACCCCGTGCCCAGCCTCTCTGATGTATCGGAAACCAGTCCCGCCGTCAAGGAGTGGACGCACAGAACGGGCTTGAAAAGAGTCCGTCACCTCCGTAGGATGGCCCCTCGTGTTGCCGCACCCCGACATCGATCCCGTCCTGATCCGGCTCGGCCCGCTCGCCCTCCGATGGTACGGGCTGATGTATGTCTTGGGCCTGACCGCCGCCTTCTTCATGATCAAGGCGCGCGCCGCCGCCCGCAACGTCGCGCTCTCCCTCGAAGACCTGCACGATCTCATCCTGTACGCGGCCCTCGGCGTGATCCTCGGCGGCCGCCTCGGCTACGTCTTCTTCTACAACCTGCCCTACTATTTCGATCATCCGGCGAAGCTCCTGGCGGTCTGGGAAGGCGGGATGTCCTTCCACGGAGGGTTGCTCGGCGTCATCGTCGCCGTT
>JAXIOW010000028.1:0-7155 GCA_045403215.1 Nitrospirales bacterium | reverse complement strand
GAACTACTGGGAATCCGGCATGGACATGCGACTGGGGGCGGACCTCTACGACAGCTTCAAGAAATATCAGGGGCTCATCATCGAGGAGTTCGATAAGATCGCCGAGGAGTTCGGGTTCCAGGTGATCGACGCCCGCCGCCCGCCGGAGGAAATTCAGGAAGCCCTGCGCGCCCGCATCCTGCCGGTGCTGAAGGAGGGGCGTTCCAAGCGCGAGAGCAAGGCCGTGGAGAAGGCCGCCGAAAAAGCCGCCGAAAAACTGGCCGAGAAAGCCGCCGAGAAATCCTCAGACAAGCCCGTCGAGAAAGCCGCCGAGAAGGTCACCGAGAAAGCCAGCGAGCCCGCGCCCGCCAAGGAACCCGCTACCACCGGATAAGGGCGGCAGATTTTATTTTTTACCTTTTCCGTACACGCCGTGTCTCATTGACAAAGACAGTCGCGCAACCTATTCTCGACACGGCGGAGGCGGTATGGATCAGGAACTCGTTCAATATTTAGAAGAGCGCTTTGAACGGCAGGAGCAACGGCTCGACGCTCGCTTCGACCGGCTCGAGCAACGGCTCGATTCACATGACCAGAAGTTCACTTCGATCGATCAGCGCTTCGATGTGATCGACCGGCGCTTCGAACAGGTGGACCGGCGCTTCGAAGTGATGGACCACCGATTTGAAGGAGTGAACGATCGGTTTGATGAGCTCAAACGCCATACCGGCGTCCTAGTTGAAGGGCTTCGCTATGAGTTACGGCTTGTGGCCGAAGGCTTTGCAACCTTCATCGAGGGCCGATACGTGCAGGATCAGGCCAAAATCGATCGGCAATTCCAGGAAACGCACGCCCTTATCCGCAGCTCCTACGATCATCTCCAACAGCAACAGGACCAGACCCGCCAGCGCGTCGAGAACCTCGAACGGAAGTCACCAAACTAGAAGCCTACCACCGGATAATGGCGGTGCCCCAGGTGAGCCCACCCCCGATCGTCGCGAGGCAGACGAGATCGCCCGCTTTGATCTTGCCCTCACGGACCGCGGCATCCAGCGTCAGCGGGAGCGAAGAGGAGGAGGTATTCCCGTACCGTTCAATCAGACTGAACGTGCGTGACGACTCGATGCCGAGCCGCTTCCTCACCTTCTCCAACAGCCGCCCATTGGCCTGATGGAAGATGAACCAGCGGACGTCAGCGACCGTCAGCCTCTGGGCTGTCAGCGACTCGGTCACGGACGACTCCAGGCGGCGCACTGCCACGCGAAACAGGCTGGGCCCCTGCATGTGGATCGCATGGAGTCCTTCGGCCACCGTCTTCTCAGACGGAGGCATGCGAGAGCCGCCCGCGCGAATCTGGATCAACTCCGCCTGGGAGCCGTCCGACCGAAGATTGACCGCCAAGATTCCATGGCGCCCATCACCCGGCGCGAGAACCGCGGCCCCTGCCCCGTCCCCGAAGAGGATCGCCGTGCCGGGCTCCTTATGATTCAGGAAGCGCGACTTCACTTCGGCCGCTGCGACCAGCACCCGCCGGGCCTGACCCAGCCGGATCAAATGATCCCCGACCGACAACGCATAGAGAAACCCCGAACAGGAAGCCGCGAGGTCAAAGGCGAAGGCCTGCTTGGCGCCCAGCAACCGCTGCACGTGGCAGGCCGACGCGGGCATCGGCGTATCCGGCGACGTCGTGGAGAGGATGATGGCATCGAGCGCCTGTGGCGTGACGCCGGCCGCTTCCAGTGCGGCCAGGGCAGCCCGCTGCGTGAGGTGGGACGTCGCCTCATCCGGTCCGGCCCACCGGCGCTCTTTGATGCCGGTCCTCCGGTAAATAGCCGACGGGCTCATCCCCGTCAGGCGGGCCAGCTCCGCATTCGAGACGACACGCAGCGGGACATACCCGCCCGTTCCAACAATCCGTGACCGCAGCGACATCGGCCCTTGCACCCTCCCCGAAAACAGTGGATTATAGGAACCGGCTTCACAGGGTGTCAATTTACGCTTGATTTCCAATCGGTGGTCTGCTAAAAGGTTTCCTCGTATGCGTATTTTCACTGCTTTCGCTCCGGTTCTGCTGATCGGGCTGGTGCTGGTCGGGTGTTCCAGCACATCCAAGGCCGACAAGACCAAAGACGCGAAAGCAACTGCTAATACAGATGCCGATGAGCAGGTCCTGAAGACCGACCCCATCGAGCGAAACTACGACCCGCACGTCATCATGAAGCGGGCCGAAGCGTTCTTCGAGAAGGAAGACTACGCCGAGGCCGCGGTCGAGTACCAGCACTTCCTGGACCTGCACAAGGCGCACATGCTCGCGCCGTACGCCCAGTATCGCCTGGGGCTCAGTCATTACAAACAGGTCACGACCCTGGACCGGGACCCGGAGCACGTTCGCCAGACTATTGACGCGATGGAGAAGCTCTTGAAGGAATACCAGGGAAGCGTGTACGAGCTGGACGCCCGCGCGAAGATCAAGGAAGGCCGCGAGCGCCTCGCCGCCTATGAGATCTACGTGGGCAAGCACTACTATCGCCAGGCCGCATACCTCGCAGCCCTGCATCGGTTCGAGCGCGTGCTCACCCTGTACCCCGACCTGGACGATTCGGCCGAAGCCCACTACTACCTGGCCAAGACCTACCAGGACATCGGCACGCCCGCACGAGCGGTCGAACACTTGACCGCCTTGCTGACCCAATACCCGAAGGCCAAGATCCGGAAAGACGGCCAGGCGCTGCTGGCCTCGCTGAACGGCAAGGCCGCCGTGGCGTTCGCCGCCGCCGGAGCCGCCTCGCCACCGACCAGAACCTCGATTCCGCCCTCCCTGCCCCCGCTACCCCAGACCCGGTCGCTGTCCATGAACCCCGCGGACATTCCTCCCGCCGGAGCCAACGGCAATGGTAACGCTCCCACCATCGTCGACTGCGGCCTGAACGTCCTCTGCTGAGACCGCGGGGAAGCCCCTCGGCGCTTCCTCCCTCCTCTCGACAACCATCGTGACAGTGTGCTGTGATACTTACCTGGACTCGAAGGGCCATGCGTCAGATAACGCCATTGGCTTTTCAGCTAAGTGAGGAGGTCTGCCATGTCGAAAAGACATCGGGCTCCCGTGAAGCCCTCGATGCCCACGCGCAAAGCGGCCACCGGTTCAGTCGTCCTGTTTATCGGTACGCGCAAGGGCGCGCTCATCCTGAAGAGCGATCGCGCTCGTCGAACCTGGAAGCTGACAGAGCCGATGTTTCTCGGCCACATCGTGCACCATCTGATGCTGGATCCGCGTGATCGCCGAACGCTCCTTGCGGCCGCTCGCACTGGTCACTTAGGTCCCACGGTCTTCAGGTCCACCGATTTCGGGAAGAGCTGGCAAGAAGCTAAGGCGCCACCGGCGTTCCCCAAGGTTCCTGAGGGGCAGAAAGGCCTCGTGGTCGATCATGTCTTCTGGCTGACACCCGGACATATGAGCGAGCATGGCGTGTGGTATGCAGGCACGTCGCCGCAAGGGCTGTTTCGCTCAGAGGACGGCGGTGCCACCTGGGAGAGTGTGACGGGCTTCAACGACCACCCGCTGCGTCGCCAGTGGACCGGCGGCGAGCAGGACGGCACGCCCGATGGGCCGAAGATGCATTCTATCCTTATTGATCCCCGCGACCCGAACCACCTCTATATCGGGATGTCATCGGGTGGTGTCTTTGAAAGCACGGATAAAGGCAACACGTGGAGTCCCTTGAACAAGGGCTGCCGTGCGGACTTTCTTCCGAATCCCGAACCCGAATACGGCCACGATCCACATTGCGTGCGTCTGCATCCGCTCAAGCCCGACCGGCTCTACCAGCAGAACCACTGCGGCATCTATCGCATGGAGCGGGCCGAGGGTCGTTGGGTTCGCATCGGAGAGAATATGCCGAAACAGATCGGCGATATCGGGTTCTCCATCGTTCTGCATCCCCGTGATCCGGACACGGTGTGGGTCTTTCCGATGGATGGCACCGAGGTCTGGCCCCGGGTGAGTCCGGGAGGCAGACCCGCGGTGTATATCACCAGGAACGCTGGGAAGGCGTGGACGCGACAGGACAAGGGCTTTCCGAAGAGTCAGGCCTGGTGGACGGTCAAACGCCAAGCCATGACGGCTGACGCTCATGAACCGGTCGGACTCTATTTCGGAACTACTAGCGGCGAGGTCTGGGGCAGTCGCACCGGCGGGGCACAGTGGACTTGCCTCGCCAGACATCTTCCCGAAATCTACTCGGTGGAAGCCACGGAGCTGCGATTATGACCGTGTTCATTCCGACCCCGCTGCGCTCCTACACGGCGCAGCAGAGTGTCGTCGAAGCAGACGGCTCGACCATCGAAGAAGTCCTTTCAGCGCTGGAACGCCACTACCCCGGCCTGCGCTTTCGCATTATCACAGAGCAGGACACCATCCGGAAACACATCAGGATCTTCGTCAATGCAGAACAGGCGCGGGATCTGTCTGCCGCGCTTCGACCAGACGATCAGGTCCACATCATCTGCGCGCTGAGCGGAGGGTAAGGAAGCGGCCGCGCTATCGGCTGAAGCCCGACACGGCTCTGTCCCGGATGGCGCGGGCGATGAAGTTCTGCAGCCTGTCCCGCATCGTTGCTACCAAGCTCTTGTAAGTCGTGCGCCCCTTCAGAATGTCGGCGTAGAGATAGAGGACATCCGGCCGGCGGCTCAGCGCTTCATGGACCAACCGGGGAAATGTGTACAACGCCCAGGCCATGCGGGCGGCCGCGCGGAATTCCGGGTAGAACTCGTTGGCCACCTGCGCGTCGTAGGCCTGTAGACCCGGCGTCAGACCCTTCAGGTAATCCGCGGCCGTCCGCGCCGCCATGCGCCCACTCAACATGGCGTAGTAGATCCCTTCTCCCAGCACCGGGTCCACCAAGTGCGCAGCATCACCGACCAGCAGCGACCGGGAGGTCGTCAGCGAGAGCCGCTCCGCCGCCGTGCCGCCATAGAGTGGAATCGGATGGCCGAGGCCGTTCGGAACGACGAGCCCGTCGAGTGCTGATTCTGTCCGCACAAATTCTTGATACGCCGACCTCGGATTGTGGTGTCGCCCCTGCAACCCGGCAACGCCGACCGAGAGTCGCCGCTCTTTCGGAAAGACCCAGCCATAGCCACCCGCCACCGCCCCGAGATCGAGCACGATGGTCCCAGCAGCCAAGCGGGACGAAGTCCCATCTCGAGAAACCTCTCCCTCCAGCGCACCCAACACGCGTCCCCGCCGACCGGGGAACAGCGCCCTCGCGACCACGCTGTTCGCGCCGTCCGCGCCCACGACGACCTTCGCCTGATACCGTCCCTGCTCTGTCTCCACCTCGACACGATCCGGGCACTCGCGCACCTTCACCACACGGTCGTTTTCGCGGGCCCCGGCTCCGGCCTCCAGAGCCTTCCCGAAAAGGTAGGCGTCGAATCTGTCCCGCATGACCATGTAGGCGATCGGCTCCGGAGACGAGATCTCGAAGGCCTCGGTGCCCGCAAACTGGAAACGGACACGGTGAATGGTCTCTTCAACGACGGAGTGGTAGTCAGGCTCTAGAAGCCGATCGGTGCGGGCCGAAAGCGCACCGCCGCAGACTTTGTAGCGGGGCATCACCTTCCATTCCAGCCCCAACACCGAGAGGCCGGACCGGGCCAACTCGGCCGCGGCGACGGCGCCGGCCGGTCCCAGCCCCACGACGATGGCGTCGTACATTCAGAAGTACCAGCCGATCCCGCGCCGTTCCAACTCGCCGGTGATGAGCGCCAAGCTGTTCGTGTAGAGCATGACGCCGACGAGGATGAGAAAGACCCCGCTGACGACGGAGATGCCGTACATATAGCTGCGGATTTTCTTGAAGTAGTGGATGAAGGGGCCCACGGAAAGGGCTATGGCGAAGAGGGGCAGCCCGATGCCCAGGGAATAACTGGACAGGAGCTTCACGCCGGTCATCATCGAATCGCTGGTCCCGGCGAGCATGAGAATGGTCCCGAGAATCGGTCCCACACACGGTGTCCACCCCGCGGCGAACGCCATTCCGACGAGCAGCGAACCGATGTGGCCAGCCGGCCGGCTCTGGAGGTGGATACGTTTCTCGGCCAGGAGGAAATTGAGCTTCAGCACACCCATGACGTACAGCCCGAATATCACGATCAGGACTCCGCCCGCCTTCCGCATGAAATCCTGGTAGGTGATCAGCACCTGCCCGATCAGGCTGGCCGAAGCGCCGAAGGCGACGAACACGGCGGTCAGACCGAGGATAAAAAACAGTGAGTTCAGGACGATGGTCACGCGCACCCGACTCCGATCCGTCTGACTGGTCAGTTCCTCAAGGGTCAGGCCGGTAATATAGATCAGGTACGACGGCACAAGCGGCAGCACGCAGGGGGACACGAATGAGAGGAAGCCCGCAGCGAAAGCGATGACGAGAGTGATGTCGGGGGCCTGTTCGTACATATCAACGACTTTGCAGCAGCTTTCGGACGCCGTCTTGGGCATCCGGGTCCTGCCAGTCCCGCGCGCCGAAGATCCGGTGCGTGATCACACCCTCGCGATCCACCAAGAACGTGACGGGCAGCGTCCGTACCCCGTACAGGCGCATCACCACGGCGTCCGGATCGTGGGCGATGGTGAAGGTCAGTCCCAAGGCATCCCGGTAAGGTCTCGTCACGGCCGTCCCTTCCGTGTCCGTGGAGACCGCCAGGACCGCGAACCCCTGGCGGCGATACTCGCGGTAGAGGCGCTCCATTGCCGGCATCTCCACCTTGCACGGCCCGCACCACGTCGCCCAGAAATTCAGAAAGACGACATGCCCGCGATAGTCGGAGAGGTGCACTTCCCGGCCGTCGAGCGTATTCAGCACGAAGTCCGGCGCCAGGTGGCCGACCCGTGGCGCCTCGATGCGCACCGGTACAGCCGGAGCCGCGACCTGGTCCCCGGTGACCTCGTTGTCAGGCACGCCGTCGCACCCGAGGAGTCCGGCCGCGAAGACCAGCGCCAGCAGCACGGCAATCGGGATGGACATGGGAACGGGCTTAGTCAGCCTTGACGGCCTTGGGCTGTTTCTGCAGCAGTTGCACGATGGTCTCGATGCTCTCGGGCCTCGTCCAGTCACGCGGCCCGATGACCTTCTCGCGGAGCACGCCGTTCTGATCGATGATATAGGACTCCGGCAC
>JAXIOW010000128.1:0-27400 GCA_045403215.1 Nitrospirales bacterium | reverse complement strand
CGCATTTCGGCCATCCGTGCGCTGGGACATGTAGGCATGGAGAAACATGTGGCCGTGTTGAGGCCAATCCTCGGTGATCCAGATGTCGCAGTGCGTGTGACTGCCGCTGGCGCCATCGGCCGGTTGTTGAACCGAGGGAGCTAACCTATTGAAAGAGCACGAAACCGCATAAAGTTCGGTCCATGTCGATGGGTGGCCTTCGCGTTGCTTAATCTTATTGGGTAGACCAGGAGGCGCGGGCTGTGCAATTATTCAGAGCTTGACAGAGTTCGGTGGTCTTGTGTTATACATTCATTTCCTATTGTCTTCTTCCCACGGTAAACTACATGGCTATCTGTTTTTTCCTTTTAGGATGCCACTCTTTCAAATAAGGAGGTTTGTGTCATGAAGAAGGTAGGTGCGTTGACAGCGATCGCCATTGCAGCGATCGCACTCCTCGCCGCCCCGATGACGTCGTGGGCGGGCGGGACGGTTGAAGGGAAGGTGTCGTTCTCGGGGAAACCCCCGGCGCCGAAGGAGTTCCTCTTCTCGAAGTTCCCCAATCCAAAGTTCTGCGTGAAAAACGAGAACAAGGATGCCAAGAGCGAGAAGCGGCTCCTCCGTGAGGTGCAGGTGGGGAAGGACGGTAGTCTGAAGAATGCCGTCGTGGCGGTGACGGGCATCAACGACGAGAAGTTCCAGGCTGAGTTTAAAGGGGAGGACATCATCGCCAAGTTGTGTGAGTTTCTCCCGTATACCGGTGTGGTGGTCGCGAATCAGTCGTCCTTTCGGGTGATGAACACCGATTCGGACCCGGATGATCCGAAGTCGGTCAAGGGCGTGCTCCACAACCCGCATTCGTTCGAGGTGATGGGGCCCAGCTCCACGACGATCTTCAACATCGGGCTTCCCGAGAAGGACAAGGGGCTGGACAAGCCGATCAAGCTGCGGAAGGCCGACAAGGGGTCGGTGTTCAAGCTGATCTGCGACCAGCACGAGTTCATGCAGTTCTGGGGTCTCCCCGTCACCAGCCCGCACTTTGCCGTGGCGGGCGAAGACGGAAAGTTCGAGATCAAAGACGTGCCGGCCGGCAAATACAAGGTGGTGGCCTGGCATCCGGCGCTGAACAAGGGCAAGCCGATGGAGCAGGAGATTGAAGTCAAAGACGGGGCGTCTGCGTCGGCCAAGTTCGAGTTTAAGTAATCCGTAAGGACCGCGTTAGCGTCATGGAGGCGGCGGAAGCATGATTCCGCCGCCTCTTTTTTTGGGCCAGATGCAGGCCAGCCTGTGCCTTGCCTTCGTTGCGAAGTTTGAAATAGAATTCACCGATTACGCATACAGGAGGCGCTCGTGGCGCGGACGCTTTCACTGGCTGAGATCTTCCAACTTGGTTACTACTGGGAATGCAAGGTGCTGCTTACGGCGGTCAAGCTCGACCTTTTCGGGGCTCTGGCTGCCGGGCCGGCGACGGCCGCCGAGGTTGCCAGGCGCCTGCAGACCGACCGCAAGGCCACAGAAACCCTCATGAACGCGCTCGTTTCGATCGGCCTCCTACGGAAGAGCGGCGAGCAGTTTCTGAACGCACAGGAAACCCAGGAGTACCTCGTAGAGGGCAGCCCCAAGTATGCCGGACATCTGCTCTTGTTGCAGGAGGCCGAGTGGGACAACTGGGGCAAACTCGAGTCGGTCGTTCGCACCGGGCGTTCCCCGGTGAAGGGGCACATGTTTCAGACAGATCCGCAGTTGGCGGAGAATGTCTTAATGGTGCTCCACCGCGTCGCGCTCCAGCATGCCCCGGCGCTCGCCAAACAAATCGATCTCAGCCGCGCGCAGACCCTCTTGGACCTGGGGGGCGGGGCCGGGACGCATGCGATGGCGTTCTGTCAGGTCTATCCGGCTCTGACGGCGACCGTCTTTGACCTGCCGGAGACCCTGCGGACCACCGAGCGTCTGATCAAGGACGCCGGTCTTGAAGGGCGCCTCCGTCTACTCCCGGGCGATTTCAACCGAGACGACTTGCATGGGCCGTACGATGCGGTGTTGATGTCCGACATCCTGCACTACCAGGGCGTGGAAGCCAACGCCGCCTTGGTGCGGAAAGTGTACGGAGCGCTGGCCCCAGCCGGCCGACTCATCATCAAGGACCGCTTCCTGGATGAGAGCGGGACCAGTCCGGCCTGGACCGCCGTCTTTGCCGTGCACATCCTTGTCAACACCGAAAAGGGGCGATGCTATACCATGGCGGACGCCATTCAGTGGCTGAAAGACGCGGGGTTCACGACGGTCGATGAACTCGAACGGTCGACCTTAGTCCAAGGAGTGAAAGAATGAAGGAGCTGCTGACGCGACCCGGTTTCCTGGGCACGGCCGCGACCCTGGGGGCAGACCTCAGCCAGACCATGGCCATGTTGTTCACCGTGTTGTTCATCATCGGGTGGGTCCAGGCCAGGAAACGCATGGGTAACGTGCACCATTGGCTCGTCCTCGGCGGCATTGTTGCGATGCTCGCGTTCTTCACCAGCTATTACCTCTTCCGCCAACTCGGGGTCCTGGCGTTCGAGGGCCGGACCGGGTTCGGCGGCTCGGACTTCATGTATTACAAGGTCTTCCTGCCGCTCCTGACACTGCACATCAGCCTGGTCATCGTCGGCCTGATCATGGCGATCTACATGATCATTCTCGGCTTCCGCGCGCAGCAGATTGTCGGCGGCGGTAGAGTCCTCCGATCCGGCGAATTGAAAGTCGGAAAGGAAAAATTAACGAAAGTCTTCTTGGTCAGCGGTGCCGTTCTTCTCGTGCTGTATGTGATCAGTGGGCTCCTGTTCGGGACTGGCTTTACACTCCGGCGATCCATCGTGTACGTCGCCGGTCTGCTCGTCGTCGGATTGGTGTTGGGGGTGGAGAAGACCATCGAACGGTTCTGGCCGGACGGAGAGAAGCGACATCGGGCGTTGGGCCGCTTCACGATGACGATCTATTGCATCCTGTTCGTCACCGGCAGCGTCACCTACACGATGCTCTACATCCTGTATCCCGGCAAGATCGGATAAGTCGGTTACTCCATGCAGGCACGATGCTGTTGCGGGGCTTTGTTCGTAGCCAAGGCGGTGGAGGAGGAGTCACCGCTCAGCTACCGCCTCCGCCTCGGCTGCACGGCCTGTGCGAACTGGGTGACGGCGACGGGCCGCTTGGAGGAAATCACGCCGCTGGTGGAGCACAGATTATGGTCCAACGAGGCTCGCCACGAGTTGGAACGGCTGCCTCCATACATCGAACCCTTGGTGCGTGAGGAAGTGGAGTCCTACGCGGCGCAGGCAGGGTGTCGCGTCATTACGGTGGCGGTGTTTCACGAGGCCCGCAACCGGGGGAAGGTGACCTGGGCGCCGGCGGCGAAGGACCGGCTGGCCAACATCCCGGCGCCGATCCGGTCCATGGCCAAAGTGGAGATCGAGCGGATGGCGCTCGAACAGGGACTGCCGGAGGTCACGGAAGCGTTGATGGATGAAGCGAAGGCCAAGTTCCTGGGGATGAGGGGAAGACCGTAGGCGGGGCCATGTTGCACCGAATGACGATGCGAGTGGTGCCAGCCCTGACCGTGGCCGTCACGGAAGAGGAGTTCCGGAGGCGCAAACGAATCCTCATGCTGTTTCCGGGGCTCATCGCCTTTGCCCTCTACCGGGGCCTCAAGGTCATGGCCTGGCATGACGATATCCTCGCGCTGTTGCTGGCGAGCGGCCTCTATTCCGGCGTGGTAGCCCTGGTCGCTTATGCCTACGGCAGGGAACGGCGGGCCGTGGAACTGCTCCGTGAAGTGGACCCGCGCATGCTGGCCTGGATCATCATCCGCATCGGGTTTCTGTATGCGGTCCAGCTCTCGTTGATGGTCCTCGCCCTCCTCAAGGTCGCGACGTATAGCTATCTCGATCATCCTGATGGGCCGGCTCTGATGGCGTTGATCATTGCTTCGACGTCGGTTGCGCGTGATGCGTTCGAGATCGGGCACATACGCTTGTTGCAGCAGCAAGGCCGACCCTTCGTCATTTTTCCGGACGGCAAGGCGCTGTGGGCGCTGGTCACCGGCCGTGTGGATCTCTGGGCGATGCGGGTTGGCGTCATGACCGTGATAGTCGGCCTTGTATATCTCGCGCTGACCATGGTGATGCCTGCTGCGACGACGGACCTTGGACAGTTGCTCGTCATCGGCGTGCTGGCCGGTGCGGCCTGCACGCTGGCCTTCGTGCAAGGGCTCCACCCGTCGTTGAGGGCGTGGGAAGGGCTCACGCGATACTCGTGGCGAGAACTGCTCCGCTTCTTCCTGTGGCCGGGAATGGCCTTCGGATGGACGTATTATCTCATTGCAGACGGGGCGATCAGCTTTCTGTTGGCTGTTCCCGACCCGCCGGTCTGGGTCCGGCTCCTCGTCACGGCATGCGCAGCCGGCATCCTGAGCCTGTACGGTTATTACTTGGGCCGTTCTCGGTGGCAGGAAGAGATGCTGCATGCTACAATTCCGGCGTCTTTGCTGCGATGCCCCTTTATCTCTAGCATCCTGGCCTCCAAGAAAGCCTGATATGCGCGCACTTTTCTTGCTATCCTTCCTGCTCAGCGGAAGCGTTGGAGAAGACCTGGCGCTAGCCCTGGAAGGCAGTGCCTCCAGCAGTCTCGCTGAGCCTTACGAACTCGAGCCGCCCCTGCAGGCTCTTCCGGAGACGGATATCTACTATGGCACGCCGGGCAGGCCGGCGAGCGACCCGGCTCCCCATCTCACTGCAACCGACTATCCCCGCTATGGCAACGTGGACAGTCGGCTCGCCATTTGGGTGGTGACCCAACAGCACACGTACTTCGGCGGGTTTGTGCTGGCCTTGCCGATCTTCTGTCTCATCATCGAGGTGATGGGACTGCTGACCCGTGACCCTGTCGCAGCCGTCCGGTACGACCGGCTTGCGCGCGACTTCCTGCGCATCAGCCTGATCGCGTTTTCCATCTCATCGTTACTGGGGGTCACCCTGGTGACCGCCCTGCTGACGTTCTACCCCACGTTCTTCCGCTATATCGCCGGAGTCTTCAAGTCGATGATGGGCATCTACGCCCTGGTGTTTCTGGCCGAGAGTTGGGCGTTGTATCTGTACTACTACTCGTGGGATCGGCTGAGCGCAGGGGGTCACAAGTGGCTGCACGCCGCGATTGGGGTGGTGGCGAATGTCTTCGGAACCCTTCTGCTCTTCCTTGCGAATTCGTGGGTGTCCTTCATGATGTCGCCGGCCGGCGTGGATCAGGCCGGCCGCTTCCTCGGCAATTCCTGGCACACGCTCCACACGGCCTTGTGGAATCCTTTCAACGTGCACCGGTTTTTGGCCGACATGATGACCGGAGGGGCCGTGGTCCTGGGGTACTCGGCCTTCCGTTTCCTCACGGCGAAGAGCCAGGACCAGAAAGGCTACTATGACTGGATGGGGTACGTGTTCCTGTTCATCACGATGGCGGCGCTCCTCCCCATGCCGTTTGCCGGTTACTGGCTGATGCGGTCGGTGTACGAGTTTCGCCAACAGTTGGGGGTCACGATGATGGGCGGGATGCTGACCTGGATGTTCGTCCTCCAGGCGATCGCGGTCGGCGCGTTGTTCATCGGCGCGAATTACTACCTCTGGCAAGGGATGGCGCGCATGCCGGGCTCGGAGCGGTACCACCGCTATATCAAGTATATCCTCTATGGGCTCGTCATCAGCTTTTTGGTGTGGTTCACACCCCACACGCTGGTGCTGACCTCGGAGGAAGCGAAGGACATTGGGGGCTCACAGCATCCGGTGATAGGCAATTACGGGGTGATGTCGGCCAAGAATGGCGCGATCAATTCGATGATCCTCCTTTCCGCGCTGAGCTTTATCTTCTATAAACGGGCGAATAAGGTCATCACGGCGCCGTGGGCGCGGACCGGAGATCTTGTTATCGGAACGGTCTTCTGCTGCGCATTTGCGAACGTCATTGGGGTGTCGGTCTATGGATTCTACCTGCCCGCGAATGTCCGCGTGGGCCTTTCGCTGCCTCAAGCCCTGAGCATGCTTACGGCGTTGATCGTCGGCCTGCTTGTCAATCGGGCAATCGTGAAAAATGCGCATTCTGTCGGGCCGGTTGCATGGGGCAAGATGCCGGTCCGTGGTCAGGTGACGCTCTTTCTGCTAGGGATGGCGTTCACCTGGGTCATGGGCCTCATGGGCTTTATCCGATCCTCCGGACGGTTGGGATGGCATGTCCACGAGATCATGCGTGATGGATCGCCCTGGGCCTTCACCCCAGGATTCGGGTTTGCGGCCGGCATGGTTACGCTCAACATGGCGTTGTTCTGGATCTTGCTCCTAGGCGTGTTCTGGCTGAGCCAGCGGGGTCTCCGACAGACCGAGGCGACGGAGTGGGCCTGGGCTGGGCGTGTTCAGTCCAGCGAGGGCGCGTTCGGCCCCGCACTGACGAAGCAAGGGCTGTTTGGGGACGGGTGAGCCATCGATGCAGCTCACCGGCATCTTCCTCATTGTCCTCTCCTTGTTCATTCTCAACGGCGACGTGGCGAGCGGCCAAGGGCCGTCGGCGACCATCCAGGTGCTCGAGGATTTTATCAAGGCGGAACCGGATGGATTTCCCGTTGGATGGCAGGCGAGCCGGAACGAGGCTGCGACACGCAAGGCTTATGCCGTCCACCGAGAAGGAGATCAGACGTTCCTCAGAACAAAGGGA
Organism: Nitrospirales bacterium; assembly: GCA_045403215.1. GTDB lineage: Bacteria > Nitrospirota > Nitrospiria > Nitrospirales > NS-4 > NS-12. The sequence goes on along the minus strand of JAXIOW010000128.1, from coordinate 20,692 downwards.
ATTGACGACCAGATGCGCATTAAAAAGCGCGTCTCATGGGATTCCCGAGGATATCCCATCGTGACTTGGCGCTGGCGGCTCCAAGCGGCTCCCCAAGGTAATGGATTAATTGCTGCCGTCTTTATCTCGCTAGACACAGACCTCCTTTTCATCCCTGTGTTCACCAAGTACGTCTGGAGTCCGAGCGGAACGGTGGGTGCGTTAAAAGAAGGTGGGATGTTCAGTGGCTCCGAAATTATTGTCCGGACCGGACCGCAGCCGACCGGGCAGTGGGTCGAGGAGCGCGTCAATGCCTATGCTGACTTCTTGAAGATCCACAATCACGAACCCGCTCCCAAGGCATGGGGGATCTCACTCGTGGCCGGGCCAGGGGTCGAACTGGATTTTGGCCGGATCACGATCGCCAAACAATAGGGATGGATCCGATGCTCAGCATGGCAAGCTGTTGCGGCGAGGACGGCCGCGTCACCTTCGACATGGTGCTGGGCGCCACGGTGTTCGGCGTGGTGGGGGCCGCGATCGGGTACTATTGGGGCACGACTGCGAGCTTGGTGATTGCGAGCGCCGTGGGCGTCGTGTTCGGCATTCTGATCGGGCTCCTGGGCGGACGACGGTTCTTTGTCAGCATTGTGTGCGGGGCCATTTTAGGAGGAGGTCTTGCTTGGCTGATTTCCGGAATGGGTGTGGTGCCTCTCGGCGCTGCTACCGGTGGCGCCATAGGGGGCTTTCTCGGAGTGCAACTGGGGATGCTCATGGAGCTGCGCAAGCAATCGAAAGAGTCGCGTGCGGACGCACCGCCCCTTCCGAACGAGAGAACCTTCGATGAAAGATAAATGGCTAATGATCGGGATCGTCGCCACGTTCGGGGCGTTTTTTCTGATGGTGGTGAGCATGATGTCCATGTCCCGTCACTCCGCGAAGAACAAGGAACTCCTGGCGCAGGCCCCATCCACGCCCCAGCAGACCGTGCCGACTCCTTCGGCGGATTTCAGTCTCTACAAAACGATCGTGGGGGATGACGGACGCGAGATGGTTGAGATCCCGGAAGGCCCTTTCAAGATGGGGAGCAATGATGGGGACTACGACGAAGCACCGGAACACCAGGCCTACCTGGCCACCTTTTACATCGACAAGTATGAAGTCAGGCAGGCTGAATACGACCGGTTCGTCAGGGCTACCAAGCGAGGCAAGCCCTTTGTCCCTGTCTTTGATGACGATATATCGAAGATACTCAAACCGGAATTGGCTACAATGGGGATGTCGTGGTCGGACGCGGTAGCCTATTGCCAGTGGGCAGGCAAACGTCTCCCTACGGAGGCCGAGTGGGAAAAGGCGGCCAAGGGGGAAGGGAATCGCCAGTATCCATGGGGCGACACGCTAGCGCCGATGCATGCCAACCTGGAAGGCGAAGAGGACGGTTACAGGTACTTGGCTCCGCCGGGGAAATTCGAAGCGGGACGGAGTCCCTACGGATTGTACGACATGGCTGGCAATGTCGCGGAATGGGTCCATGACACCTACGATGACAAGTATTACTCCAAGAGTCCCTATCGCGATCCCAAGGGACCGGCGGAAGGACAGAACAAGGTGATCAGGGGAGGGTCTTGGCGTGAGTCCCCGAACGGTGCCCGGGTCTCCAAGCGGTTTCAGGCGAAGCTTTGGAGGACCGATGCGACGATTGGATTTCGCTGTGCCAAGAGCGGGCCCTAACTAAACAGGTTGGAGTTTGCTCTTTCAGATCCATGCTGGACAAGCGACTTACATGGGCATTCTTTGTGGTCGTGGTGATTTTTGCCGGCTTCCCCATCGGCGGGATCATTCTCGACGTTCTCAAGCCTAGCAACATCCAAGTTGACCATCCCGACAGTGAGGCAAAACCTTCCCAGGACACTGCCGCCACAGCCGTGCCGATTAAGAAAGATATGGTCTTCATACCGGCCGGTGAATTTCTGAGGGGTTACAACGGTGGTGGATTCGATGAGAAGCCTGAGGGCCGGGTCCTGCTCGATGCCTACTGGATCGATCGTTATGAGGTGACTTATGGCGCCTATACGGCCTTTGTTACAACGACAGGCCATCGGAAGCCGATCTCCCGCTACGTAAAGCACTTCGACAAGTTGAGCGCTCCTGCACAACCAGCCGTCTATGGGTCGTGGGAGGATGCTGACGCCTATTGTCGCTACCGGGGCGCGCGGCTCCCGAGTGAAGCCGAATGGGAGAAAGCCGCCAGGGGACCCAACGGTCTCTTGTGGCCCTGGGGCAACCAGGACAAGACAGGCGCGGCGAACACAGGCAACCCAGACCCGTTTAAGTTCCCGGCTCCCGTCGCAAGCTTTCCTTTAGATCAAAGCCCATACGGGGTTTATGACATGGCCGGGAACGTCATGGAGTGGGTGGCAGACTGGTACCAGGAAGACGCGTATCGAGACACTTCGCCGAATCCCAAGGGCCCGCCGACCGGTAGCTTTAAAGTTATCAGGGGGGCGTCTTGGGGAACGATTGGGCCGGAAACGAGGTTGACGGTCCGTCTCAAAATGGTCCCGGATTTCAGGGATACGACGATTGGATTTCGCTGTGCCAAGAGTGGGTCAGAAGCCCTAACCTACAGGGGTGATAAGACGAGCTAACTTTATAATAAATCGAAGTAATAGATCAACAGGAAGACGGCGAGAATAATGTTGACAACCATACCGGCCAAAACTATAATGTCAAATAATCTCGGGTCTTTGCCCATCTGGGATGTCCGTTTTAAAACCGGGATTTTGAGTAGCATAATCCCTGATGGCTGTCAAGGGCTTGGAAGTTAAGAACTATCTGGTTTGTGTGCAACCCACTATGATTATTAGAGGATAAAGAGGGCTGCCATGGCAGATGTCGCGGCTGAGACTCAACCTGTAAAATACCCGGAGTGGAAGATCAGTCTAGGCAAATTTACAATCTATTTCTCCCTCCTCAGACTGGGGAAGTTCATATTTTATCTCACATTCGCTTTCGGTGTTTGGTTTTTCTATTGGTTCAATGCGATTCAGTGTCCGTGCTGATCGCATGAGGCCGGACGACGGCGCGGCAAATTAATTTATTGGGAAATTTCGGTGAGTGGAGGGGGTAATGGCTGAGCAAGCTGGTCAAATCAGTACGGGAAAGAAGATCGCGTTTGCAATCGGCTCGTTAATCTTGGCGACGGCCTATTTCACGTTTTTGGATTGGTTCGCGATGGATATCCAAGGGCTGGATTACTTCTACCTGTTCCGGAAATAGGTGGGATCTGTGACCAATACTGTGAGTGTAGAGGGAGGCAAGCCATGGCTACCTTGAATAAGCAAGCCCGAAAGAAATTTTGGGCTTTCTTGGCGTTGGGGACATTTGTAGGGCTGCTGTTCCTGCCCTTATTCCTATCGCTCCCCGCGGGAGCCGGTGACACGCCAACTCCGGCGGCTTCGACGGCGCCGCCAGCAGTATCGACCGACGCCAAACCGGTCGAGAAGTCGCGTGATGTCTGGTACAAGACCGAAGGGCCGGTGATCGGGGCGCCTGCTCCCAAGACGACCGACACTCCCAAAGATTACCCACGCTACAACTTTGAGAGCCGGGTAATACTTTGGGTGACCCTTCAGCAACATCTCTACTACGGAAGCTTTGTGTTGGCTGTCCCCATCTTCTGCATGATCGTGGAGTATCTGGGGGTCATCACCAAGGACAAGGCTCTCTCCCGGAAATACGACCAACTCGCTTATGACTTCGTCAAGATTAGCCTGACCGCGTATTCCCTCACGGCGCTCTTGGGTGGGATCGTCATCTTTACCTTCCTCACGCTTTATCCCACTTTCTTTACATATCTCTCGAGCATTTTCCGGCCGGTGATGGCTACCTACGCGCTGCTCTTTATAGCGGAGAGCGGCACGCTGTACATCTACTATTACGCCTGGGACAAGATGCGTGAAGGATTCCTGAAGTGGATCCACGTCAGCATGTCGGTGATTCTGAATGTGATCGGAACCGTTCTCATGATGCTGGCCAACTCCTGGATCGCCTTCATGCAGTCGCCTGCCGGCGTGGACGCTGAGGGACGGTATCTGGGCAACGTCTGGCACGTCATCCATACAACCCTCTGGAATCCCATTAACGTGCATCGCCTTCTAGGAAATATGGCGTTCGGTGGCGGCGTGGTCGCGGCGTACGCGGCCTACCGGTTCCTGACTGCGAAGACCGATGAAGAGCGGGCGCACTATGACTGGATGGGCTATGTGGCGATGTTCATCGGGGTGTGCTTCCTGATCCCGCTCCCCTTCGCCGGTTACTGGCTCATGCGCGAGGTGTACGCGTACCGGCAGCAGATGGGGATCACGCTGATGGGCGGTCTTCTGGCCTGGCTTTTCATCATCCAGGCGGTAATGATTGGGGCGCTCTTCCTCACCGCTAACTACTATCTCTGGCAAGGCATGGAGCGGATGCGTGGGGCCGAGCGCTACCAGAAGTACATCAAGTACATGGTCTTCGTGCTCATTACCTGCTTCATCGTGTGGCTGACGCCACACACGATAGTCATGACACCGGCTGAGTTGAAAGCCATGGGCGGTCAGCAGCATCCGGTGCTCGGGAATTACGGGGTCATGTCAGCCAAGAATGGAGCCATCAATACCATCATCACCACGACGGTATTGAGCTTCATCATGTATCAACGGGGAAACAAGATTCCCACGGTGAAGTGGGCCCCGCTGGGGAACGCCTTCCTGTTTGGCTTGTTCACGATGGCCTTCATCAACATCAACTGGCTGGCCATTTACGGATACTATATTCCGGCCAATGTGCGAGTAGGCCTTTCCGTACCACAGGTGGCCTCGACCTTGTCGTGTCTGTTCATAGGAGTGATCCTTAACTCGATAATGTTGAAGGGGGCAAAGGATACCGGGCCGATTGCGTGGGGACAGATCTCGGTCCGGTCTCAGTATGCCCTGATCATGCTAGCCACGGCGTTCACCTGGATGATGGGGCTCATGGGCTATATCCGGTCGTCCGTGCGGCTCTTCTGGCACGTCAATGAGATCATGCGCGACAACTCGCCGTGGGCCTTCACCCACACCATTGGGTTTGGCGCGAACATGATTTCGTTCAACGTGCTGTTCTTCTGGTTGACGATCCTGTTCGTCTTCTGGCTCGGATCGTTGGGCGTCAAGAAGGCTCCGGTCACGGCCCCTGTTGGGCAGAAGGTTCCGTTCCCGGCTGGAAGCCACTAAGCCTTAAAGTATCGAGCAAATCGCTAACAAAGGATAAAGGTAAGCTCAGCCGCGAGGGGAAGACCCTCGCGGTGGGCCTCGATGGAGGCGTGAATGTTTAACGCGAAGGTATTGGGCGGCATCACGGCGTTGACCATCGCCGTGACCGTCGGGGCTATCTTTGCCCTCTTGCCGGAATCCGGCGCCGCGCAGTTGATGCGGAAAGCGTTTTCCTTGGGCTGGCCAGGCGGCTTAGTGATCGTCATCCTGATGCTGTACTTCCAATTCGGCCGGAAAAACGATCCTCGTCGGGGCGAGATCGTGTTCAAGAGCGTGATCGGTCTTCTCGGATACTCGATGCTCTTTATCGCGATCGCCAACTATGCCATGAACTTCAACGATGAAAGCCTGGGTGTCCCTGGCGAGCCGCGGTTCTTGCCGGTCTCTCTCGTCATGTTTACGGTTGCCTGCTTCATGATGGCCATGTATTTCAAGGGCGTGAGGGTCCTCCTCCAGATCGGCGGCTTCATGTTCTTCGTGGCGGCGTGTCTGGCCGGGTTCGGGAACTGGCTGCCGCAAGTGAAAGCCGATCCGCCTCCGGCCGAGGAGAAGACGGCGGACGTCCGCCAGATGTCGGTGCAGGAACGCGCGGACCTTGGTGAGAAGATCATCTTCGGTGCGGTTGGAGCAAGCGGCACGCAAGGCGCCATCGGCAAGGGGCAGTGTCCGCTCTGCCATGGGTTCCAGAAGGGCTTCCTCAGTGAGCGGGCGCCCAACCTGTTCGGGGTTCCGACTCGTGCGCTGGAACAGCTCAAGGACCCCCGCTATAGTCAGGCCGATCCCAGCAAGAGAGATACGGTACAAAAGGAGGCGTGTTCTGGGTGCGGGACAGCTCAGACGGCGGCTGAGTACATCGCAGAATCACATGCATGCCCCAACTGCTATGTGGTGGCTGGCTTTGGGGTGAAGGGGTCGAATGATCGCGAAAGTCCCATGCCGGCGATCCACAAGCCGCCAATTGCGCTCACTTTCGACGAACTCATCGCCGTTGACACCTGGCTCTTTGCTCGTGAAGGGGCCGAACCTCCGACGCCGGATGAGATCGAGAACGCGTATAAGAAGTTTATCCCAGAGTCAGACCGACCCAAGGCGGCACCGGCTGGAGGGGCACCGGCGGGTGCGCCAGCACCGGGTGCTCCGGTGGTGACAGGGGACGAGCCGGTCAATGAGATCTTTATCAAGGCGCTGTGCTTTGCGTGCCACACCATCCCGGGCATCCCCGGTGCAGTGGGGGTCGTCGGACCCAAGCTGGTGGAAAAGACCAATGCGCCGCAGCGCTTGAAGGATCCGGCCTATAAAGGCAAGGCCACAAGCGTGCGGGAATACATCATGGAGTCCATTGTCAATCCGAGCACGTACGTCGTGAAGCCGTTCCCGGACAACATCATGCCGAAGGATTTCGGGAAGAAGCTCAACGCCGCGGCGATCAACAAGGTCATCAATTACCTGTCGCAATTGGAAGAAGGAAAGGCGCCACCGAAAATCGAGTAGGCGGCTGAGACCTGATCTGACCGGACGCAAGACTTTAGGAGATCAGACATGTTTGACGTGATATGGCAAATGTTGTCAGGGAAGTTAGTTGAGGGCTACATGCCCATGCAGATGTTGATCGAAATGGGAGGACTTGCCCTCCTGTTTATCTGGAGCTTCTATCTTCTGGACAAGAAGATGGGGATCAAGGTCAACAAGCTTGCCCAGGCGACCGGGCTCTTTCTATTCTCCATCATCTATTTCAGGTACCGGATCTATCCGCCCATTCCCTTCAGCGTCCGGGCTATCTATGGCACCATGACTCTGATCGGGATCTTCATGTGGGTGTCCTCCACGGAAGCGTCGTGGCAAGACTTTCGAAAGCCCCTCATCGCCGCGGTCGATGCGAAGACTCCGACGACGCGGATCATCCGGACGGTCACTGTCGTCCTGTTGCCCTTCCTGGTCGGCTTCCTGAGCTACAACAACATGAAGCCGAGCATAGATGAGCCGATCGAGCTGCGCACGGTACACCCTGCGCCACCGGCAAGCACCAAAGTGCACGGCAAGACCTTCGTCCTCCAGACCGCGAGCAACCCGTATCGCGTGGATGACGACGGGAAATACTCCGAAACGGTCCAGAAGAAATACATCGACGGCAATCCGTGGGACGAGAAGGCGCCCCAATTCCTGCAATACGTACGGGAAGGCGGGCAGATCTTCTTCCAGAACTGCCACTTCTGCCACGGCGATAATCTGAACGGCCGGGGCATGTTCGCCTTCGCCTTCAATCCCATTCCGGCCAATTTTACTGATGCCGGGACGATCGCCCAGCTTCAGGAGACCTTCGTGTTCTGGCGCGTGTCAAAGGGTGGAATCGGCCTTCCGCGTGAAGCCTTCCCGTGGGCCTCGGTCATGCCGCAGTGGGAACAACACCTGACGATCGATGAGATCTGGAAGGTCATCCTTTTTGAATATTGGCATACCGGCTACTATCCAAGGACATGGGATTAATCGATCCCTACCATCTTAGGGGTATAGAGCAATGAACCGTTATCTCTCTAAAGTGACGCGGAAAGGGCTCATGATCGCCATCATGGCGATCGCCGTCGGATTAGGGACTGGAGTCGCCGTTCTGTGGGCGACAGGCGATGTGAAGGCCGATAGCGGGTTGTCACCCGGGTTCATTAAGGGGACCAACCCTGCCCAGCCTGCCCCCCAGATGATCGAAGACGGCAAGAAGATTTATTTCCGCAAGTGTGTCTGGTGCCACGGGGTGGATGGAGCCGGAGACGGCCCTGGCGCCGATCGGCTCTGGCCACGGCCGCGCAACTTCAACCAGGGGACCTTCAAGATCCGACACACGGCGAGCGGAGAGTTACCTCTGTTTGACCCCACGAAGCCGGTTGCTGGTCAGAATGACTTGTTTGATACTGTAACTCACGGCTTGCCGGGTTCAGGCATGCCTCCTTGGGATGGCATCCTGACCGAGCAGCAGCGCTTGCAGGTCCTGTCCTTCGTGACGACGCAGTTGGTGAAAGATCGGAAGTTCGACGACAAAACTGAGACGTTTACCGTCGTGGACTTCAGCAGCAAGGACCTGAAGCCAATCCCGTATTCGAAGGAAAGCATCGAAAAAGGCGCCAACCTCTTTGTCGAGAAGAAGTGCTTTGAGTGCCACGGGGCGGAGGGCCGCGGGGATGGTAACCCCTTCAACCTCAAGGATGACTGGGGATTCCCGATCCAGCCGGCGAACATGCATAAGTGTTGGAATTTCCGGGGGAGCAGAGAAGATCCGTACAACGTGAAGAACATCTTCCGGACTTTCTCAACCGGCGTGAACGGGACGCCCATGCCGTCCTTCGCCGACAACACGACGGTTGAGGAGCGGTGGCACATCGCCAACTTCGTCACTTCGGTGTGCGAGCGCGAAAAAGATGGCGAGCCCTTCTCCAGGTTGCTTGAGATGGATCCCCTGACGGCTAAGCCGAAAACCAATTTCGTCGTGCCGTCTAGTCCCATCGAAGGGGAGATTCCAGCGGACCCCAATGACAAGCAATGGCAGGATCGCCCGCGACGGATCATCGGGCTGGGCGGGCAGATCACCCACAAGCCGCGGAACTTCGTCAACCGGCTCGACGATCTCTGGATCCGGTCCATGTATAACAAGAATGAGATCGCGTTCCTGATCCAGTGGGACGACCGCACGAAGAGCCAGGTCGAGCGGGGCGTCACCGTGGTGCCCATTGAAGAAGCACCTCCGGTGGCCGGTGAGGCCAATTCGATCGCTGCTAAGCAGAATACCTACACGGTGTACAACGACGCGTTGGCCATCCAGTTCCCGGCCAAGTGGCAGGAGATCACTCCTCCGGAGAAGCCGCGCTTCCTGTTTGGAGAAGAGAAACGGCATATGGACATTTGGAAGTGGGAGGCCGACGGGACGCTGAAGGCCTATACAGGCTCTGGGTGGGACAAGCCGCTCGAAGACCGTATGGGGGCCACCGGGGACTTGAAACTGGTCAGGGGTGAGTTCAAAGACGGGCGGTGGACCGTCCTCATGAAGCGAGCCCTCCAGACTGATGACAAGGATAACGATGTTCAGTTTGAAGCGGGGAAGTACATTCCGACCGTCTTCTTCGCCTGGGACGGCCATAATGGCGATGCCGGGCTGAAGATGGCGTTGTCGGCCTTCTACTACACCATTCTGGAGCCGCCGGTTCCCATTGAGGCGAAAGTGTATCCGATCCTGATGGCGGTCGGCATGATCATCGCGGAAGGGTGGATCCTCCGCCGCCGGGCTACCAAAAGGGAGATGATGAAGAAGAAATGATGAGCCGAGCTGCCCGGTAAACGGGTGGGTGAGGATTCCAAGGGGGGTGGGCCGGCCCACCCCCCTTTTTTATTTCACTAGAAAGGCGTGGAACCCTTGACCGGACTGATCATCGCAGGGGGAAAAAGCCGACGGTTCGGCATCGACAAACGCTTTCTTGAGATCGGCGGGCGTCCTTGCATCCAGCGGGTCATCGATGCCTACCAGGGTCTCTTCAAAGAGATACTGATCGTCGCGGATGCGACGGAACCCTTCATGTCGCTGGGGGTCAAGGTCGTCGTGGACCTCATTCCGGGGCGCGCCACCCTCGGCGGGCTGTACACGGGCCTCCATTTCGCCTCGCACGACCGGGTCTTCGCCGCCGCCAGCGACATGCCGTGGCTCTCGCCCGCCGCGATCCGCGTAGTCCTCGACCAGGCCCTGTCCGGCGACATCGTCATTCCGGATCTGGCAGGGAAGCTCCAGCCCATGCACGCTACGTACGCGAAAACCTGTCTGCCGGTCCTCCGCTCCATGGTCGAAGCCGGCCGCCTGAAGATGCAGGACCTCTGCATGAGTCCGGAGCTCCGAGTGCATCGGATTCCGGAGGCCGCTTTCAGGGACGCAGACCCCCAACTGCGCTCGTTTTTCAACATCAATACGCCTGAGGACCTCGCCCAGGCGCAAAAATGGATCGGGACCTGACCTGTCTGTCCTTGCGATGTGCGAGCGTTTATGTTAGATTGCAGCCCACTTTGGCGGCCCTCGGGGGGTTCTCGAGGGCCGCAGTTGTATGGGGTGTTTCGTCGATGTCGGTGGGGGTCGTGAGGGAGACAGTCCTCCGCACGTTACGGGAGGCACTCGAAGACGCGCGGGCGTCGGGTGATCTGAAACTCACCGCCGTACCCGCTCTGGCGCTTGACGTCCCGAAACAGACTGCGTGGGGGGATCTCGCCACAACGGTAGCCATGAACCTGTCGGCCACGGAGCATCGGGATCCCAGGGAGATCGCCGAGATCATCGCCGGGCGCTTGCGCTCACACTCGGAAGTTCTGGAGCGCATCGAGGTGGCGCCCCCCGGCTACATCAATCTGACGGTCAAGCGGGAGCTGTGGTTCCGGGTTCTGGCGGAGATCGAAGCGCAGGGGGGGCAATACGGGCGGTCGACGCTCGGACAGGGCCAGCGTGTGCTGCTGGAGTTCGTGAGCGCCAACCCCACGGGCCCCTTGCACGTGGGGCACGGACGCGGCGCCGCCGTCGGCGGAGCCCTGGCGAATCTGCTCCGGGCCACCGGATACGAGGTGACCACGGAATACTACATCAACGACGCCGGCCGGCAAGTACGTCTCATGGCTGCATCGGTGACCGCAGTTTACGAGAATCAGCCTAGTTTGCCTGAAGATGGCTATCAAGGTGCGTATATCCGTGATTTAGCTAATCAGCTGCGCGCCGAACAACCTATCCCAGACAACGTGGCCAGCTGGGCATGTACGCAGTTGCTGTCTGGCATCAAGGCTGATCTACAAGCGTTCAACCTCAGCTTCGACCGATGGTTCAGCGAACAAAAAGATCTGTTCGATTCAGGAGCTGTCTCACAGGCGCTCGATTGGTTGAAACAACAGGGGTATCTGTTTGTGCAAGACGGCGCTCTGTGGTTCCGGTCCACGGCGTTCAGCGACGATAAGGATCGTGTTGTGAGGAAGCAGGATGGAGAGTTTACCTATCTGGCATCCGACATCGCATATCATCGGAACAAGCTGGACCGGGGATACGATCTCCTGATCAATATTTGGGGGGCCGATCATCATGGCTACATTCCCCGCATGCAGGCGGTGGTGCAGGCCTTCGGCTACCCGAAAGACCGCTTGAAAGTGATCCTGGTGCAGATTGTGAACTTGCTGCGCGGCGGTCGGCGCGTGACGATGTCGAAGCGGGCAGGCGACCTGATCACGCTGCGTGAAGTCGTGGAGGAAGTGGGAGCGGATGCGGCCAAGTTCATTTTCCTGACCCGGCGGGCCGACAGCCAGCTGGATTTCGACCTGGAGGTCGCCAAACAGCAGTCCGCCGAGAATCCCGTCTACTACGTGCAGTACGCCCATGCGCGGGTCGCCAGTCTCTTCCGGGTCGCCGCCGAGCGGGGCGTCCCCCTCCCCCGCACAAGCGAGGTGGACTGGACCGTGCTGAGTTCGCCGGATGACCTGGAGCTGATCAAGCCCTTGGCAGAGTACCCCGCGCTGGTGGAAGCGAGCGCCCAGGCGCTCGAACCGCATCGGCTGACTTATTATCTGCAAGACCTTGCCGCCCGTCTCCATGCCTACTATTACAAGCACCGCATCCTTCCTCCTCTATTGGAGCGCGAACTGGACGGTCAAGACCATCTGCAGCCTGCCGCTCAGGACGCAGAGCAGGCGCGCAAGGGCGAAACCCTGACGCCCGCCCTGACCGCCGCCCGGCTCTGCCTCTTCCGGGGCGTCCAGGCCGTCATCCGGAACGGGCTGGCCGTCCTGGGCGTTTCCGCTCCCGAAAGGATGTGATGGTCGCTCACGGATTTCGGGTCCTGCAGAGGGAGGGGCATTCACGGGCACGTGTCGGCGAGCTCTGGACCGCGCACGGCGTGGTCCAGACTCCGGCCTTCATGCCGGTGGGGTCCCAGGCCACGGTCAAAGGGCTCTCCTCCGAAGACCTCGCCGGGCTCGGCTTTGAGATGGTCCTCTGCAACGCCTACCATCTGTACCTCCGGCCCGGCCATCAGCTGATCGCGGAGTTGGGCGGTCTGCACTGGTTCATGGGATGGTCGCGGTCGATCTTGACCGACAGCGGGGGCTACCAGGTGTTCAGTCTGGCGCCCCTCTGCAAGGTGTCGGACGATGGCGTGACGTTCCAATCCCACCTGGACGGCTCACTGCATCACCTGACGCCCGAGCGCGTGATCGAGATTCAGGAATCGCTCGGCGCCGATGTGGCCATGACCCTCGACGAATGCCTGCGGTATCCCGCGGCGGAGGACGCCGCCGAAGCCGCGCTCAGGCGGACGACGCAATGGGCGCAACGCAGTCGGGATGCGCGTCGCCGGTCCGATCAATTGCTCTTCGGCATTGTCCAAGGGGCGCATTATCCAGGCTTGCGCGCGCGGGGGGCCGCCGCGTTGGTGGAGATCGGGTTCGACGGGTATGCACTCGGCGGCTTGAGCGTGGGGGAGGACAAAGGGGTGATGCACGCCGCGCTTGACGCTGCGGTGGCCGAGTTGCCGGAGTCCGCCCCACGGTATCTGATGGGGGTGGGCACGCCGGAGGACCTCATCGAAGGAGTCGCCCGCGGCATGGATCTCTTTGATTGTGTCATGCCCACCCGCCACGGCCGGACTGGCTGGCTGTTCACCTCGTTTGGGCGGGTGTTGATCAAGAACGCCCAGTATGCGCGGGACGAATCGCCGGTGGATCCGACCTGCTCCTGCCTAGTCTGTCGTTCCTATTCGCGGGCGTACTTGCGCCACCTCTTTCTGGCGAAAGAGATGCTCGGGGTTCGTCTCAATACCCTACATAACCTCCATTACTTTGCGACCTTGATGACCGGCTTGCGGGACGCGATCCGTCAAGGACGGCTGGCCGAATTTCGGGACCAGTTTTATGCAAACCGGGAGGCGTGCCAGACATGAGGGGCATGTTCCTGCTAGCCCTCGCGCAAGCCCCCGCCCAGGCACCCGCGCCGTCGGTCGGGGAGCAGCTCGCCCAGATGCTGCCGATGTTCGTGCTGATCGTCGTCATCTTTTACTTTGTGATTTACCGGCCGCAGAAGCAGCAGCGCGAAAAGCATCAGGCCCTGATCAGTCAGCTCAAGAAAGGAGACAAGGTGGTGACGAGCGGAGGGATCTGGGGGACGGTGACGAACGTCGGCAAGGAGACCGTGACCTTGCAGGTGGCCGAAAACGCCAAGATCAAGGTTGCCCGGGACCATATTCTCCGAGTGCGCGGGGATGAATCAGTTGACTGACAGGTGCCGCATATGAAACCCGTCGCGGGGCGCTTAATTCTGTTAAGCATCGCGGTGCTCGTGTCGCTGGTGTTCGTTTTGCCCTCCACGCCGCTGTTCTCCGCCATGCCCGAGTGGTGGAAACAGCACCTGCCCAACAAGGGCATCACGCTCGGCCTCGACCTGCAGGGCGGCATCCACTTGGTGCTGGAAGTGGAGGCGGAACGCGCGATCGAGATCAAGCTGGATCGCGACGTCGCCAACATGACGGAGCTCTTCGCCGAGAAGAAGCTCCAGGTGGAGAGCGTCAAGCGGACCGGCCCGACCGAGATCACCGTTGCGCTCTCGACGCCGGAGGCCAAGGACGCTGTCCTCAACCTGACCGACGAGCAGTTCCCGACGTTGAGCGGGCGGTCGTCCGGCGATCGCACGCTGGTCCTTGCCCTGAAACCCGACGAAGCCGAGCGGATCAAGAAGGCGGCTGTCAGCCAGGCCCTCGAAACCGTCCGCAACCGCGTGGACCAATTCGGCGTGGCCGAGCCGCTGATCCAGCAGCAGGGCCTTCGGCAGCTCGTTGTGCAGTTGCCTGGCGTGAAAGACCCGGCGCGGGCCAAGGCCCTCATCAAGAATACGGCCTTATTGGAATTCAAGATGCTGGACGAGGACCATAAGGTCGCGCGCGAGCTGCCGAGTCGAGTTCCTGCAGGGAAGGAAGAAGAGATCTTGAAGGAATTCGGGCCGCAAATCCCTCCCGAGGATGAGATCCTCTTCGAGCGGAACGTGGACAAGCAGACCGGGCGGGTGACGAAGACGCCGTATCTCATCAAGAAACGAGTGGTCCTGACGGGCGACGTGCTGACAGACGCCCTTGTGGCGTTCGGCCAGTTCCAGGAAGCCTATGTGTCGGTGACCTTCGACAGCACCGGCGCCAAGCTTTTTGAACGGATCACGGCGGCAAACGTCAAGAAGCGCATGGCCATCATCCTGGACAATACAGTCTACTCGGCGCCGGTCATTCAGGAGCGGATTGGTGGGGGCCAAGCCCAGATCACCGGCAGTTTTTCCACGGAGGAGGCGAACGATCTGGCCATCATCCTTCGGGCCGGCGCCTTGCCGGCTCCGGTGAAGATCATCCAGGATCTGACGGTCGGGCCTTCGTTGGGACGGGACTCCATCGAAAAGGGCGTTCGGTCGACCGTGATCGCCGGCATCCTGGTGGTCCTCTTCATGCTGGTCTATTATCGAATGTCCGGCACCATCGCGGATTTTGCCCTCATGCTGAACCTCGTCTGTCTGGTCGGTGCGCTAACCGGGCTCAATGCCACCCTCACCCTGCCAGGTATCGCCGGGATCATCCTGACCATCGGGATGGGAGTGGACTCGAACGTGCTGATCTTGGAGCGGATCCGGGAGGAACTGCGGACGGGCAAGCCGGTCCGGCCGGCCGTGGACGCCGGCTACGACAAGGCGTTCCTGACCATAGTGGACTCGCATGTGACCACGCTGATCACGGGCTTCGCGCTGTTCTTGTTCGGTACCGGCCCGATCAAGGGCTTTGCCGTCACCCTCTGCTTAGGCATTGCGATCAACCTCTTTACCGCCCTGGTGGGGACGAAAGTCATCTATGACCTGCTCAGCCGGCGCGGGCGGATGGAACGGCTCAGCATCTAGAGGCTGACATGCTGGAGATCCTCGGCAAAACGTCCATCGATTTCATGGGGCTGCGGAGGTATTCCTTCGCATTGTCAGGCGTGCTGGCACTCGTCGGCCTGCTCGCCCTGGTCCAGATCTGGCGCGGAGCAGCGAACCTGGGGATCGACTTCGCGGGCGGGACGGCCGTCCAGTTGAAGTTCGACCAGCCGATTCCGATCGAACAGGCCCGGCAGGCCTTGGGCCGTCACGGGTTCGGGGAGGTTGAGATCCAGGATATCACCCAAGGCAACAAGCTCCTGATCCGCGTCAAGGCCCAGACCACCATCGAGGAGAAGGTCGCCGAGAAGGTCTTGGAGATCTTCACGAAGGATTTCCCGTCGAACCCCTTCGTCGTCGATTCCAGTTATGAGATCGGCCCCACCATCGGGCAGAGGCTCCAGAAGGACGCGCTCATCGCCATCTCGATTTCGATGCTGGGCATCATTATCTACGTCGCGGCCCGCTTTGAGTTCCGGTTCGGGATTGCGGCGGCGATCGCCACCTTTCACGACGTGCTGGCTGTGCTGGGGGCCTTCTACGTGCTGGACAAGGAGATCACGCTCCTGATCGTCACCGCGCTCCTGACGCTGGCGGGGTATTCCCTAACAGACACCGTCGTGGTCTTCGACCGGATCCGGGAGAATCTTAAGATGCGTCACCGGGACCCTCTTGAGACGGTCATCAACAATGCCGTGAACCAGGTCCTGAGCCGGACCGTTGTCGTGTCGCTGACCGTCATTCTGGTGCTTATTCCCCTAACCCTGGCCGGCGGGGAAGTGTTGCACGACTTCTCCCTTGCCTTGCTCCTAGGCGTCATCGTCGGGACCTATTCGTCGGTTTTTGTGGCTAGCCCGCTCCTGATCCTCTGGAAGGGAACCCCTGGTAAGCTCTTGCGTCGTCGCTGAGGCTGTTACCTCCACTTGACAATTCAGAATACTCCAAGGAAAATGAATAGTTATAAGCCACCATGGTGTTACCAAATTGAAACACTCCAACCGACGTCAGAGCCTCCAGCGCCGGATCATCACCGCCATGGTGCTGATCGGGCTCCTGCCCCTTAGCTTTTCTCTCGTCATTACATATCTCGAAGAACGCCGGGCGATCCGGGACACGATCGGAAGAGATTTTCGTCAGATCGCGATTGAGGCGGCGGGGAAGATCGAGCTACAAGTCATGCAGGGCATCAGCGAGGCCCGCCAGTTGGGCACGATTCCGATCCTGCGCGGGGCGGTCATTGACGCCAACCGCAGTTATGCCGGGCGGGATTTGCCGGCGATCCGTCGAATGGTCCGTGAATGGGAGCGACGGTGGGCCATGCGGCCGCGCCAGGACCAATACCCGGACTTCATCAACAAGATGGCGACGGATTACCTTAACGAATGGCTGCGGATCCGGAAAGCGGAATATGTCGCCATCTTCGTCGCGGACAGCCAGGGAGCCCTGGTGGTGAGTTCCACACCTCAGGCCAACTATGACCAGAGCACGGCGCAGTGGTGGCGGGTGGCTTACGGCGGGGGGAAAGGTCAGAACTATGTGAGCGACCTCGTATTCGACGAGAAGCTGGGGTTCCACGTGCTCGATGTGGCGGTGCCCATCCTGGATGATGCTCAGAAGGAGACGGTTGGAGCCGTCAACGTCCGGCTGCGGCGGGACGAGCTCTTCAAAGCGATCCAGGAGGTCCGTATCGGAGAGCATGGGCACGCCATGCTGCTCAATACTGCGGGGCGGCCGTTGATCTGTCCGCTGCTCTCTCCCGACGAACACACCATTAACGCCGCTCTGATGAAGCAGATCGTCCAGCCGACTGCGGGTTGGGTCGTGGCCGAGGACGATTCTCATGGAGCGAAGAACGCGATCGTCGGGTTCGCACCGGTCCGGTTTCCGATTCCCCTGGCGCCCGAAAGCTTTGGGGGAGTCGGGGTCGCTTGGATCGCATTCGTGCGACAAGATCCCGCGGAGACCTATGCCCCGTTGGATCAACTCCTGAAGAAAGTCTCTGCCGGAGCAGTGGGGGTGTTCCTCCTGATGCTGCTGGCCGGCCGCTTCCTGGCCCGACGGATCGTGCGGCCGATCCAAGCCCTGCAAGAAGGGGCGGCGCTGTTCGGTCGGGGCGAGCTCGACCATCGGCTGAACATCACGACCGGCGATGAGATCGAGAAGCTCGCGGACACCTTCAACCAGATGGCGGCCAGTCTCCGCCAGCACACGGAAGGGCTCGAGCACGAGGTGGCGCGCCGGACGCGAGACCTCCGCGAGTCGCAGGAGCGCTACAAGATCCTGTTCGACGAAGCGGCTGATTCGGTGATCATGGTGAATCCAGGCGGGGGCGTCGTCGCGGTCAATCGGCGCCAGGAGGCCGTCCTCAAGTACCCGGAGGAGCAGCTCGTGGGCCGGCGCTTCATCGACCTCCTCCTGCCCAAGTACCAACCGGCGGTCACGGCGCTGATGCAGGAGATCCTCAAGGGGGCGAGTAAGACGCCGACGGTGGAAGTCAAGGTGTTCGATCGGGCCGGGCGGCCGGTCTCCATGGAGCTGGACCTCACGGGCATCGAGACCGGTCCCATGACCTACATCATGGTGCAATTGCGGGACATCACGCAACGCAAGGCCTTGGAGCGGCAGCTCCAGGAGTACAGCGAGTCGCTGGAAGTGAAAGTCCAGGAGCGGACCCGGGAGATCGAAGAGACGAAGACGTATCTCGAGAACCTGCTGGAGAACGCCAACGACGTCATCTACACGCTCGACCTGGACCAGCGGTTCACCTACGTGAACAGCAAGGTCAAGAGTTGGGGCTACCGGAAGGAAGACCTGATCGGCCGACCGTACCTGTCGTTGATGTCCAAGCGGCATCGCGGCAAGCGCCTCCGGACCACCCTCGATATCGGGACCAAGCAGGCCTATGAGGTGGAGATTCTGACCAAGACAGGGGAGCCGCGCAATGCCTTGGTCAGCGTGTCGCCCCTTCAGGATAACAGCGGGCGGATCGTGGGGGTGCTGGGCATCGCGCGGGACATCACGGAGAAGAAGCACCTGGAGCAGCAGGTGCTCAAAGCCGAGAAGCTCGCCTCCATCGGGAAACTGGCGGCCGGGGTCGCGCACGAGATCAACAACCCGCTGGGGGGCATCCTGAACTGCCTCTACAACCTCGGCAAGGGGAGCATCTCGCCGGAGCGGGCGAAAGAATACTTGGCGTCGATGGAAGACGGCTTGCGGAGGGTCCAGAAGATCGTGCGGCAGCTGCTCGATTTCTCCCAGCAGTATAATCCCGAGCTCGCGCCGACCGAGGTCAATGCGGTCATCGAGCGGGTCTTGACGCTGACCAGCTACGCCTTCGAAGGGACCCAGGTGCGCCTTCGCCGGGAACTGGGCAGCGAGCTGCCGTCCCTGATGGCGGACCGGCACATGCTCGAACAAGTGCTCATGAATCTGATCCTCAACGCGGTGCAGGCGATCCGCGGAGAAGGGGTCGTGACGGTCCGCTCCGGTCACGACGGGCCGTGGTGCACGATCGAAGTGGAGGATACCGGCTGCGGCATCCCGCCCGATGTCCTGCCGAAGATCTTCGATCCGTTCTTCACGACCAAAGGGCAGGGCGAGGGGACAGGTCTGGGGCTCTCGGTGAGCCTCGGGATTGTCGAGCGGCATGGCGGGGAGATTGCGGTCAAGAGCCAGGTCGGCCGCGGGACCACGTTCACCGTGCGGCTGCCGGCCATGGCGGTCCGGTCGATGGTCGGGAAGGAGGCCTGACGCCATGCCGCAGCCGAACGTTCTGATCATCGACGACGAGCCCCTCATGCGCATCTCGATCGCCGACGCGCTGAAGGCGGAAGGGTGCCAGGTGAAAGTCGCGACGACGGGCCTGGAAGGTGTGGATCTGATCCGGAAGGAGCCGTTCGAGATCGTCATCACCGACCTTCGCCTGCCGGGGATGGATGGCCTCCAGATCCTCCAGGCCTGCAAGGAGGTCTCGTCCAAGACCGGCGTGGTCGTCATCACCGCGCACGGCTCCGTCGAGACGGCGGTGGAAGCCATCAAAATGGGCGCCTACGACTACATCACCAAGCCCTTCTCGATGGACGAGCTGCTGCTGATCGTCAAGCGCCTGGTGAAAGTGCTGGAATTGGAGGATGAGAACCGGTCCTTGCGGGAAGAACTGGAGGGGCGGTTCAGCTTCAAGGGGCTGCTCGGCAAGAACGACAAGATGCGGGAGGTGCTGGAGAAGATCAAGCTGGTGGCCCCGACCGACTCGACCGTGCTGATCGTCGGCGAAAGCGGGACCGGGAAGGAGCTGGTGGCCAACGCGATCCACCACAACAGCCCGCGGCGCGACGGCGCCTTCATCAAGGTCAGCTGCGCCGCCCTTCCGGAGACGCTGCTTGAGACCGAACTGTTCGGGCATGAGCGCGGGGCCTTTACGGGCGCGCTGCGGCAGCGCAAGGGGCGGTTTGAGCTGGCGCACCAGGGCACCATCTTCCTGGACGAGATCGGGGAGATCTCCTCGGTGGTGCAGGTCAAGCTCCTACGCGTGCTACAAGAGCGGCAGTTCGAGCGGGTGGGCGGCAACCAGACGATCGAGGTGGATGTGCGCCTCATCTGCGCCACCCAGCGGGATCTCAAGAAAGAAGTGCAGGCCGGACGATTCCGAGAAGACCTCTTCTATCGGCTGAGCGTGGTCCCGGTCTACCTGCCGCCTTTGCGGGAACGCAAAGAGGACATCATGGTCCTGGCCAAGCATTTCCTGGAGGGCTTGGTAAGGCGGACGGGCAAGCGGGGGAAGGCCTTCTCCCAGCGGTCGCAGCAAGTGCTCCTGCGCTATTCCTTTCCCGGCAACGTCCGGGAGCTGGAGAACACGGTGGAGCGGGCCGTGACGCTGAGCCATGACGGCAGCGAGATTGAGCCCTGGGACCTCTGCGGGTTTCCTTCCTGCCCGTATCTCGGGGGACCGCCGCAGCCGACGTGCGGCTTTTGCAGCGAAGGCTTGCACCTGGCGGAGAAAAAAGCGACGCAGGGGGAGCGCCTCGACGCCGCCCGCGAGCAGTTCGAGAAGCAGTACATCCTCAAGGCGCTGGAACGGACACGTGACAACAAGACCGAAGCCGCAAAACTGCTCGGCTTATCGCGCAAAGCGCTCTGGGAGAAGTGCAAGCGCTATGGCATTTCGAAGGGCGCGAACGGGGGTGATGAGAAGGACTGACCGCCCTGTCTATGAACCCCTCGGGGACGGACCCGCGTGTCCGTCCCTACATCAAGATTGGAAATACGAGGGGAATGCGGGAGGAGCGAGGCCTAATTCTGGTCCTTGCGTTCGAGGTTCTCGACGCGCTGGCGGAGTTGGTCGTCTTGCCGAGCGAGGTGTTCAAACGATGTGCGGAGCAACGCCTGGGTTTCGCGGAAACGTTCGTCAATCCGGGCCTGGTCCTGGGTATATCGCCCTTCCACGAAGGATGCGAACCCTTCGGCCACGAGCCGGACCTGGTAA